>NZ_JBIALS010000005.1:0-304325 GCF_042873655.1 Streptomyces sp. NPDC004609 | reverse complement strand
GTCCGGGGAGTCCGGGGAGTCCGCGAGGTTCGGGAGGTTCGGGGAGTCCGCGAAGTCCGGGGAGTCCGGGGAGTCCGGGGAGTCCGCGAGGTTCGGGAGGTTCGGGGAGTCCGCGAAGTCCGGGGAGTCCGGGGAGTCCGGGGAGTCCGCGAGGTTCGGAGGGTTCGGGAAGCCCGGGGAGTCCGCGAAGATCTGCGGGTCCACGGGGGCCTGCGGGCCCGCCTCCGCCGCTTCGTCCAGGCCGTCGTCATCACGCACGGGATCCTCCTCGCGCCGGGACGGTCCTCCCGGCGGAATCGATGCTGGAGCTTCCCCCGGGGTGAAGGTCAACCGGCCACCGACCTGCACGGCGATCCCCGCCCGGCCCCGGCCACCCGGAACCGAACCGGAGTCCATGAACCCGCCCCCGGTGCCAGGAGCCCATACGGCGGCGGGGCGCCTCCGGCCGATCTGCCGTAGACGCCCCGCCGCTCACCGCGCGCACCAGGTCACTTGCGGTTGTAGAGCCGCATCGTGATCGAACCGAAGACGATCACGAACAGCGCAGCCCACCCCAGCGACCAGGCGATGTCCGCCGCCGGCCACTCGCCCGCCATCAGCTCCCGTACCGCCGTGGAGACATGGGTGACCGGGCTGTTGTTGACGAACGCCTGGAGCCAGCCCGGCATGGTCTTCGGGTCGACGAAGACGTTGCTCAGGAAGGTCAGCGGGAAGATGACCATCATGCTGACGCCCATCACCGACTTCTCGGAGCGCAGCAGCAGCCCGAACATCGTCCAGACCCAGGAGAAGGAGAAGGCGA
The DNA here is from genome assembly GCF_042873655.1 of Streptomyces sp. NPDC004609. Classification (NCBI taxonomy): domain Bacteria; kingdom Bacillati; phylum Actinomycetota; class Actinomycetes; order Kitasatosporales; family Streptomycetaceae; genus Streptomyces; species Streptomyces sp. NPDC004609. The sequence continues at coordinate 303,523 of NZ_JBIALS010000005.1, read as the reverse complement.
AGACGACGAGCAGCGCGACACCGAGCACCACCCCGACGAACCCGCCGTCCGGCCGGTAACCGATGATCATGCCCACAACCATCATCACCACGGAGGCGATGAGGTACCGGACGACATCGCCGAGGAGATAGCCGACCATCGGTGCCGGGCGCCAGATCGGCAGCGTACGGAACCGGTCGAAGACGCCCTTCGTGATGTCCGTGTTGACCGCGACACCCGTGTACATCGTGATCATCACGATGCTCATCGTCAGAATGCCGGGCAGCAGGAACTGGATGTACTCCTGGGTGGAACCGGCCAGCGCCCCTCCGAAGAGGTACGTGTACATCAGCACCATCATGATCGGGAAGGCCGTCACATCGAAGAGCTGATCCGGCACATGCTTGATCTTGAGCATGGCACGCCAGCCGAACGTGACCGACGCGGAGAGCGCGCTCGGGCGCGGTGGCCGCTCCTTGCTGACCAGCAGGGCCGCGAGATCCTCCGCCTTGGGGGCGTCGAGGACGATGTCGTCGATGTCCTTGGTGGTGGTCGCGGTGCTCATGCGGCCGTCCCCTTCTTGTCGGTGAGGGCGAGGAAGACCTCGTCCAGGCTGGGCTGTCCCAGCGCGAAGTTGTCCACGACGATTCCGGTACGGGCCAGCTCGGCGAGCGCCCGTGCGGCCTGCTCGGCGGCGCCCTGGTCGCTGCCGTGCCCATTGACCCTGGCGGTGAGGGCGAGCGGATCGGAGTCCAGCTGGACCTCGGCGCCCAGCGCCACGGAGAGGACCTTCTCCGCATCGGGCCGCTGGGCCGCGTCACGCAACCGCAGATGGACCGCGCCGGAGCCGACGGACGCCTTCAGCTCGCCCTTGGTGCCCTCCGCGATCACCTTGCCGTGGTCGATCACGGCGATACGGGACGCCAGCTGATCGGCCTCGTCCAGATACTGCGTGGTCAGCAGCACGGTCGTGCCCTGGGCGACGACCGCGCGCACGATGTCCCAGACCTGGTTGCGGCTGCGCGGGTCGAGACCGGTGGTGGGCTCGTCGAGGAAGAGCAGATCGGGCGTGTTCAGGATGGAGGCGGCGATGTCGATCCGGCGCCGCATCCCGCCCGAGTAGTTCTTGATCTGCCGGTCGGCGGCCTCGGAGAGACCGAAGGCGTCGAGCAGTTGCTCGGAGCGGATCCTGGCGGCGGACTTGGAGTGGCCGAGCAGTCGCCCCAGCAGCACCAGGTTCTCCGTACCGGTGAGGTCCTCGTCGACCGATGCGTACTGTCCGGTGAGGCTGACCCGGCTGCGGACCAGGTCCGCGTCCTTGTGGACGTCCTTGCCGAAGACCCGGGCCTCGCCGCCGTCCGGCCGGAGCAGGGTGGCGAGCATCTTGACCGTGGTGGTCTTTCCCGCGCCGTTCGGACCGAGGACGCCGTACACCGTGCCGGCGGGGACACGGAGATCGACGCCGTCGACGGCCCGGTTCTCACCGAAGACCTTCACCAGGCCCTTGGTCTCGATAGCCAGTTCTGTACTCATTCGTGGGTTTCCTTCATTTCCTCGTCGTCGAAAGCGTCTTCGGTTGGCTGTGGGATGTCGACTCCCCCGGCCGCCAGGAATCATCGGTCGTACCGGGAGGAACCGGGGATCCCGGAAGTCGGTCAGGAGACATACGGCCGGGCGGCGCGGGCCTCCCGCAGGGCGATCCCCCACCAGCCGAGCTGGTCGAGCATCCGCTCCGCGGCACGGTCCCGGGCATCACTCGGCTCGTCGAGGAGGTTGATGCCCACCCCATTGCGCAGAGTGACGGTGTGCAGCTCGGTGAAGACCGAGCGCAGCTGCTCCACGGCGTACAGACCGGAGGAACCATGCCCGTAGCTCACGAACCCGACCGGTTTGGCCTGCCACTCGTCGTAGGCATAGTCGATGGCCTGCTTCAGTGAGGCGGGGAACGAGCGGTTGTACTCGGGAGTGACGATCACAAACGCGTCCGCACCGGCCACCCGTGCCGTGAAGTCGCAGATCTCCTCCGTGGCCCGGTCGGGGTAGCGGACCGGGAACTCGAAGTCGATCAGGTCGACGACCGACAGCTCCAGCTCCGAACGCCCCCCGGCCAGTTTGGTGAACCAGCGGCCGACGTCGTCCCCGATGCGCCCTTCGCGTGTACTCCCGATGATCACGGCGACACGCAACGGCGGCATCTCCCGCCCCCGGGGCTCCTCCATGGCGCGCCTCCTTCCTCGATTCCCGTCGTCGGGATCCCTGTCGTTTCCGCCGTCGGGATTCCTGTCCTTCTCCCCGGATTCCCGACGTCCGGCGTTGCCCTTCACCCCAGAGGCGCGAGATGCCGACGCGCAGCCGCCAGATCGGATCTGGCAACCGCGCGAGATGAAAAAACCGCAGGTCAAAGGGGCTGATCGAGTCAGAGCACGTCAGGTCGAGCTTGGTGCCGGCGGTGTCGCCGCGGCGGCTTCCTTCCTGCGCAGGCCCGGGATCAGCACCGCCGCCACCGCCAGGTGCATCAGGGCCAGCGCGGCCCGGGTGCCGCCGTCCATGCCGTCGCCGGTCAACGGCAGGAAGGACAGGGCCAGTACGGCGACGGCCACCCCGGTCCAGACGGCGCGGGCGCGCCGTACCCCGAACCGCTCCAGGGCGGCCAGCAGCCCCCATCCGGCGAGGGCCGCCGGCAGCGCGAACAACACCACCGGCACCGCGCCGATGTCGAGCGTCTGCTCGCCGTCGGTGATCCGCAGCCGGCGCCCCAGCACCGGGTCCGCGACCAGCCACACCAGGACAGGCGCCAGGACCGCGAGGCCCGAAACCCCCAAGCGCCCTCTGCGCACGCTCACTCGGCGCCGCCCGCGATCGCGCCGTGCAAGAAGACCTCCACCAGCTCCTGCGTGGTCAGCTCCGGCTCGTCCTCCAGATGCGGCTGGGTGAAAAGCAGCCCGAAGAAGAGGGCCGCGATCTGCTCCGGCGGCCGGCGCAGCGCGGCCTTCTCGGGCTCCAGCAGATCCGCGAGGGCCGCGCGGATGCGGGTCGTCGACTCGTCGCGGCCCGCGCCGCGCACCGTGCCGGGGTGCTTGCCGCCGCGGTGCCCGGAGGCGTGCAGCGAGCCGGCGATCGCGCCCATGCGGAACAGGTGCGCCTGCAGCGCCTGGGCCGCCTCCGCGAGCCGGTCGGGCAGCGGCTGGGACAGCTCGATCGCGCCGAGCTCGCGGACCGCGTGCTCGGGGGAGAGTGCCTCCGCCAGACAGGCTTGCAGCAGCTCGTCCTTGTCGGCGAAGACCCGGAAGATCGTGCCCTCGCCGATGCCCGCGGCGCGGGCGACCTTCGCGGTGGTCACCGCGGCGCCGTACTCGGTGATCAGCGGGATCGCGGTCTGGATGATCATCGCGCGCCGCTGCTCCGGCGACATGCCGGGGGCGCGGCGGCGGGCGGTCTGGTTCTCCCTGGGTGCTGTCATGACCGCGAGCATACGGAGTGAGGACTCACTCCGTCAATGAGTGAGTCCTCACTCCGTACACTTCTCCCGTACTCGGCTGCTTGCCGATGGCAGCCCACCAAGATCCACAACCTGCCGGGACAGAACACCTACTCCCGCACATAGAAGACGTAGAACGAGACCGCGCCCATGACGAAGGCGAAGATCAGTCCCATTCCCGTGGAGCGGATCACGCTGGCGCCGGTCAGGCTGTGCAGAAACCCCACCGCCAACCCGCACAGTCCGCCGTACGCGGCGGCGCGCAGCTCGCGTGGGAGGGCGCCCTGGATCCGGCCGAGGCCGTACGCGACCGCGGTGAAGACGATGCCCGCGACCACGCCGTAGAGCACATCCCACCAGCTCACGGCCTCGCCGGTGCGGCGGAGGAAGCCGGCGTAGAAGCCGAAGAGCGTGCCCAGGGCGAGGGGGATCCCCCAGGCGAGAGATCCGAAGCGCCGGGCGGACACCGTTGCTGGAGCGGCCATGGCGGAGTACTCCTTCCCTCTCCTGTCCTTCCCTTCAGGGCACACCCGCGGCCCTCGCCCGGCAAGTCGTACGGCCGGGGAGGCGACCGTCGCCCGGCCGACGGCGGGGAAAGCAACCGTCGCTCGGGCGGGGGACGGCGACGGTCGCGGGGCCGGGCCGCAGGCACCACGGCAGGAACCGCGGGATCGCACGGCCGGGGACACACACGCCGGGGAGGGCGGTCGACGCGGGCCCGGGGCATACACCGAGGGCGTCCGGTACGGCCGGCCACGGACCGCCGGTACGGGTCCCCTCCGCCACGCCTCTGCTCGGCGGAACCCCCCCGAAGGGCCCAGTCGGCCGCGCACCGCTCGCGCCCAGGCCGTAGCCCGCGTTCCCTGGAGGAGTGCGGAGCCTCTTCTCGACAGTGCTGATCGTCCTCGTCGCCCTACTCACCCCCCTGAGCGCACTCGCCGTCTGGGCGGACCGGGAGATCGGCGACACCGACGGGTATGTCTCCGCGATGGCGCCGCTCGCCTCGAACAGCGCCATGGAGAACGCGGTCGCCGACCGCATCACCGACGAGGTGATGAAACAGGTCGGCTCGGCGCCCGCCCAGGACGGCCTACAGGATCTGGTGCATGACGCGGTGCTCTCCTTCGCCACGACGGACGCGTATCGGACCGCGTGGAACACGGTCAACCAAGCTGCCCACACTGCGGTGGAGAAGGCGCTGACCAGCCGCAACGGCGACACCGCGAGCATCGATCTGGCCCCCGTGCTCGAACAGCTGAAGGCTCAGCTGAGCGCGGACGGCGTGCCGTACGCGCACCAGATCCCGGTGGGGGACGCGCGGATCACGGTCCTCGAATCCGACAAACTGGGCGCGGCGCGCGAGGTGTTCGACGCCCTTCAGGTCGCGGGGATCTGGCTTCCGCTGACCGCTCTCCTGCTGGCCGCGCTCGCCCTTCTCCTCGCCCCACAGCGGTTGCCCGCTCTTGCGCTCGCCCTGGCGGCGGGCGGCCTGCTGCTGTTGCTCACGGTCGCCCTCACCCGCGGCCTGACACTCGACGACCTCCCCGCCGGTGTGAACCGCCCTGCCGCGAACGCGGCCTTCGACGCGCTGACCTCGACACTGCGGGTGACTTCGTGGTGGCTGATGGGTGTCGGTGTCGTGACAGCGGCCCTGGCTCTCCGGCACAGACGCCGCCGCGCTCTGGTCCCCGCCACGGCATGAGTTCCGGGACCCAAGGAGCCGTGTTTCACGTGAAACCCTCACCGCGGCCCCTCACCTGTCTTCTCCCCTTCCCCTCTCTCCCTTCTCCCTCCCTCTTCTCCCTGTCCCGCAGCTCCCGGCTGTCGGCTGTCGGCTCCTGGCTGTGGACCGCCGACTCCTGAACCCGGGCCCGATCACCACAGACCCCGTTCCCCGGCACCTCGCCATGAGAGACCGGGTGGCAGAAGCCCGCTACCGTCGCCCCATGCCCGACTTCCTCGTCCCTCACCCCCGTACCAGCACCGCCGTCCTCCTCGCCTCCGCCGCCGCGGACCGTGGGCTCGACGTCGTCGCCGAGGCAGGGACGGGGTCGGAGGTGCACTGGTACGGCGGTCCGCTCGCCGCACGCCGCGCCGGGGTCAGGGAGCGGCTGGGGGTCGGACTGCTGGAGCCCGCGGACGCATGGCTCAGCACCCTGCCGTACGAACTCACCCGCCGCCGGGTCACTCTGGCGACGCTCGCCGACGCCTGGGCCCTGGAAAGTCCCGCCTTCGTCAAGCCGCCCTCGGACAAGTCCGTACCCGCCGCCGTGTACACGACGGGCCGCGATCTGCCGCGCGAGGGCGAGCGGATCGGCCCCGGCACCCCCGTGCTGATCAGCGAGGTCGTCGAGTTCACCGCCGAGTACCGGCTCTTCGTGCTGGACGGCGAGGTGGTCACCGGCAGCCGGTACGCCGTGTACGGACGGCTGGACCCCGGCCCGCTCACCCCGGACGCACGGGACTTCGCCCGGCATCTGCTCGACACCGCTGGGCACACTCTCCCGAGCGCGGTCGTCGTCGACATAGGCCGGCTGGCAGATGATGGCGGCACCCGCGGCGGCGACGGCAACGGCGGTCCGAGCGCGGGCAGCCACGACGGAGACGAAGACAGCAGCGGTCGTGGCACCCATCGCGGCGACCGCGACGGGACCGGAGGCGGGCGCTGGGCGGTCGTGGAGGCGAACATGCCGTGGTTCGCCCATAGTTACGCCGCTCTCCCCGACCGTGTCCTCGATGTCGTCCTGCGCTCCTCCGGTCCCCGCCACAGGGTCACCCCGAGGGACACGCCGTTTCTGCGGTGAGCCACCGGCCATCGCCACCGCCGTCGGGCGGTTGCTCCACCCCTGGCACATCCGTGACCCGCCCTTGGTCCACCTCTTGGTCCACGGGCCGGGCGGCCGGGCTGAGGTGGGCGTTCCGGATACGGCGAGTCGACGCCAGGGCCGTTGGAGCAGGAACGATGTCGGGGAGACTGACGTCATCACAGTGAAGAGAAAGCCGATGGTGACGTGGCTGCGCGGCCGGACGGACCGGCATGGCGCGGCGAGCAACCGTCGGTGACGCATCGCACGCGGATCGGTTCATCCGGACGTCAGGCCCCAGGGCCCGGCGCCCGACCCGGCCCGCGTGGCTCAGGAGATCGACCCGACGCCCGGAGGCCGGTTGTGGACAGCGCCATCTCGACAGCGGCACCCGCCGCGGAGCCGCAGGCCCCTGTCCGCCGCCGGGGCGGCCGGGCCGCCGCCGTCTGGCTCGCGGTCCTGCTGCTGCTCGTGCCGACCGCGGTCGTGGCCTGCCGGGTGGTGGACACCGACGCCGTCACCCCCGTCCCCCAGCTGCTGGCCTTCCTCCCCTGGCTGCTGCTGCCCGCCGGGGCCGCCCTGCTGCTGGCGCTCCTCGCGCGCTGGCGGGCCGGCCTGATCTGGGCGGCGGCGGTGCTCGGAGTCACCGGCTGGTTCGTCCGGCCGTACGACACCGGGTTGGCCGACGACCCGCCCGGCCGGGTCGTCGCCGACCTCGAAGTCCTCACGTCGAACGTGGAATTCGGGAACGGTACGGAAGGACTGATAGCGACGATCAAGCGCGAGAAGCCCGACCTGGTCTTCGTCCAGGAGTGCGCGGCCGAGTGCTCGGAAGGGCTGGCTTCCCACATCCCCCAGGCCGACTATCCCTACCGCAATGTCGTCGAGGGCGATCTGGCCTATGGCTCGGCCATCCTCAGCAAATACCCCTTGCGCAACGCCCCGGGTATCGAGTCCACCCTCGCGATGCCGGGCGCGGTGGCCGACATCGCGGGCCAGGAGGTCCACCTCCAGCTGGCGCATCCGCTGCCGCCGATCCCCAGCGGCGTCGACGACTGGCGCAGGGAACTGGGCCGTATGCGGGAGTACGCGGCCGAGGTGAAGGGCTCCGCGGCCATCGTCGCGGGAGACTTCAACGCCTCCCAGGACCATGCCGCCTTCCGCCGGATACTGGACGCGGGGGCCCTGCGCGACGGCGCGGCACTCGGCGGCGCCTCCCGCACCCCGTCCTGGCCGACAGCCGTGGGCCGTCCCCTGGGCACCCAGATCGACCATGTGCTGATCAGCGAGCAGTTCTCGGTCCGCAAGGCACGGTTCCTGGAGCTGGCCGACACGGACCACCGCTCCCTGCTGGTGGAACTGGAACTCCACAGCAAGGACTGACGAACCGCGTAGCCACCGTGCCGTCGGAGTCCGCCCGACGGAGTCCATCCATCGGTGCCGGCGCAGGATCGGCCCCCGGGCGTCGGCGGCCGGCGGCCGGCACCCGGCACCCGGCAGGATTTACTGAGGGGGTGCGATGAGGCATCACTTGACCATGGAGACCCGACCGACCGTGGAGACCCGACCGGGACGGCTGTCCCCGCCGGAGTGGCTGCTCAGCAGCCTCCGGCCGCAGTCCGCCCCCGTGCCGTGGGCCGCGGTCGCCCGAGCGGGGGTGGCACTCACCGCACCACTCGCCGTCGGCCTGGCCGTGGGACAGCCGGTTTACGGCGCACTGGTGTCGATGGGCGCGCTGTCCGGCGTGATCAGCGACACCGCCGACGCGTACCGGCTGCGGATCTTCAATATCGCCGTGCCCCAGTTGTTCGGCGCCATCGGGGTCACCGTCGGCACTCTGGTGTACGGGGAGGGCTGGCTCGCGGTCGCCGTGCTGACCCTGGTCGCCCTGGTCTCCGGAATGATCTCGTCGATCGGCGCGGTCGCCTCCGTCTCCGGACTGCTGCTCCTGCTCAACGCGGTGGTGGGCGCGGGGCTCGCGATGCCGTCTCCTTGGTGGAAGGCCCCGCTGCTGCTGACGCTCGGCGGACTGTTCGTGCTCCTCCTGACCCTGCTGGGCTGGCCGTTGCGCGGGCGGATGCCGGAGCGGGCCGCCGTCGCCGAGGCGTATCGCAGCGTCGCCGAACTCTTCCGGGCGGCCGGCACAGACGCGTACGAGGAGAAGCGGCAGGCCGTGACCGAGTCGCTCAACACCGCGTACGACCTGATCCTCGCGCACCGCGCCCGCGATCACGGGCGGCGCGGCCCCCTCGTACAACTGCTCGCCCAGCTCAATGTGCTCATCCCGCTGGTGGAGGGCGCGGCGGCGGCGCATCTGTACGGCCGGGCCTCCCGCAGGCCAGAGATCGGCGACGCGGTGGAGGAGTTGGGGGCGGCGGTCGCCGAGGGCCGGGACGAGGTGCCCGGTCTCTCGGGGCTGCCCCGGCCGGAGGGTCCCGCGGACCGTGCCGTCGAGGCCGCCCTCCGGCACGCGGCGGCCGTGGTCCACAAGGCCGAACCCGATCCGTACGACACGACGGACGACCGGCTCGGGCGGCCCGCGGCCCCACGGGTCCGCTTCCGGAGCGCGGCGCGGGCGGTGCTGTTGTCCGAGGGGTCCTGGCGTTACGGGCTGCGGCTGGCCCTGTGCGTGGGGCTGGCGCAGGCTCTGGTGTCGCTGGTGGCCGTGCCCCGGTCGTACTGGGTCGCGCTGACCGTCACCTTTGTCATGAAACCGGACTTCGGTTCCGTGTTCTCCCGCGCGGTGCTGCGTGCGCTCGGCACGGCGGCGGGCCTCCTGGTGGCGGCGGCCGTGCTCGCGGAGGTGCCGCGCGGCTGGTGGGACGTGCCGGTGATGCTGGTGCTCGCGGCGCTGATCCCGGCGTTCTCCGCGAAGGGGTACGCCTTCCAGACCGCCGCGATCACCCCGGTCATCCTGCTGCTCTCCGACACCCTCAACCACGAGGGCTTCGATCTGGTGGTGCCACGGCTCCTGGACAGCCTCATCGGCTGTGGGATCGCCCTCGTCGCGGGCTATCTGCTGTGGCCCGAGAGCTGGCACACCCGGATCGGGGACCGGCTGGCGGCGGCGGTGGAGGAGATCGCGGGGTATGTGGCGTACGCGTTCGACTCCCGGAGCGACCAGGGTGAGCGGGTGCGGCGGCGACGGCGGATCTACCGCGATCTGTCGTCCGTACGGTCCGAGTTCCAGCGCGCCCTGACCGAGCCGCCGCCGGTCGGGGCCCGGGCCGCCGCGTGGTGGCCCCTCGTGGTCGCCGTCGAACGCATCGTGGACGCGACGACCGCGGCCCGGGTCCGTGTCGATCACGGGGCGAAGGCGCCCTCCGCCGAAGAGGTCGCGGGGGTGGAGCGTGAGCTGAGAGGACTGGCGGAAGGGGTGCGGAGCAGCGAGACCCTCGTGGAGGTACGGGCGGTGCTGGAGGGCGAGGAGGAAGGAGTGCTCGCACCGCTGAGACATGAGGTGACAGCGGCGCGGGCGATCGCGTCCGGATAGCCGGACCGCCTCCCCGGGCCTGGTCCGCCCGGCACGGGACCCTCCCCACCCGGCGCACGGACCCGGGAACGCAGCCCCCGGCCCCGGCACGCAGACCGGAGCACACGACCAGCGCACCAGCCCGCAGCCCACACCCCGGTCCGGGGACGCGAGCCCCGGCCCCCACCCTCGGCCCCCGGAGAGCCCGGGGCCTACCGGCTACCCCGGGTGGCTCCTGCCGCCGGGGCGCTCAACAAGGGCAGGGGCCGCACCGGGCTACTGGTTGCCCTGGAGGCGTTCCAGTTCGCGGCGGTCGCGTTTGGTGGGGCGGCCCGTGCCGCGGTCCCGGACGGCGATGGGGGCCGCGAACTCCCTGGGCGGGGGCGGCGGGCTGTTGTCCACGTAACACTGGACGGCTACGGGCGCGCCCACCCGCTTGCGCACGATCTTCGAGACGACGACGAGCCGTTCGCGCCCCGCGTGGAAGAGACGGACCTGGTCGCCCGGACGCAGGGTGTGTGCGGGCTTGACCCGGTCGCCGTTGACGCGGACATGGCCCGCCTTGCAGGCGGCCGCCGCCTGGGAGCGGGTCTTGGTGAGACGTACGGACCAGATCCAGGCGTCGACCCGTAGGGACTCACCTGCCGGTGTGGACGAACCCTCTGCAGCCATGCTCCGACTCTACGACCCGCACGGCGAAGGGGCGGGGGATATTTCCCCCCGCCCCTCCGAAGCCACCCTCCGGAGCCCGCCCCCGGAAGCCTCCCGGGAAACCCGCGCCGGATGAGCGCGTATCCGGACGCGCGTACCGGAACCAGGTACCGGACGCGCGTACGGAGGCAGGCACCGGAACCAGGTACCGGAAGCCCCGGGGGAGCCCGCCCCCGGGAGGGATCAGGCGCCGATGTCGCGGCCGTCCTTGCGCCAGACGGCGACGACCGACGGCCGGACGATCCGGCCCGGTCCGTCCGGCCAGGCGCTCGCGGGCTTCTCGACGGACGCGCCGTCCAGCTCGCCCGGGTGCTGCACCGCCACCAGGACGCGGCGCTCCTGGATGATCGGCCCACAGGTCTCCGCGCCGATCGGGACGGTCAGGAACTGCTTCAGCTCACCGCGCCGCTCGCCGTGGGTGGCGACACCGAAGAGGCCGTCGTGGGAGCCGAGCTTGTTGCCGTCCGTGGAGATCCACAGGTTGCCGTAGGGGTCGAAGGCCACGTTGTCCGGGCAGGAGATGGGGCTGACCTTGTCCTTGGGGAAGCCCGCGAAGTACGTGGAGGGGTCCTTCGGGTCGCCCGCCACGAGGAAGAGCCGCCAGGCGAAGCCGTCGCTCGCCGGGTCGTCCCAGTTCTCGGCCAGCTCCAGGATCTGGCCGTGCTTGTTGGAGTTGCGCGGGTTGGCCTCGTCCGCGCCGGGCAGGCCCGCCTTGCCGCGGTCGGTGTTGTTCGTCAGGGCGACGTAGACCCGGCCGGTGCGCGGGGACGGCTCCACGTCCTCGGGGCGGTCCATCTTGGTGGCGCCGACCTTGTCACCGGCCAGCCGGGTGAAGACGTACACCTCCTCGGCGGTCATACCGGGGACATGGGAGGTGTTTCCGGTGGCCAGCGGGATCCAGACGCCGGAGCCGTCGAACTCCCCGTCGTTCGGGAGCTTGCCGCTGCCGTCGATCTCGCTCCGCGGGCTGTCACCGGTCAGCTTGGCGACGTACAGCGTGCCCTCGTCCAGCAGCGTGCGGTTGTGCTCGCGCGCCGAGCGGGAGTTGCCCTTCTTCATCGGCTTCGACGAGACGAACTTGTAGAAGTAGTCGAACCGCTCGTCGTCACCCATGTAGACGACCGGACGGCCGTCGTCGGTCAGACGCGGCTGCGCGGCCTCGTGCTTGAAGCGGCCGAGCGCGGTGCGCTTGGCGGGGACGAAGTCGGGGTCGTACGGGTCCAGCTCGACGACCCAGCCGTGGCGGTGGGACTCGTTCGGCTCCTGCCGCACGTCGAAGCGCTTGTCGAAGCGCTCCCACTTGCGCTCGGACTCGCCGGTGCCGATGCCGTAGCGCTTGTCGGTGGCGCTGGAGCCGTTGGCGAAGTACTGGTTGAAGTTCTCCTCGCCGTGGAGCGTGGTGCCCCAGGGCGTGGTGCCGCCCGCGCAGTTGTTCAGTGTGCCGAGGACCGTGGTGCCCCTCGGGTCGGCGGACGTCTTCAGAAGCGCGCTGCCCGCGGCCGGGCCGGTGACCGTGAACTCGCTGGTGGCGGTGAGCCGGCGGTTGAGGTGGTGGCGGGTGACGGGCGTCAGCCCGCCCGACTTGCGCTCCTCCTCGACCACGACGACGGAGAGCCCGTGTGCGGCCCAGGCGATCTCGACCTGCTCGCGGGTGGGGTTGGCGGGGTCGTATCCCCGGAACATCAGGACTTCGTCGGTGTACTCGTGATTGGCGACGAGGATCTGCCTGCCGCGCTCGCCGTGCAGCGGGAGCAGGGACAGGAAGTCGTTGTTGTACCCGAACTGGCCCGCCTGGGCCTTCGCGCTCTGCTTGTCCGGGTTGAAGGAGGGCGCACCGCGCAGAATGGGGTCACCCCAGCGGATGACGATGTCCTGGGTGTAGCCGCTGGGGACGGTGACCTTGTCGTCCTTGTTGGGCGCCACCGGGGTGAAGCGGAGACCACGGGCGCCGTCGGAGCCGCCGTGGCCGTGCCCCTTGCCGTTCCCGGCGGGGCCGGCGACGGGCGCGGCGGACGCCTGGCCTCCGCCGGGTCCCGCGACGGTCGCGGCACCCGCGGCGGCGGCGACCGTCACGACGGCCGCGGCGCGCACCATCGAGCGCCGCGACAGGGCCGCGGCGATGATGTCACCGGCGTACTCGTTGTCGCTGGTGTTCGGAACCTCCTGGAAGCAGGCGTCACCGCAGCGATAGCGGCAGGTGAGCGCGGAACGCCCGCCCGCGTGCGATCCGGTGTTCAACAACGGCAGCAGCTTGCGCACTTCGTCCTCCTCCGGCGCACACCGCGCCGACATCGTGTCGGAATATCTCCGGGCGTGACATTAGGGGTGTACATGTGCAATGCGGCGGACGCCGAGTGAACGGCTGATGAATCCCGGACACGGTGTGGTGCGGTCTCGGCCACGGCGACGGCCGGTTCCCGGGGAGGGAAGGGCGTGTCGTACAGCGGGTTACGAGTTGGGCCGCGGGTGGCCGCCCCTGCGGGGTCCTGCGGCAGGTGGCCGCTAACCTTACGTGTCCGCCCTGGCCAGGACACCCCTTGGACTGCTTGGCCCAAGTGCGGACATTCACCGCACTCAACTCATGCGAAAGGGCTCGCACATGGGCATTCGGAGTTTGCTGCGCAAGGTGTTCGGTCGCGATCGCTCGGAGCCCAACGAGTCGGCGACAGCTTCGGTACCGCCCCAGTCGGAGCGTACAGATTCGGCCACTGGGGGGACGGAGACGGAGTCGGCGAGCACGGCCGTGTCAGGGGTCTCCTCGTCGGCGGCCGGGGCCGCGGCTTCGTCATCGGGAGCCGGGTCCGGAGCCGGCTCGGGCTCCGGGTCCGGCTCCGGGTCCGGCTCCGGGTCCGGGTCCGCCGAGGGGGTGACGTCGGCCTCCGCGCCCGGCGCGTCCACGCCCGCGTCCCCGGTGGATCGCGCGGCGGATCTGGTCTCGGCGGCCTTCGACAACCCCCAGCCCCGCCACCGCACGCCCTCGGTCCCCGCCCAGGCCCGCTCCGAGCAGACCCCCGGCCCGTCGGTCCCGGCCCCCGAACCCCGTACGGAGCAGCCGGAGCCGACCGCCGCCGTACGGGAGCAGGAGGAGCCGGCGGCCGAGGTCGCTGCCGTCGAAGAGGAGGCGACACCCGCCCCCGTGGCCTCCAGCGCCCCGGAGCGGGAGCCGGAAGCGGAAGCAGAAGCGGAACCCGGGCAGGAGCCCGTCGCCGCAGCCGAGGCCGAGCCGGGGGCCGGGAGCGAGCCGCCCGCCGCCGCCCCGGTCACCGCCGAGACCACCTCCGACGCGCCCGACGCGCCGGAGGCCGGCACCCCGGCCGTCGCCGAGCCGGAGGCACCCGCCGAGGAGCCCGGGGCACCCTCCGCCGGACACAAGCCGGAGCCCGAGCAGCAGCCCCGGCCCGAGACACCCGCCACCGCCGAACCCGAGCAGCAGACCGAGCTAGAGCCCACCACCCCGGAACCGGTCGCCACCGCAGCCGACACCGCACCCGCCGCGCCGCAGTCCGACGCCCCGGAGCCGGTCGCCGCCGAAGCGGACACCGCACCCGCCGCGCCGCAGGGCGACGACGAGGTGATCGCCGTGACCGACGCCGACCCGGCCGCGGCCACCGACGCCGCCGACCCCGCCGTCCCGGCCGCGCTCGCCGGGCACCACGCCGCCGCGGGCGCCGCGCTGGAGCGGGCCGGGATCGGCGAGACGCCCGCGCGCGCACGGGTGTACCTCGTACTCGACAGGTCGGGTTCGATGCGGCCGTACTACAAGGACGGGAGCGCCCAGCACCTCGGGGAGCAGGCGCTCGCGCTCGCCGCGCGGCTGAACGCCGACGCCCCGCTCGGGGTGGTGTTCTTCTCCACGGAGGTGGACGGGACCGGCGAGCTGAGCCTCGACGCGTACGAGGGCCGGGTGGACGAGCTGCACGGCTCCCTCGGCCGGATGGGGCGTACGAACTACCACCTGGCCGTGGAAGAGGTGCTCGCGCTGCACGCGAAGGCCGACCCCGCGGCGCCCGCGCTCGTGATCTTCCAGACGGACGGCGCGCCGGAGTCCAAGACGGCCGCCACCGCCGCGCTGGCGGCCGCCGCGGACAAGCCGGTGTTCTGGCAGTTCGTGGCGTTCGGGGAGCACGACGCGAAGGCGTTCGACTACCTCCGCAGGCTCACGGCGGACAACGCCGCGTTCTTCCACGCGGGCCCCGCCCCCCGCGAGCTGCCGGACGCGGAGCTGTACGACGGGCTGCTCACGGCCTGGCGTCCGTAGGCCCAGGAGGCACGGAGGCGCAGGAGGCGCCCCCGGAGACCCCCGGAGGCGTCCACACGCCGGTGTCAGGGCGCTCGCACCGCGGGGTCAGCGCTTCGGCACAGCGGTGCCGGGGCGCTCGCACGGCAGTGTCACGGTGACGGTCAGGCCCCCGGCGGGGCCCGGCCGGGCCGTCACCGTGCCGCCGTGGGCCTCCGCGATCGAGCGGACGATCGAGAGGCCGAGGCCGGCCCCCGGGCCCATCCGGTCCCGCCCCTCACCCCGCCGGAACGGCTCGAAGAGCGCCGGGATGTCGTTCTCCGGGACCACCGGACCGGTGTTCTCGACGGTGAGTACCCCGGAGTCGACCACCACCGTCACGGTCCCGTCCGGCACATTGTGGACGGTCGCGTTGGCGACCAGATTGCCGACGAGCCGGGCGAGGAGCACCCGGTTTCCCCGGACCGCGCCGCCGCCGGTCCGCACCTGCGCGCGCACGTCGTAGCGCGCGGCCTCCTCCGACGCGACCTCGCCGAGGTCGACGTCGTCGCGCTGCTCCAGGCCGCGTTCGCCGCGCGCCAGCATCAGCAGGCCGTCGATGAGGCGTTCGCTGCGGCGGTTGTTGTCCAGCAGGACGCGGCGGGTGGCGGTGAGTTCCTCGGCCGACGAGGAGGCGTCGAGGCCGATCTGGATCGCGGTGCGCTGGGTGGCGAGAGGGGTGCGCAGTTCGTGGGAGGCGTTCGCGATGAACCGGCGCTGGCTGTCGAACGCCTTCTCCAGGCGGGCCAGCAGCGCGTCCAGCGTGTCCCCCAGCTCCTTCAGCTCGTCGTCGGGGCCGTTCGCCCCGATCCGTTCGTGCAGGGTCCGCTCGGAGACCTTCCGCGCCTTCGCGGTCATCGCGTGGACCGGGCGCAGTACCCTGCCCGCGGTCCACCACCCCACACCGACCGCGCACAGCGCGGTCATCAGCAGGGCGGTCAAGGACCAGAAGAGCACCTGCCGGGAGGCCGCGTCGCTGACGTCGTCGGTGAGCTGGTACGCCGAGAACGCCGTGCCGTTCTCCGTGCGCGGCTCGCCCGGCACGACCGCGACGACGGGCCCGCCGGGCCGCGTCCGCAGGAACCGTCCCGCGTCGGACGCCGGCGCGGCCGGCAGCGGGACGGCGCGCCGGGCGATGGCCGCCGCGTCGCTCTGCGTGCCGGCGCTGGACATGAGGTTGACGACCCCGAGGAGCACCCCGCCGAGGACCAGGAAGACCGCGCCGTAGACCAGGGCGATCCGCGTCCGGATCGTGGACACGGGCCGCCCCCGCGCCCCTCCTCGGGGACGCCGCCCCGGCAGCCTCGGCCACCCGGCCCGCACCTGAGCCCCCTGCGCCCCCCCTGACCCCTCTGCCCCCTGCCGTCTCAGCCACCCCCGCCCGGCCCACCCCACCCACCTCACGCGCCCGGACTGCCCCACGCGCCCGGACTGCCCCACACGCCCCGGCCGCCCGGACGGCCCGGAGCCGGACTCCGGGCGGAACCGCCGGTTCACAGGGCGTACCCCACACCCTGGACGGTACGGATCAGGGCGGGCTCGCCGAGCTTGGCCCGCAGCTTGCTCATACAGACCCGGACCGCGCCCGTGAAGGGGTCGGCATGGGCGTCCCAGGCGCGCTCCAGCAGTTCCTCGGCCGAGACGATCGCGCCGTCCGCCTCCAGCAGGATCTGGAGCACGGAGAACTCCTTCGGCGAGAGGTCCAGTTCCCGCCCGTCCCGCTCGGCCGTCCTGCGTACGGTGTCCAGGCACACCCCGTGCCGCTCCAGCAGCGGGGGCACGGGACGGGCGCTGCGCCGCCGCAGCGCGCGGACCCGGGAGACCAGCTCGGGGAACTCGAACGGTTTGCCGAGATAGTCGTCGGCACCGAGGTCGAGCCCTTCCACCCGGTCCTCCATGGACGCGGACGCCGTCAGCATCAGGATCCGGGTCCGGGAGGCGGAGGCGACCAGCCGGCGGGCCACCTGGTCGCCGTGGACACGGGGCAGATCGCGGTCGAGGACGACCACGTCGTAGTCGTGCAGCCCGAGATAGGCGAGGGCGGCGTCCCCGCTGTAGACGGTGTCGACGGCGAATCCGGCCCGCCGCAACCCTGTGGCGACGAGTTCGGCCAGAACCTCTTCGTCCTCGGCGACCAGTACCCGCATATCTGCCGTCCCTCGCACCTACAACGCCATGTCTCCCCCAGGATGCGCCCTGTCTACGTGCCGGGATGTTTCGCGGATGTCTCCACCGGCCTCCGGGCCCGTCGGGAGGCCCTCCGCGGGCCGTTAGGATTTCGACCATGGCGGCCACTGGATCCGAGAAGCAGGGGGCGGCGGCGTACTACGTCACGACCCCCATCTACTACGTCAACGACGCTCCTCACCTGGGCCACGCCTACACGACCGTCGCAGGCGACGTGCTCACCCGCTGGCACCGCCAGCGCGGCGAGAAGGTGTGGTACCTCACCGGCACGGACGAGCACGGTCAGAAGATCATGCGCACGGCCGAGGCGAACGGCGTCACTCCCCAGGAGTGGTGCGACAAGCTCGTGGAAGAGGCGTGGAAGCCCCTCTGGGAGCATCTGGACATCGCGAACGACGACTTCATCCGCACGACGGAGAAGCGGCACACGGACCGTGTGCAGGAGTTCGTGCAGGACCTGTACGACAAGGGCGAGATCTACCAGGGCGGGTACGAGGGCCCGTACTGCGTGGGCTGCGAGGAGTACAAGCTCCCGGGCGATCTGATCGACGGCGAGGGCGAGTACGCGGGGCAGAAGCTGTGCCCCATCCACAAGAAGCCGGTGGAGCTGCTGAAGGAGGAGAACTACTTCTTCAAGCTCAGTGAGTACGGTCCCAGGCTGCTGGAGTTCTACGAGGCCAACCCGGGCTTCATCCAGCCCGAGTCCGCGCGCAACGAGGTCGTGAACTTCGTCAAGCAGGGCCTCCAGGACCTCTCCATCTCGCGCTCGACGTTCGACTGGGGCATCAGGATCCCGTGGGACGAGAAGCACGTCATCTACGTGTGGGTCGACGCGCTGCTGAACTACGCGACGGCCGTCGGCTACAACGAGAACCCGGCGAAGTTCGCGGAGACCTTCCCCGCGAACGTCCACCTGGTCGGCAAGGACATCCTGCGCTTCCACGCGATCATCTGGCCCGCGATGCTGATGGCGAACGGCCTGCCCGTGCCGGGCCGGGTCGCCGCGAACGGCTGGCTGATGGTCGGCGGCGAGAAGATGTCCAAGTCGAACCTGACCGGCATCAAGCCGCAGGACCTCACCTCCCACTTCGGCGTGGACGCCTACCGCTGGTACTTCCTGCGCGCGATCGCGTTCGGCCAGGACGGGTCCTTCTCCTGGGAGGACTTCACC
The DNA here is from genome assembly GCF_042873655.1 of Streptomyces sp. NPDC004609. Lineage (NCBI taxonomy): Bacteria > Bacillati > Actinomycetota > Actinomycetes > Kitasatosporales > Streptomycetaceae > Streptomyces > Streptomyces sp. NPDC004609. Next base: position 285,445 of record NZ_JBIALS010000005.1, on the reverse strand, counting down.
GCCCGCTACACGAGCGAGCTGGCGAACGACTACGGCAATCTCGCCTCGCGGGTCGCGGCGATGGTCGCCAAGTACTTCGACGGCACGCTCCCGGAGGCGACGGCGTCCGGTGAGGCCGAGCGGGCGGTGCGGGACGGGCTGGCGAAGGCCGTCGCCGAGGCGGACCGGAAGATCGGCGACGAGCTGGACTTCCAGGGCGGCATTCTGGCGATCTTCGACTTCGTCAAGCAGGTCAACGGCTATCTGACGGAGCAGGAGCCCTGGAAGGTCGCGAAGGACCCGTCGCCGGAGGGCCAGGCGCGGCTCGCCACGATCCTCTACACGGCGGCGGAGTCGCTCCGGGCCGTGGCCGTCCTCCTCAACCCGGTGATGCCCCGCACGTCCGAAGCCCTGTGGGACTCCCTCGGCGCGGAGGCGTCCCTCGGCGCGCTGGCCGCGCAACGGGTCCAGTCCGCGGGCGAGTGGGGCGGGCTGCCGGCCGGCTCCCACGTCACCAAGGGCGCGGTGCTCTTCCCCCGCCTGGAGGAACCCACCACCTCATGAGCCCCCGCTGAGGGCTTCGCCCCCGGCCCCTCCGGGACCGCTCCCCAGCAGATCCGACACCCGGGGACCTGCTGGGGGAGTAGTCCCTCGGCTGCTCCACCCCGCGCCCTGCAGCCGGGCAGGTCTTACATTTGACCTACAACGTCAGGCCAGTGGGGCACTGACAGCGCGATGGAAAACAATCCAGCCCCCGCAATACCACGGCGGGAGCGGTCCATTTCTTGACGGCTCAAGTTGAGGATCCCTTCCAGCGTGGAAGGATAGCTGTTCGACTCCCCCGAAGGCGCGGGAAAACCCGCCGTGGGTGTGATGGGGCGCTGCAATTTTCGCGCGAGCGCTTCCAGGATTAACGGCCGCGACTCTTCCTTCGGCAGGTTTCCGTTGAGCCACTGGTTCACGGACGTTGTTGGTACTTGCCGGGGTGCCGCGTTCGGCGCCAATGCGGTGGGGTGCCTGCGGTGACTTTGAGACGACTGGGCAGCTGACTGTCACCTACGACAACTTCTCCGTAAGACCCTCCACGCGTCCCTTCATAAGAATGTATGGCGGAAATAGTGGGTCATTGAACCTGTAGCGAAATCTCCGAAGAACGCCACGTTTTGTGAGGATTCCGCCGCGCGCATCATCGGGTGACGAGAAGTCTTTAAAATGCGTAGCGAAGGCCGGAATATCGTACTTACGCCCGGAGATTTCACACAGCTTCTCTCTGACATCAGGAGCGTGAGCACTCTTGAGGCGTACGTTGCTGCGCTCGGGGGAAAGCTTGAGATCGTCGCGGACTTCGGCGACGAGAAAATCATCCTGGGCTAGAGCGAAGCTTTTACCACGGAGGCGGAACGTGCACGCGTTCCGCCTCCACGGTTCGTAGCCTGGTTGTTCGGAGGAGCCAGGCGCTCTCTGGTCGCGACCACCGGAACCTGCTGATCGCAGCCCATCAGCGGCTCGGCGGCCCCGGTCTGTCCATCAATTCCGCGAACGTCCCGGCCGGCAGCACGAATTCCATGTCAGTAACCCTTTCAACAGGGAAACGTCATACCTCCCGGCGCGGTGGAAAGCCATGCGGCAGCGGACGCAGCCGGATCGGCTGGCCGGCGCCGGGGGCCTTTCACGTTCGTCACACGCGAGTGGTGTGCTGGTCCAGGACGGCCCGCAGCAGGTCGAGGCCCTCGGCCTCATGCAGGCCCCGCTTGGGCAGGACGTCGAGGCACATGATGTTGGGGTCCCGGCTGAGCAGGACGAAGTGGCCTGCCGTCTCCCGGTAGCCCTGGAAGACGGACCACTTCTGGACCAACGTGCTGTGGTCGCTGCGGCAGGTGATCCCGGCCGGAGACACGGTGACGCGGTACTCGCCCTGCCATCCGATGATCCGCTGCACATGGGCGGCCTGCAGCCGTGGGTACCCCCACACCAGCAGGACGACGAACAGGAGCAGAACCGTCGAGACCACGTCGATACTCCCGCGGCCCATGGCGGAGAGCAGCCAGTGCCCCACCCACAGTGCGAGGAACACGCCCCGCAGCAGCAGTCCGGTCCGCTTGATCCGCTCGCGGACCCGCAGGCCGACCAGTGTGTCGGCGGACTGGGGCCGGTACGCCAGCTGGACCGCGGTCCGCCCGTCCACGACACCGTCAGCAGTCTCCGCGAAGTTGCCGGTGCCTTCGGCGCTGCGGCCCTCGGCCATGATCCCTCCCCGGTATGAAGACCTGCGGATCCTACCGAACCTCAGTGTCCTCGATGACCCGTGGCTCCGGGCCTGACCGGGCCACCGCCCCGGTGACCGGCCCGGTGCCGGTGATACGGCCTCAGCGGGCGAGTTCCTCCGCCGGGCCCATCGCGACGACCGGCCGGGCCGAGGGGTCCAGGCGTCGCAGGAGGTCCTTCATACGCTCCCGGGCCAGGCCCACACAGCCCTCCGTGCCGCCGCCGTGGCCCACGTGGATCCAGATGCCGCCGCCGCGGGAGGTGCCGAGGGGGCGGGTCCAGTCGAGGGGGGTGGTGCCGGGCTTGCGGTTGTAGTTGACGGCGACGACGTAGTCGAACGCACCGCGCTTCGGCTCGCCCTCGAAGTTCGTGCCGCCGGTACGGAACGCCGGGCCCCGGTCGTACGGAAGCTCCGTCCCCGGATCGGCCAGCCGCCCGCCCGCGTCGGTGAGGCCGAAGACCCCTATCGGGGAGCGGAGATCGCCCTGGCGGTGGTGCCGGGTCCAGCCTCGGTGGGCGTTGCGCGCGGGCCAGGGGTCGGCCGCGGGCTTCCAGCCGAGTACGGGATCGCGTTCGTACAGCGTCCCGGTGGAGTGGTTGGAGTCCATGGACGCGCCGGTCACCACGAACACCTGCCGTGTCCCGGCGCCGATGCGTGCCCGGGTCAGCGGCCCGAGGCCGGGTATCTCCGCGGGTCCCGAAGAGGTGGGCGACGCCTTGTGCTGCCCGGCGCCGCCGAGCGCCGGGGTGGGCGCGGAACCGGGCCCGCGCCCGGCGGCACCGGAGCCGGAACCACCCGCCTGGCAGCCCGTGAGCAGCAGCCCCACGGCCAGCGCGAGTACCGGAACCATGCGCTTCATCGCCGCTCCCCCGTCCTTTTCGTTCCCGGCTGCGGTCCCGGCTGGGTTCCCGGCGGCGTTCCCGGTACGTCCGGCGAACGCGTCGAGGGCGGGCCGGGAGCTTCCGTATCGTCGAAGCGGGCGCCTTCGACGCGATCCTTCATGTCGTTCACCGTGCTCTCCGGCATGTCTTCGGCACCGCAGAGAACGGCGGAGATCAGAACGCCGGGATCCTTCGCACCGGCGATGAGAGCGCTGTACGAGTAGGCCCCGCCGATGCTCAGGCAAGCGGGCGTGGGCTTGGCCAGCCGGTTCAGCGGTATGCCGTGCTTCCTCAGCTTCAGGGGCCATTTCCCGGAGTGCTCCGGGGTCAGTTCGAGGAGCGCGCCGCCGGGGCGCAGCCTGTCCAGGGGCATGCACGCGCGCTGGTCGTCCGCCGCGCACGGCCGCGGGAACGCGCGGAGGGGCTGATCCGCCGCGAACCCCCGGGCGGGCACCTTGAACTCCCCGGACTCCGGCAGCTCCAGCGTCTGCCAGCCCCCCGGGAGGCGGAGCCTGAGCCCGGCGAGCTCCGGATAGCCGACCGTGCGTTCCCCCACCGTGCCGGAGGGCGGCGGCGGCACGGTGGGTCCCCCGGAAACGGAGGGCGCGGCGGGCGGCACGGGCCCCGGGTCGCGCAGAGCGTCCGGGAGCAGCGTTCCGGCGAGCGCCAGCACGGTCACGGCCGTCGCGGTCGCGCCCACCGCCCGCCTGCGGCGCCGCCGGATCCGTTCCCGTATCTGCTCCAACCGTCCCTCGGGCGACGGCAGACGGGGAGTGGCGCGCTCCAGCAGAACGCGCAGCTCCCGTTCCCCGGACCCACCGCTCTCATCGGTCCCGTCCCGCATCCCGGTCCCGTCCGGCATCCCAGTCCCGTCCCGCATCCCGGTCCCGTCCGGCATCCCGAGCCGGTCCGGCACACCGGCCCCGCCCGGATCGCCGGGGCGGGCGTCACGGCCACCGGGCCGGGTGTCACGATCGCGCACGGCAGTCACCACCCTCCGCCATCGCGGCGGGGAGCAGCGCCCGCAGCGTACGCAGGGCCTTCGCCGACTGGCTCTTGACCGTGCCGGGCGCGCAGCCCAGCGTCGCCGCCGTGTCCTCGACGCTCAGGTCCTCGAAGTAGCGCAGGACGACCACCGCCCGCTGGCGCACCGGCAGGGCGCGTACGGCGGCGGCGAGCGACTGCTCCAGGTCGACGCTCTCGTACGCGTCGTACGCCCCCCGGGGCGGGGCCGTCTCCGGCAGCTCGCCGTGCGGCACCTCGCCCCGCCAGCGTCTGCGCCACCAGGAGGCATGGGTGTGGATCAGCGCCTTGCGTATGTACGCCTCCGGATGGTCCCCGGCGATCTTCCGCCACCTGGGCCAGACCCGGGCCAGCACGGTCTGCAGCAGATCCTCGGCGAGATGCGCGTCGCCCGTGAGCAGCCAGGCGACTCGGAGCAGCCTCGGGCCCCGGGCGGCGACGAATTCCTCGAAGCCGCCGTCGTCGCCCTGGGAACCCATCCTGCCGCCCTCGCCCTTGAAGCCCTCGTGTTCCGTCGTCCACGTGAGGGGAACGCGGTGGGGCGGGTATCGGGTTGCCCTCCGTACCGTGTTCACACCCCCGGCGGCGCGGACATGTGCCCGGGGCCGCGTCCCCCGCCGGGTAAGGCCCACCGCACCCGCGCGGGACCGGTGCCGGGTGCCGGTGCCGACGGGAGCGGCCCGAAGCGGCCCGCGCCCCCACGCCGTCACAGATGCCGTCTACAGCGCGTCGGTTCACCCGGCGGCCACGCATACGGATCCCCGGACGGCCCGGCGCACGGAACTCCGGCAACGACCCGAAACGGAACCGGGAACGGCCCGAGAACGCGGAAGGCCCCGTACCACCGCGGCGGTACGGGGCCTTCGCCCGGAAAAAGTCAGGGAGCTCCGGGTCCGGGTGTCACTCCCCGGGCTTGGCGACCGGCTTGCGCAGCTGGATGTTCAGCTCCCGCAGCCGTGACTCGTCCAGCTCGGTCGGCGCGCCCATCATCAGGTCCTGCGCGTTGCCGTTGAGCGGGAAGGCGATGGTCTCGCGGATGTTCGGCTCGTCCGCGAGCAGCATCACGATGCGGTCGATGCCGGGGGCGATACCGCCGTGCGGCGGGGCGCCGAGACGGAAGGCGCGCAGCATGCCCGCGAACTCGTGCTCGACGGTCTCGCGGTCGTAACCGGCGATCTCGAACGCCTTGAGCATGACCTCGGGCTCGTGGTTGCGGATGGCGCCGGAGGACAGCTCGATGCCGTTGCAGACGATGTCGTACTGCCAGGCGAGGATGTCGAGCGGGTCCTTCTCCTCCAGGTCCTTCATGCCGCCCTGGGGCATCGAGAAGGGGTTGTGGGAGAAGTCGATCTTCCCGGTGTCCTCGTCCTTCTCGTACATCGGGAAGTCGACGATCCAGCAGAACCGGAAGACGCCCTCCTCGAAGTGGCCGGACCGCTTGGCGGCCTCGACCCGGACGGCGCTCATGATCCTGGAGACCTCGTCGACGTCACCCGCGCCGAAGAAGACGGCGTGCCCGGCGGCGAGGCCGAGCCGCTCGGTGAGGACCTTGACGTTCTCCTCGGTGAGGAACTTGGCGATCGGACCGGAGAGCGTGGGGGTACCTCCCTGGCCCCCAGGGCCATGGGGGACGTCTTCGGCGACGCGTACCCAGGCGAGGCCCTTCGCGCCCTGCTCGATCGCGTACTCACCGAGCTGGTCGAAGAACTTGCGCGGCTGGGCGGAGACGTCCGGCACCGGCAGGGCGCGCACGTGCTTGCCCGCGAACGCCTTGAACTCGGAGCCCTCGAAGACATCGGTGATGTCGAACAGTTCCAGCTTGGCGCGCAGGTCCGGCTTGTCGTTGCCGTACTTCAGCATCGCCTCGCGGAAGGGGATGCGCGGGAACGGCGAGGTGACGTGCCGGCCGTCGCCGAACTCCTCGAACAGCTCCGTCATCAGCTTCTCGACGGGCCCGAAGACGTCCTCCTGCTCGACGAAGCTCATCTCCAGGTCGAGCTGGTAGAACTCGCCGGGCGAGCGGTCGGCGCGGGCGTCCTCGTCGCGGAAGCAGGGCGCGATCTGGAAGTAGCGGTCGAAGCCGGAGATCATCAGCAGCTGCTTGAACTGCTGCGGGGCCTGCGGCAGCGCGTAGAACTTGCCGGGGTTCAGCCGGGAGGGGACCACGAAGTCACGGGCGCCCTCGGGGGAGGTCGCGGTGAGGATCGGGGTCGCCATCTCGTTGAAGCCGAGGGCGGTCATCTTGTGCCGGATCGCGGAGATCACGGCGGTGCGCAGCATGATGTTGCGGTGCATGCGCTCACGGCGCAGATCGAGGAAGCGGTACTCCAGACGCCGTTCCTCGTTGACGCCGTCGTCCGTGTTGATGGTGAAGGGGATCTGGGCCGCGGCGCCCAGGACCTCGACCTCCGAGACCTCGATCTCGATCTCACCGGTGGGCAGCTCGGGGTTGACGTTGTCCGCGCCCCGGCTGACGACCTTGCCGTCCACCCGGACGACGGTCTCCTTGGTGAGATGGCTCAGCGCCTCGTTCGCCGGGGTGCCGGGGCGGGCCACGAGCTGGGTGATCCCGTAGTGGTCGCGCAGATCGATGAAGAGGATGCCGCCCAGGTCTCGGCGATTGTGCAGCCAGCCGCTCAGCCGGACGTCGGAGGAGACGTCAGAGGCGCGGAGCTCGCCGCAGGTGTGGGACCTGTACCGATGCATTCTCGTTCATCCAGTCTTGGGGATTCGGGGGTGGCCGGGCCTGTCAAGGTTACCGCCCGGCTCCCCCGCCCCTCATTGGCTTATACATGCCACGGAACGGCTTCCGGCGGTCCGGTGACCGGGCCCTCGACGGTGGCCGCCGGGCCCGGCGGCCCGGGGGGTGTGACCAGGCCGACGACCGCGGTGTGGACCCCGCCACATCGTCCGGGAGCGGATCGGAATAAAGTGAGGCAATGCGCACCGAGGACGTCCTGGCCGCGATCGCGACCGGCCTGTGGCGGTGGGACAACGCATCCGGGACGGTCACCCTCGACGCCGAGGCCGCCCGGTTGCTGGAGCTGCCCGTGGAGCCCGGTACGTACCCCGCCTCCGTCGTACGCTCCCGCTTCCACCCCGTCGACTGGAACGAGATCAACGCCGTCGTCTCCCTCGCGCTCGCCGAGGGCACGGTCGCCGAGGGCCGACTCCGCATCGTCGACGACGGGGGCCGGGTCGTGCGGACGATCCGGAGCCGCTCCAAGCCGCTCGCGGCCGGCGACCACGGCACGTACGAACTGATCGGCATGCTCCAGGAGGTCGCCGAGCCCACCGAGGGCACGGCCGCGAAGACCCCCATCACCGGTGACTGGCGGCGCTCGCGGGAGGCGTTCCTGCTGGACGCGGGCCGGGCGCTCGCCGAGGCCCGCTCCACCGCCGAGGTGCTGCGGGTCGCCGCCTCCCTCTCGATGCCCGGCTTCTCGCCCGACGGGCTCGCGATCTTCGGCGCGGCCAGCGACCGGCTGACGATCATCGGCCACCACGGACACCAGGGGGCCGGTGAGGACCCGTTCAGCGATATGCGGCTGGACACCGACCACCCGGCCGCCGAGGTCGTACGCACCGGCCGGGCGGTGTATCTGCCGAACCCGGAGGAGTACAGCCGCCGCTATCCCACCAGCTGGCCGCTCGCGCAGCCGCTCGGGCGCCAGTCGTGGGCGTATCTGCCGCTGATCGTCGCGGGACGCACGATGGGCGCGTGGATGGCCGCGTTCCGGCACCAGGTCGTCTTCACGCCCGACGAGCGCTCCGTACTGACCACCGTCGCCCGGATGCTGGCGCAGGCCCTCGCTCGGGCCGGGGTCGCGGAGTCCGAGCGCGAGCTGTCGCTCGGCCTCCAGCGCTCGATGATGCCCGTCCTCGGCCCCGCGATCCCGGGGATGGCGGTGGCCGCGCGCTATGTGCCCACCGGCGGCGGCCTCCAGGTCGGCGGTGACTGGTACGACATGATCCCGCTGCCGTCCGGCCGGATCGCCCTGGTCATCGGCGATGTGCAGGGCCACGACGTGCGTGCGGCCGGGCTGATGGGCCAGCTGCGGATCGCCCTGCGCGCGTACGCCTCCGAGGGACACCGGCCCGACGCGGTGCTCGCGCGGGCGTCCCGCTTTCTGCACGGCATCACCGACACGTACGAGAAGGCCGACTACTCCAGCCCCCGTTTCGCCACCTGCCTCTATCTGGAGGTCGACCCGGCCAGCGGCGGTATCGAGATCGCCCGGGCCGGTCATCCGGAGCCCGCGGTCCGTATGGCCGACGGCACGGTGATCCTGCGGCCCACCGAGGGCGGGCTGCCGCTGGGCATCGACCCGGACTCGGACTATCCGACGACCCGGCTCACGCTGGAGCCCGGCGAGACGATGATGATCTGCACGGACGGCCTGCTGGAGACCGGCGGGCACGATCTGGACACCGGGTGGGCCCGGCTGCGGGAGGTCCTGGAGACCCACCCCGACCACGCGTCGCTGGAGGAGCTGGCGGACTCCCTCGTCCAGGCCGTCCACGGCCCGGTCTCCCACTACACGACCGGCCCGCTCGCGGACCGCCGCGAGGACGACGTCGCCGTCCTCCTCATCTCCCGCGACGGCACCGCCGCGCGCGAGGCCCCCCGCCGTACGGCCATGACCATCGCCCAGGCCGAGCCCGAGCGCATCTCGGCGGCCCGCCGGACCGCCCGGGAGCTGCTCCACGACTGGGCCGACCCGGAGCAGGTCGACGCCGCGGTGCTCATGGTCTCCGAGATGGTCACGAACGTCCTCGTGCACACCGACGGCAACGCCCTGCTCGTCGCCGAGGTGACCTCCGGTGACAGCGAGGGTCCCCGCCGGGTCCGCGTCCAGGTCAGCGACACGAGCGACGACCTGCCGCATGTGCGCCGGCCGGGCGAACTGGCGTCCTCCGGCCGCGGACTGGTCCTGATGGAGGTGCTCGCGGACGCGTGGGGCGTGGATCCGCGGGGCGAGGGCAAGTCGATCTGGTTCGAGCTCTACGAGTCGGCGAAGACGGGTGCTCCGGACACCATGGGCGGCACGGGCGGCGGCTGAGCGGGCCGTGAGGGGTGACGGGTTCGGCGCCACCGCCGTGTCCGTACGTGTCACCGCCGGACCGCTCGGTGCCCCGGCTCGGGCCGAGGCGGTCGCTCCGGTACGGCTGCCGCTGCCCCGGGGTTTACGGCTCCGCTGCCCCGAGGCCCCCGGGCATCCCGAGGCCCGTACGCGACCCGTCGGCCGTGCGCGTGACGACGCGTCCGGAGCCCCGGAGTGCCCCTGGACCGGCCGGGGGTGATCCGGCGCGGTCCGGCCCGAGGGCGGCTGACTGTCGGGCCATCTCCGGTAGGGCCTGGAGACGGCCCCCATCGCTGCGGCCGGCCACCGGCTGTCCGGGACCGCCCGGAGTGCCGGCGATCCGGTACGGGCAAGGCGGCGCGGCCGTCAGCCGCCCGCCGGGTCGAGCGCCGGGTCCGGGTCGGGCGTCGGGTCCGGGTCGAGCGCCGGGTCCGGGGCGGATGCCGCATCCGAGCCGGTCGCCGGGTACGCCGTCTCCAGGGGGCGTTCCGCTCCGAGCGCGGTGTGTTCGGCGAAGGCCGCCGGGCCGAGGGCGGCCAGGACGGCGGCGGTGACACGGTCCACGTCGGCGCGCTCGGCCAGGGGCAGCGGGGCGCCGGTGGCGAGGCGGGTCGCCGCGGCCGTACCGAGCAGCGCGGCGGCCTCGTGATGGCGGTCCGCGAGGGCCAGGGCGCCGGCGATGCCTTCCAGGGCGAGCGCGACGGCCCGGGGGTCGCCGGTCGTACGGGCGACGGTGAGGCCCTCCTCCTGGAGCCGCAGCGCGGTGGGCGCGTCACCGCGCAGTTCCGCGCAGAAGCCCAGCTCCGCCAGGATCAGCGCGTTGGCGCCGTCGAGCCCGACGGTCCGGTGCCAGTCGAGGACCGCCCGCATATGGGTCTCGGCCGCGTCCAGATCACCCTCCCGGCGGGCGCCGAGGCCCAGCCCCAGCTCGGCGTTGATCTCCCCGGCCCGGAAGCCCTGGTCGGCGGCGAGCCGCCGCGACCGCTCGTGCAGTTCCCGTGCCTCGCCGAGATCACCGGCGAGCAGGGCGATCCGGCCCAGCCCCGACAGCAGGTCCGCCGCCTGGGTGGTCAGCCCGAGGCGCTCGGCCATGCGCAGGCCCTCCCGCTGGAGGCTCCCGGCCCGTTCGTAGTCTCCGTGGATCTCGGCGAGCGACGCCAGGGGGTAGATCGTGCACAGCCGGGCGGCGTCGTCGCCCAGTTCGCGGAAGAGGTCCGCGCTGCGGGTGCCGTCCCGCCCGGCTCCGTCGAGCGCGCCGGCCAGCAGCAGCTGCACCGAACGGTCGGCGAGAGCCGCGGCCGTGCCCCACCGGTCGTTCCCGGCGCGGAAGCCGTCGAGCGCCTGCTCGGTCAGGGCCCGGCCCGCGGGAGCGTCGCCGGTCACGCGCAGGGCGTGGGACAGGATCCAGGCGGCGTGCGCCCGCCACGCGACGTCCCCACCCGGGCCGCTCGGGCCAGCCGGGCCGCTCGGGCCGCCCGCGCCACCCGGGTCGCTCAGGTCACCCGCGCCACCCGGACCACCCGCAGGACCACCACCCCCGGAACCACCGTCCGCGGAACCGTTTCCCTCCGGGCCGCCGCCCGCGGCATCGGCGCCGGCCGCCCTCTCGTACCCGGCCAGCGCGTCCTTGATCCGTACGGCGCGGTCCGCCCCGTCGCCCGCCATGATCGCGAAGGCGGTGCCCCAGACGGAGACCCGCGCCCGCAGCTCCTCGGGGGCCGCGCCCGGGGCCGCGAGTGCCGACTCCAGGGAGCGCCGCCCCTCCCCCAGCCTGCCGCGCATCACCCAGTACCAGGCGAGGGACGCGGTCAGCCGCAGCGCGGACGCGGTCCGCCCGCTGTGGAGGGCGTGCGTGAGGGCGACCCGCAGATTGGCGGACTCGGTGTCCAGCCGGTCCAGCCACTCCCGTTGGCCGGGGCCGCGCAGCCGGGGCCCGGCGTCCTCGGCGAGGGCCAGATGGTGGGTGAGGTGCCGCTCCCGTACCGCGTCGGTCTCCCCGGCCCCGGCCAGCTGTTCCAGGCAGTACGCGGCCACGGATTCGAGCAGCCGGTAGCGCGGCCCCGCGGCCACGGGCGCGGCGACCAGCAGCGAGCGGTCGACCAGTCGGACCAGCAGATCGAGGACGTCCGCCCGGTCGACCCCGTCACCGGCGCAGACATCCTCCGCCGCCTCCAGGGTGCATCCGTCGGCGTGGACGGCGAGCCGCCGCAGCACGGTCCGCTCGGGCTCCGTCAGCAGCTCCCAGCTCCAGTCGATGACGGCGCGCAGGGTCTGCTGCCGGGCGGGCGCGCCCCGCGCGCCCGAACTGAGCAGCCGGAACCGGTCGTCGAGCCTCTCCAGCAGCCGGTGCACGCCCAGGGCCCGCACCCGTGTCGCGGCCAGTTCGATCGCCAGCGGAATGCCGTCGAGACAGCGGCAGATCGCCTCCACGGCCGGGGTGGTGTCCGCGTCGAGGACGAACCCGGGCGAGGTGGCGGCCGCCCGTACCGCGAACAGCTCGACGGCGCTGCTCTGCCGGAGCGTGGGCACGGTCCACAGCGTCTCCCCGGCCAGGGCGAGCGGCTCCTGACTGGTAGTCAGGACATGCAGGCCCGGCGCCGACCGCAGCAGCGTCTCCACCAGGGTGGCCGCGCGGTCGGCGACGTGCTCGCAGTTGTCGAGGACGAGCAGGAGTTCCTTGGTCCGCAGGGCCTCCGCGAGCCGCCCGGCGGTGGTGAGCCGCGCGTCCTCGGGCAGTACGCCCCACACGGCGTCGTCGCGGACACCAAGCGCGGTGGCGACGGTTCCGGCGATGTCCGTATCCGGTTCCGAGCCCGCGAGTTCGACGAGGCAGACGCCGTCGGGGAAGGTGTCGGCCAGGTGCCGGGCGGCCTCAAGGGCGAGGCTGGTCTTGCCTACGCCGCCCGGACCGGTCAGGGTGACCAGCCGCCGGGTGCCGATGAGTTCCCGTACCTCGGCGAGTGCCTCCTCCCGGCCGATCAGCCCGGTCAGCGCGGCGGGCAGCTGGGCGCGGGGGCGCGGGTCACCCGTCGGCGGCGCGGGCGCGGCGGGTGCCTCCAGGGCCGGGCTCTGGTTCAGCATCGCCTGCTGGAGGGCGGCCAGTTCCGGGCTCGGGTCGAGGCCGAGCTGATCGGCGAGCCGGGCGCGCAGATCCTCGTACCCCGCCAGGGCCTCGCTCTGCCGTCCCGCCCGGTAGAGGGCGCGCAGGTGTACGGAGCGCAGGCGCTCGCGCAGCGGGTGCCGTTCCACCATGGCCGTCAGCTCGCCGACGAGGATCCGGTGCTCGCCGAGTTCGAGGCGTGCCTCGGCCAGTTCCTCCCGGACGACGAGCCGTTCCTCCTCCAGCCGGTTGACCGTCGCCCTGGTGAAGGGCTCCTCGGCGAAGTCCGCGAAGGCTTCCCCGCGCCACAGGTCGAGCGCCTGGGTGAACAGGGCCGCCCGCGCACGCGGTTCACGGACAGCGCGGGCCCGGTCGGCCAGCCGGGCGAAGCGGACGCTGTCCACGGCGTCGTCGGGCGCGACCAGGGCGTATCCGGGTGCTCGGGACTCCACGAGGTCACGGCCGCCCGGTTCGGCCTCCTCCAGGACCCGGCGCAGCTGGGAGACCTTCGCCTGGAGCGCGCGCCTGGGGTTGCCGGGCGGCTGCTCGCCCCAGAGGTCGTCGATCAGACGGTGCGCGGAAACGGGCCGGCCCGCGTCGACGAGGAGCGCGGCGAGCAGGGCTCTGACCTTGAGTTCGGGGATCGTGACGGGCAGGCCGTCGGCCGTCCATACGCTCAGTTGCCCCAGAACCCCGAATCGCATGCCGCAACCGTAACCCGGGGCGCGGAGGCCGGCCCTGCCGCGCGGGGGATCCCGAGGACCGGGCGCGTACCGCGGCGGCCTGTCCGAGCCGGTACCGGCCGGTCCGGGCCCGTCCGGGCCTGGGGGCTGTCCGGACTGAAAGAGCCGTACGCCCGTGCCGTGAGCCGTTCCGGGCCGTACCGCGCGGGCCCGAACAGGGCCGCAACACCGTCCGAGCCGGATCCGAAGCGCCCGGGCGGAGTCTGGGAACCGCCGCGAGGAGAGCGGTGGAAACCGAATGACGATGACAAGGAGCAGGCCATGGGAAAGCTCAACGGCAAGACGGCACTGGTGACCGGGGCCAGCCGGGGGATCGGCCGGGCCATCGCGCTGGCGCTGGCCGCCGAGGGCGCACGGGTCGCGGTGCACTACGCCCGGGACGAAACCGCCGCGAAGAGCACGGTGGCGGCGATCGAGGCGGCGGGCGGGCAGGCGTTCTCGATCCGTACCGAACTGGGCGTCCCCGGGGACGCCGAGGCGCTGTGGGCGGCCTTCGACGAACACGCGGACGGGGTCGACATCCTGGTGAACAACGCGGGGGTCGTGGGCAACGGCCTGATCCACGAGGTCAGCGAGGAGGACTACGACCGGGTGTTCGCGGTCAACGTCAAGGCCCCCTTCTTCGTCACCCAGAAGGGCCTGGAGCGGCTGCGCGACGGCGGGCGGATCATCAACATCTCCTCCGGCGTCACCAAGGTCGCCTTCCCCGCCATGACCTCGTACGCGGCGGCCAAGGGCGCCGTCGAGGTGCTGACCCTGACCCTCGCCCAGACGCTGGGGTCGCGCGGCATCACCGTGAACGCCGTCTCCCCCGGCACCATCGAGACGGATATCCACCCGTGGATGGCGGACCCGGCCGCGAAGGCGCACGCGGCGAAGTTCTCCGTCTTCAACCGGGTCGGCCAGCCGGCCGATGTCGCCGATGTCGTCGCGTTCCTGGCCACGGACGACGCCCGGTGGATCACCGGCCAGAACCTCGACGCCAGCGGCGGTTCCGGCCTCGGCCTGTGACCGCCTCCCCGCCCGGCCGCCGCGTCCAGCGGCGGCCGGGCTTCCCGGTTTCGCCGCGGCGCCGACCGCGCACCACCGGCAGCCCCGAACCGGCGAATCCCCGCACCGTACCCCCTGCGCCGGAACCCCTGTACCGAACCCCCGCACCGGAATCCGAACCCCGATCGTTTCGACGTCACTGGAGGCGTGACCATGTCCCGGACCCTGCTCGTACTCGCCCATCCCCGCGGTGACGCGCTGACCACCCAGGTCGCGGAGCGCACCCGCCGCAGACTGGAGACGGCGGGGCACACCGTCGATCTGCTCGATCTGTACGCGGAGGACTTCGACCCCCGGCTGACCCCGCCCGACGAGCCCGACTGGGAGAACCGCGAGAAGGTCTACTCACCGGAGGTCCGTGCCCATATGGCCCGGATCGAGGCGGCCGACGACATCGTGGTGGTCTTCCCGGTCTGGTGGTTCTCCCTCCCCGCCGTCCTCAAGGGGTGGATCGACCGCGTCTGGAACTACGGCTTCGCCTACGGGCGGAGCAAGCCCCGGCTCGCGGGCAAGCGGATGCTCTGGCTCGGCCTGGCCGGATACTCCGCCGAGGCGTTCGCCGAGAAGGGCATGGTCGAGGTGGTGGACCGGCAGCTGCGGGTCGGCATCAGCGAGTTCTCCGGCATCGACCGGGTAGCCGTACACCTTCTCTACGGCTCCGAACTGTCCGGCGTCCCGCACGCGCTGCGCGCCGGCCGGGTACGGGAGCTGTTCGCGGGCGCGGACGCGGCCCTGGACACCCTGCACGCGCTGCCCGCACCGCACGCGGAGGCGAAGACCGAGGCCGCCGTGCTCGGATGACGGCGGCGGCGCAGGACACCGGCCCCGGGACAGGTTCCCGGGGCGGACGCCTGTGGGGAACCGCCGGGACACCCCTGCGGGTACCGGGCATCCCCACGCGTGAGTGACGCCCGCGCCACACCCTGCGCGCGTACCACCGGACCGCCCCCGGGCGGCCTTTCGTACGGGAATCCATCCGCACTCCTGATGGCGGGACCGCGCGTTCGCGTTCGCGCGGTGTGTCACGGTCGCGATTCGTCCAGGATGGTCTCGTCGAACACGGTGTCCGACCACTCCAGGGTGTTGAGGTCCTGCTGCCAGGCGCGGCGCTGAAGTCCCAGGGTCGCGATGGTGCGAAAAGCCTTCCCGCCGATCCGGAACTCCGTCGACTTCACCTCACCGTCCTTGGACCAGACGATCTCCGGGACCCATACGCAGTCGCAGGTACGTGTGTTCACTCTGAGGTTGATCGTGAGTGCCCTTCCACCCACGAGTTCCTGCGGCAGCGCATCCCGGCCCCTGAACCTCACGGTCGCGAAGTCGGCGCCGCCGTCGAGGTCGGCATAGGCGTTCAGAGTCGCGGTTCCCCCTCCGCACTGTCCGTTCTGAAGCCCCACCAAGGTCGCCTTGTCGGCGGCCGGGGCCGACTTCCGTCCGAGGACTTTGATACGCAGCTCCTTGATCTGCAACGGTCTGCTGTCGCCCGGTTGCACATCGATACTGAGATGCGTACTTGCGGGGTCTCCCGCCGTTTCCTCGTTGATGAGCTTCGGATCCGGTCGGCCGTCTTCCAGCACGGGGATCTCGGAGAAGTCACGGGGAGGCCTGTTGACCACCCACGCCTGCCACGGGCACAGATATTCGTTGCGGAGATAACGAATTCCCTCTGTCTCGGCTTCGGACTGATCCACCTGTCTGCCTCCCGCGGACGAGGGGGGATCGCCTGGTGCGGGGGAGTCCGCTTCGGACGCGGACGAGGAACCCGATACGGACGGTTGCGGACCCGGTTTGGTGGTGACCGCGATCCTCGGCGAGAGGGAGCCGGATATGTACAAGGGCGGCTTTTCCTCGCTGAATTGATCACCAATCCATGAGAAGCCGCCGACAACTCCCAGCCCGATGACCATCACGAGAACCGGCGCGACGATCATCGTGGCGGTGAAGTTCCCGTCCCTCAACGGCAGATACCGCTGCCAACCGCCCCGCTGACTTGTGGCGCCTGGTGCGGACTGCCCATCGGGCGCGGGCTGTCCGGGAGCAGCCTGTCCGGGCGCGGGCGCCGGGGGTGGCGAGGGAGCCGCCTGCGGCCGGGCCGGCGGCTCCGGGGGTGTACCACTCGGTTGTGGCTCCGGTGAGTCCGGTAACTGCGTGGCGTCGTCCGGCATGAGGGTCTCCTGGAACAGGTGGAGTGATCGGAGGATTCCCGCCGGAGGTCGTACTGGGCAGGAAGCCGGGCAGGAATGGGTACGGCTCAGTTGTCCGCATCGACGATGACGTCGTAGTGCGGTGTGGTGAGGGAGTTGATGGCCGTGTCCAACTTCTCTGTACTGAGGATGTAGGTGCCCGGATGCAGATCCGGGATCGCCTGGTACCGGCCGGTGAAGAAGGGCTCGGTACCGGTCCAGTACCCGGACCCCAGGCTGTGCTTGAGAATCCAGCCGCCGGGCATGATGACGGCCGGGTACACCGGGCCGATTCCGTCCCGGTCGATGCTGAAGGACGCGCCGGCATGGGCATCGGCGCCCGGTGCGCTGACCAGAGTGAAGGAGAAGTACCAGACGTTGAACGGTGAGCCGGGCGTCAGCGGCAGGCATCCCCGGGCGATTACCGGGCGGACGCCGACGGCTCCGAGGCGCAGTGGGTCGGAGAAAGTGCCGCTTCCCGGGAGAGAGCCGCAGTCCAATGCCCCGGAATACGGGGTTCGGTCGGTGGCGCCACCGGCTGAGTCCCAGTCGTTGAACGGATCCGCCTCGTCGGGCGCCGGACTGTCCTCGGTGGCGGTCTCTTCGGTGGTTTCTGAAGCGGAGGGTTCTGGAGCGGCGGATTCGGAGACCGGGGAGGATTCGCTGATTTCGGGGGTCGGCGAACCGGTGCCGGGAGAAGGTGCGGAGGAACTCACCGGCGGAGAATCCGCCCTGGTCGTACGGTCGGACGAGAAGCCGCATCCGCTTGCGAGTAGGAGCCGCAGGGCGGCGTGGAGGTCCTCGCCCGGCTCGGCCCCGCCGGACGGCAGTTCCCACAGCCCGCCCAGGTAGTCCTCGGCAGGACGGTGCAGCAGCAGCACCCGGCCGACGGAATCGCTGATGACCGCGCCGACGACGTGCTTGGTGATGCCGTCGTGGTCGGCGGCTCGAATGAGGCGGTCGAGGAGAGCGGTGTGGGCGGGTGCGGTCACGGCAGGTCCTTGTGGTCGTGGGTGACCTTGGCCAGGTTACCCAAGGGCTGTCCCGCGGCTGGACGTCCACCGGAAAGGAGGGCGGGGCAGGTCGATCGGGCTCCCGCCCCGCCTTGTTGGTCGTCCGCGCTGACAGAAGACCCCGCGGACGGGAGCCCGGGCCCGTGGGCCGGCGCACCGCCTTCGCCCGCCTCCGTGATCGTCACCCGGCAGGAGGCCATGAGCCGGGCTGCTGCGATCCGGGCGGCGCCTCGGCTCCGGTATGAGCCGTGGCGGTCCGCCGGGACACAGGCAGCCGACCGTCTTCCCGGTCGCGCCTGTCTCGTATCGTGCGTCCGGCCGGGCCGGCCTGTGCACTGAGGTCCAAGAAGCGTGCGTTCGCAGTCAATGACAGGGGAGTTGATGGCCCCGACCCTGGGTGCATGCCTGGGAAACGGTCCCGGCGGACTCACCTGGAGGAGCCATGGCACGGATCCGGAAGCGGGCGGCGGTACTGGGCAGCGTCCTCGGCCTCGGCCTGGGAGTGCTGGCCCAGGGCACCGCGCACGCGGTGTCGTACACGGAGTACACGTCCCCTTCGCAGTACGGCCGCGCCACCATGAACACAACGACGCACATGCTCGAAATCTGGGACACCGACACCGACTCGCGACGGGTGACCGCGTGGGTGTGGAACCACAGCCGGGGCAGCGTCATGGTCGCTGTGGGCTCTGACGCCAACGGGAACAACGGCATGCCCGGGTACGGCACCGGCAGCTGGAACTACAGCGCCGGCGACTCGCTGGAGATCGAGGTGTGCCGCCAGAACGGAGTAGGAGGGCCGTTGGACATGTGTGCCTGGAGCTTCTTCACGGCCTGACACACGCGGTGGGCCGGGGCGACTCGCGTCACCCCTGCCCACATCCCGCACCTCCCTCGTACCACGCGCTCCGTAGCGTGGTCGGCTTCCGCTCAGTGCACGGCGACGGCCTTCTCACCGGACTTCTTTCCCTCGGCTCCCTCCGGACCCTCTGTTCCTTCCGGTCCCGGCTGCCCCGCGTCCACCCCGTCCACGGCGTCCACCGCGTTCCCCGCGGCCTCCGCGTCCGGTCCCTGGTGCCCCGCATCCACCGCGTCCGGTCCCTGGTGCCCCGCGGCCTCCGCGGCGGCGGCCGCGTTCTCCTCGCCCGCACCGATCGGCGCGACGTGCCGCAGCAGGGTGAACGTGAGGACCGCCGTGACCAGGGCGAGGCCCGCGCTCACCAGTGCCGCCGTGTGGAATCCGGCGGTGAAGGCGTCCCGGGCCACGGTCAGGAGCTGACCGCCCAGGTCCCCGGGGAGCCGCGCCGCCTCGGCCGTCGCGCCCCCGAGGGTGTCCCGGGCCGCCTCCAGCGCACCACCGGGCACCCCGGCGGGCGCCTGTGCGCTCACCTCGTCGCGGTAGACCGCGACGGCGACACTGCCGGTGCCCGCGATCCCCAGGGCCAGCCCGAGGTCGTACGCCGTCTGCCCGGTCGCGGCGGCGGCTCCCGCCTTCGCGGCGGGCGCGGCACCGACGGCGAGCGCGGTACCCAGCACACTGATCGGGGCGATCCCGAACATCACGAGCGCGAGCCCGAGGGAGACGGCCACGACGCCGCTCCCGAGGGAGAGCCCGAACCCGGCCAGCGTGACGGCGATACCGCCCACGATCACGTAGGCGGGCAGCGTCCGCCGGGCCAGGACCGGCGTCAGCTGGGAGCCGACCACCAGGCCCGCCGCGCCGGGCAGCAGCCACAGACCGGCCGCGAGCGGGGACAGCTCGCTGATGCCGAGCAGATACTGCGGCACGAGGTACTCGATGCCGTTCAGGGCCATCATGCCGAGGAGCAGTGTCAGCAGTGCCCCGGTGAAGGCGCGGTTCGCGAAGAGCCGCAGATCGAGCAGCGGGGTCTCCAGCCGCTGCTGGCGCCGCGCGAAGAGCACTCCGGCGACCACGCCCGCCGCCATGGCGGCCAGATACGTGCCCTGCGGACCGTACTCGGCGAGCTTCTTGATGCCGTAGACGGCGGGGAGCACGGCGAGCAGGAACAGCACCACACTGATCAGGTCCAGCCGCCCGGCGTCGGGATCCCGGTACTCGGGCAGCAGCGCCGGTGCCGCCACCAGGACCGGCAGCATCACCGGTACGCCGACCAGGAACACGGAGCCCCACCAGAAGCTGTCGAGCAGGACGCCTCCGATCACCGGCCCGATCGCGATACCGGCGGACAGGGCGCTCACCCACATCGCGATGGCGGTGGCCCGCTGGCGGGCGTCGGTGAACATATGGCTGATCAGCGAGAGCGTGGACGGCAGGACGGCGGCCCCCGCGACCCCGAGCAGCGCCCGGGCGGCGATCAGCATCTCCGGGCTGGTGGAGTAGGCCGCGAGCAGCGACGCCACGATCACCCCGGCGGACCCGGCGACCAGCAGCTTTCGCCGCCCGATACGGTCCCCCAGCGTACCCATGATCACCAGGAATCCCGCGGTGAGGAACCCGTAGATGTCGGTGGTCCACAGCAGCTGGCTGCTGGACGGATTGAGGTCGGCGGTCAGATAGGGGGTGGCCAGCCACAGCACCCCGAGGTCGGCGGTCATCAGCGTGACCGGCAGCAGCAGCACGGCGAGCCCGAGCCACTGCCGTGCCCCCGCCCTGTTCTGGTTCTTCGTCGTGGAAGTCATGCCAGCACTGTCCGCGCCACCGCTTCGGATCCGGCTCGGACACTGTTACGCCCCTGTTCGGCCCGCGCTCCCGCCCGGCTTCACGAGGCCGCCGGCCGGGTGACGTGAACGCCGCCCGGCGGCTGAACGGCCGGCGCCCGGCACCGGAGAAGTCCGGTGCCGGGCGCTGACGTGGTGCGTGGCGGTCAGCCCCGGGCGGCGTACGAGACGAAGCCGTCCCACGCGGCGAGGGAGAGGGCGAGTTCGGGGCTTCGCTGGTCCTTGGAGTCCCGGACGTGGATCGCGTGCGTGCCCTTCGCCACCTCGACGCAACTGTCACCGTCGGAACCGCTGTAACTGCTCTTGAACCAGCCCAGTTCGGACGTGCTCATAGCGCTCCTCGCATTCGCTTCAGCAGGCCCAGGGAATCCTCCTGGGAGGGCCTGGGACCCAGGCGCTGGCGTAGTGCGTGGCGGTCAGCCCTGGGCGGCGGCGTACGAGACGAAGCCGTCCCACGCGGCGAGGGAGAGGGCGAGTTCGGGGCTTCGCTGGTCCTTGGAGTCCCGGACGTGGATCGCGTGCGTGCCCTTCGCCACCTCGACGCAGTCGTCACCGTCGGAGCCGCTGTAACTGCTCTTGAACCAAGCCCGTTCGTCGATGCTGCTCATAGCGCTCCTCGCAGTTGCTTCAGCAGGCCCCTGGAGTCCTCGGAGTTGAGAGCCTGTGAGCGCAGTCTCGCATACCGCTGGAGCGTGATGCTGACCTCCTTCGGGTCGGAGATCAGCATTCCGCCACGCTGGCCCTCCGCGTAGCCGAACCACCGGTTCTCGGGCGTCTCTGCCAGTCGCACGGGCCCGTCCAACCCCGCATGATCCGGCTGGTATCGCGGCATGATCTGCAACTCGACGTTGAAGCGCGACGACCGCTCCAGCAGATGATCAAGCAACTCCCGCGTCACGTCAGGGCCTCCCGTACCGCGCTCGACGAGTGCCTGCTCGATGATGAAGCTGAACGCGATCGGTGGCCTGCGCTCGAACAGTTGCTGCCGTTCCAGTCGAGCCGCAACCTGCTTGGTCACCTGCTCCTCGTCCTTCACCGGCGGAACGCTTTCGGTCACGGCCCGCGCGTACCGCTCGGTCTGGAGCAAGCCGGGAATCACGCGGCACTCGTAGGTCCACAAGGTCGCGGCTTGCGCCTCCAGCCGAGCCCACTGCCTGAACCAGCTCGCCAGCCCCGCCTGCCGCGTCAGATGCGGCGCGGCCTTCCGCAGCGCTCCCGTGTTTCCCAGCAGTTCCTCCGCGCGCTCCACGAAGTCCCGGTCCGGCATGCGTCGGCCCTGCTCGATCGAGGCGACCGTGTGCTTCGAGAAGCGGACCAGCTCCCCGAACTCCTCACGGCTCAGGCCCGTGTGCTCCCGTAAGGCCTGGAGGAACGCGCCGAAAGTGCGCAGACTGTCCGACGCCCCCGGCTCCGCGCCTGTTCCCCCCGCCGCCCCCACAACGCCGCCGTCCGAGTCCTCGTAGGCCATCGCCGGCCACCTCCTGTGCACACCAGCCCTGCCGTACCACCTTCTGACTCGGCCCATCGTCACGCCGCGTGATGCGTACCGTCCATCGAACATCCGCGTACGCAGACGCCGAGTACGCGGGCCACCGCTGGTGAACGGCCGACCCGCCGTCATCGCGTGGGCACCGGCCACCACCGCCCATCCCCCACCATCCGCGAAGCGCCGTCACCGCAGGTGTGTTCACATGTCGCGGATGTCCGCCGTATCGCCGGTACGTGGCGCGGTGTCGCTCGCCTCGGGTACTTCACGGGCTCCGTGAGTCATCAGACCTGGTGTTGACCGTGGCTCTGCCACAGGTCGGTGAGCGACCGCCCCGCCCCGGGCGCGCCCGCCAGCAGGACCGGTGAGTCGAAGGTGAACGCCCCACCGTCAGCGCCGAGCACCACCCGCCCCTGCTCGTGACACAGAGCGACTCCGGCCGCGACGTCCCAGGGCTTGGGGGCAAGGCACACACAGGCGTCCATCCAGCCCTCCGCCACGCCCACCAGGTCCAGGGCCATCGAGCCCTGCATGCGGACGCGGTAAGCCTCGTCCTGGAGACGGGCGAGGAAGCGGCGCGTGCTGCTGCCGTGGCCCAAGCCGGTGCCGGAGACGCCCACGACCGCGCGGCCCACGTCCTCGACCACCGGGCGCGACTGCGGGCTACCGGGCGTCGTCCACCGTCGGCCGAGGGCCGGTGCGTGCACCACGCCCAGCAAAGGGACGCCCTCGTGCGCATAGGCGAGCGACACGGCGTACATCGGTGCGCCCCGCGCGAAGTTCATCGTGCCGTCGATCGGGTCGAGCAGCCAGCAGCGTTCAGGGAGCGGTGACCCTGTCGGCGAGGACTCCTCGCCGACGACAGGGATCCGTGGAGTGCGGGTGGCCAGCACCCGCGTCACCCGGGACTCCACCTCGATGTCGGCGGCGGTGACCTCCTCGCCGGAGGCTTTGAACCGCGCGGACCGCCATTCCCCGTCGGCCGTCGCCAGCCAGGTGGCCGCCTCGTCCACGGCCTCCTCGGCGACCGTCAGAAGATCGTTCCGGACCGTCACGTTCGGCTCAGCGGTCGTTCCAGCAGGGTCTCCGCATGGGCACCGTGCTCGCCCATCACGTAGAAGCTGAGCCGGTCGAAGACCCACTCCTTCGGCAGACTGACTCGGTCCCGCGCGGTTCGGGCCAGTTGCAGGGCGGTCTCCTCGTCGGTACGACCCAGCGTCACATGCGGGGCGTAGGCATCCCCGGTGTACCGGTAGCCGTAGCGCTCGTAGCTGGTGCGCTCGTCGTCGGTGAAGCGGGAGACGTCCTTGTCACCGTCGAAGAAGGCCCGGTCGAGGTGTGGATCCAGCACCGCAAGCGCGGCCGCCTGCAGTGCCTGGAGCAGCGGCGGCCGCTCCAGGGCGAGGAAGAGCCAGCCGGTGGGCTGGTAGACCACGCCCGTACTGGCCAGGGACACCTCACCGCGCAGACCGTTCTCGACCGCCGACGCTCCGATGGTCTCAAGCGCCTTCTCCGGGGCGAGCGAATCGGCGAAAGGGCCCTGGAAGACGGTGACATGGGGGAGATTGCCGTCCGGGTGCAGCCTAGGCCGCAGATGTACGCCACCGCCGACGTCCCTCTGCAGTTGAACGGCGGTACGCAGATGGTCCGCTCGCGGTAGCAGGGCAAAACCGAGCCGTCTAGTCACGGGTGAGCTCCTAGTTTCGTGATCACATGAAGTGCCGCGTCGAGTCCTCGCCGCGTAGGTGTCGTCATCCACGGCGGACACCCAGCCTGACCGAGCAGCCCTGCCGAACCAGCCCCACGGCGGTGTTCGACGCCGCGCCTCCCGGCAGCACGCAGCACTCCTTGCCCCGTGGCTTCGCGTGCTCCGCAGGGAGCCGGCCGGTCCGGGCGATGACGTCGACATTCACACTGCCCAGGATCAGCACGCGCTTCGGTGCGCTCATGGCCGTCCCCAGCGGTAACTCTCGAACAGCACATGGCGCACCAGCTGCTCACGGCTGTCGGGAAGCGTCTCCGGCGGAAACGAGGCGTGGGTCACCAGGTCACGGACCAGACGCTGGTATGTCTCGTCGTCGGACCCGCACTCGTGGAACGAGCGCATCAGCTCCCGGTGCAACTCTGCGGGATGCAGATCCAGCTCCTCCAGCCACGCCCGGTTCGCGATGAACACGTTGGCGGCCGCCGAACGCAGCCGTGCCTGAGTCGGGGGCGGCAGCATGTCGGAGTTGAGCAGTTCGAAGTACGCATCGCCCTCCTGCGCGTGCATGCGCAGATTCTGACCGCCGACCGCCAGCACGTCCCGGTTCAGATGGAACAACTCCAGCCCGAGATGGTGCGGCACGTCGAGGACGCTCACCCCCATGTCCGCCAGGCCCGCCTCGTCGGTCGACAGAGCCGAGAGAAGGTTGCCGAACATGTCGCTGTGCTTGGGCACCGCGATGTGTGCACCCGCCGGATTCGCGAGGAACTCCTGTGCCGTCACGCCACCCCACCGGCCGCCGCGGGCGGCGAGCAGGTAGAAGTTGCGGCCGCCCATCGAGTAGCCGACCCGGCCGACGGGAACCACCTGATCGCGAATCGCCTGCTCGGTTTCGAGCAGGCGGAGCATGCGTTGCTCGTTGTAGACCGCCACGTCGAGGGTTCGGGTCGACACGTCCCGTACGAGATTGTCCGACCAGGGGAGCTGCACCGGCACCACACGGTGGTTCCGTCGTGCCAGAGCCTTCTCCAATCCGCAGCCGAGCAGGACGGCCTTCACCACGATCAGGGTCGAATCGGCGAGGCGGGTCGTGTCGCTGCTGCGCCGGTGGTCGGACAGCTCGTGCCGGACAGCGTCTTCGGCCAGCGATCTGCTCGTCTGCCCGTACCACACGGCCAACTGTGTCAAGGCGTTGAGGCAGGGTCTGACGTCCTCCGCGGAGATCTCCTCGGCCGGCACGTCCTGGGCATGGCTGCCGTAGTTGCCGTAGTTCTGGATCGTGCGCACGGCAAGGACGACCTTGGGCGGTACCAGGTTCTTGGCGGAGAGCACGGTCAGCAGGGATTCGAGTGTCGGCTTCGAACCGACGGCCTCCCGGATGGCAATGTCCAACAGGATCGACTCCGCTGCTCGCCTCGCTGTGCCGAGGAAGACCTCGGGGTCCGATTCGGCGTACCTCAGAGCCTTTCTGTACAGCCGGAGCGGCTCCCCCTCGTTGCCCGTCACTCCGTGTCCCGCATCCTCATCTCCCAGGTCCGCGGAGAGCAAGCTAACAGTGTGATCGGCTGGGGGTACAGGCAGTAACCGGTCGTCGCCGTCATCGGCTCCCGCGGTCGGCGGCGCGGATGTCATCTGCTGTCACCGGGCCCTTTCCCGCGCAGCGAGGACAGCACGAGGCGGCCGTAGCGCGTGGTGAGAACCAGAGCCGTGGCAGCCAGGGCGGCGACCAGTGCGATGACGACGGCCGTGACTCCCTTGGCGTCGAGCACCTGAAGAATACTCAGGGCGGTCCCGACGGGCAGGCCGAGGATGGTCAGCACGCCGAGTGCGCCCGCGATCTGCTGACTCTCCTGGGTCTGTACCAGCCGGGCGTAGTCGGCCGCTTCGGCAAGGATCCCGTCGAAGCGCTCCGCGAGGCGGTACTGGGCCTGGAAGCTCAACAGCAACTGGTTGGCCGGGCCGTGAGCGGTGAGGTGCTGGCGCCAGTAGGTGCTGCGGAACGTGGCGATGTGCCGTTCGAGGGTGGACACCCGATGGGCCAGTTTCGGACCGTCGAAGACACCGGAGAGGCCCTCGGTCAGTTCGTCGATGTGGTCGCGCTGGACGGTGCCGAGCAGCAGGGCGTCGAGGTAGACGGTGCGGCAGTGCAACTGTGCGAAGGCGTAGAAGTCACCGTTCCCCGCGTCGGGGCGATGTCCGAGAAAGGCGGCGCCGTGGCGTAGTACGAGGGCGCTCCAGTCCGCGGATATCCGCAACGCGTGCCCCGTTCGTTCGGGCCACTGCTCAAGCGGAGTGGGGAAGTCACTGTCCGTGGATCGTGAGGCGAGATACCAGAGCCAGCGGTCAGCAGTGTCAGGCAGTCGGCCGTCCTGCCGCAGCACGGGGGTGACCTGCACGTCGGGCGTGAGGAAAGCGATCGTGTACGGGCGGGCGATCGCGAACGGAGCGGTGGCGCCGCGCAGTTCGGCGATCCCGTCGAGCAGCACCACGGGGGAGAGCGGGCCGTCGAGCGGGTCAGCGGCGGTGCGGGTGCGGTTGCCGATGGCGCGCAGCGTCTCCAGCAAGGCCGGGCCTTCCACATCGAAATGCAGCACCGCGAGTCCATGGTCCGGGTAACGCGCGGTGGCGGTGGCCAGCAACTCGACCCCCCGCAGGTGCAGCGATTCGTGCCGCACATCCATGAGCCGATACCAGCGGCACGGCCGTTCCGGGGTGCCGTAGAGGGCGCGAGCCGTGGCCGGGGTGAAGTACGTCTGACGGGTGCTTGTGTCGGTGCGGCGGCTGCCCAGCTCGAAAGGTATGGGCCCGGTCGGCCAGTCGACGGGTGCGGTGAACCGGACGGGCAGGACGACGGCCAATGCCTGCCGCACGCCGGTGACGGAACTGAGGTCCGTGGTCAACGGGGTCGCCTCCGATACGGGACTGGCGGTCTTGAGCCGGGCGGGCCTCAGGATACGGATCGTTCTCGGGGTGAGCAGGACACTCCTCTGCCGTGAGCCGTGCCGTACGCGTGTGATCCGGCGTTCATTCCCGGATGGGAAGCTTGCAGCATGAACGATGCCGCCCCGGCGCCCACTCCCGCGCCCGAGCCCCGCCGCCGTGCCCGAGTCCGCGCCCCCGAGCTGCGGGGGCGTGCCTGGCTCAACACGGGTGACAGGGACCTCACCCTCGCCGATCTCCGGGGTCGGATTCTGATTCTCGATTTCTGGACCTTCTGCTGCATCAACTGCCTGCACGTCCTGGACGAGCTGCGCGAGCTGGAGGAGAAGCACCGCGACACCGTGGTGATCATCGGGGTCCACTCGCCGAAGTTCGTGCACGAGGCCGATCACCAGGCGGTCGTGGACGCGGTCGAGCGGTACCAGGTGCGCCACCCCGTGCTGGACGACCCGGAGCTGGCGACGTGGAAGCAGTACGCCGTACGGGCGTGGCCGACGCTCGTCGTGGTGGATCCCGAGGGGTACATCGTCGCCCAGCACGCCGGGGAGGGACACGCGCACGCCATCGCAAAGCTGGTCGCGGAGCTGGAGACCGAGCACGCGGCGAAGGGGACGCTCAGGCGCGGGGACGGGCCCTATGTGGCGCCCGAGGCGGTCGGGACCGAGCTGCGGTTCCCCGGGAAAGCGGTCGTGCTGCCGTCCGGGAACTTCCTCGTCTCGGACACCACCCGGCACCGGCTCGTGGAGCTGGCGGCCGACGGGGAGACCGTCGTACGGCACATCGGCGGGGACGGGGAACTCAACGAGCCCCAGGGGCTCGCGCTGCTGCCCGACGGGCGGGTGGCCGTCGCCGACACGGTGAACCACGCGATCAAGGCGTACGACCCGGAGAGCGGGACGGTCGAGACGCTCGCCGGGACCGGGCGGCAGTGGTGGCAGGGGTCGCCTACCGCCGGGCCTGCCCGGGAGGTCGATCTGTCGTCGCCGTGGGATCTGGCCTGGTGGGGGGACCGGCTGTGGATCGCGATGGCCGGGGTGCATCAGCTGTGGACGTACGACCCCGGGGCCGGGACGGTTCAGGTCGCGGCCGGGACCACCAACGAGGGGCTCGTCGACGGGCCCGCCGCCGAGGCGTGGTTCGCGCAGCCGTCGGGGCTCGCGGCTGCCGGGGACCGGTTGTGGATCGCCGACTCGGAGACATCCGCGCTGCGCTGGATCGACACCGGCGGAGCTGTGCACACGGCCGTCGGCACGGGGCTGTTCGACTTCGGGCACCGGGACGGGGACGCCGGACAGGCCCTGTTCCAGCATCCGCTGGGCGTCACCGTGCTGCCGGACGGATCGGTCGCCGTGAGCGACACGTACAACCACGCTCTGCGCCGTTACGACCCGGTGAGCCAGGCCGCGACCACCCTCGCGACCGATCTGCGGGAGCCGTCGGACGCGGTCGTCGTGGGCGAGGACATCGTGGTGGTGGAATCGGCCCGGCACCGGCTCACCCGGCTGCGGCTGCCGGAGGAGGCGGTGCGGGTCGAGCCCGTCGCCCACCGCACCCAGCGGGCCGCGACCGAGATCACGGGTGGCGCGCTCCACCTCGACGTGGTCTTCGAGGCGCCCTCGGGGCAGAAGCTCGACACCCGTTACGGGCCCTCCACCCGGCTGCTCGTCTCCGCGACGCCTCCCGAACTGCTGCTCGGCGGCGATGGCGCGGGGACGGACCTCTCCCGCGAGCTGGAGATCGACCCGGAGGTCGGGGAGGGCGTGCTGCACGTCTCCGCGATGGCCGCCTCCTGTGACGACGACCCCGCGAACGAGTACCCGGCCTGCCATGTCCATCAGCAGGACTGGGGCGTTCCGGTCCGGATCACCCCGGGCGGTACGGACCGGCTGCCGCTGGTCCTGGCGGGGATGGCGTAAGAGCCGCGCACCGGGGGGCTCGTCATTGTGCGCGGGGTCACGTATCCCCGTCCAGCTCCCCGGGGACGGGCGCGGGCACCAGGGTCTGGGCGTGCTCGGGGCACGCGTGGACGGTCATGGGAGCCCCGCTCGGCCGTGCGACCCGCCGGACCGGGAGGGGCGCGAGGGTCCAGCGCCCGCACACGCAGCAGGTGGCGCTGGAGTCGGCGGGCGGTTCGCAGGTGAGTGCGTCGCGGGTCATGCGGGCACCCCCAGCCACCCGACGGCGGACCCGTCGGGTGAGAACGGCACGTCGTGGCCGAGGACGGCCGCCACTGCGGACACCCGGCGCTGCCGCTGCCGTTCCCACTCCTCTTCCTGGCCCTTGATCCAGTCGCGGAGGTACGGGGGTACGCGATGCCCCCGGGGAGTAGGCGCGGTCCGGGCGAGGACATGCGGTGGGACCGGGGTGGCCGCCGTGCAGATCACCGGCGGGGCGGGCTCGGGCAGGTCCGCGAAGTGGGCGGCGGAATGGCGCCCCGGCCGGGCCCGGCGGGTGGGCGGGAAGAGGTCCAGGACCCTTATGAGGGCACGGGCGATACGATCGCGCATACGTCGGTCAGCTCCTCGAAAGCTGTTTCGGCGAGCCCCGGACGGACCGTTGGCGCGGTCCCCCGGGGCGCTTTGTGCCGGGGTGGCAGCGGGCGGGCGGTGCGGTGGGCGCCGTCCCCCGGAAGTGCGGTCACTCCCATCTCGTGCTCCAGTTGCTGCGTTCGTTCCTCTCGGCCAGGGCGGGGCGGAGCCGGTCCGTGACAGTGGCCGGACGCAGATCCGCACGGGAGGCGTCCCATTCGATTCCGCCGGTGGGTGGCCGGAGATAGAGGCGATCCCATTCGGTGTCCATGACCACTCCGAGCACCTTTTTCCGTGTGTCGAACACAAGTGTCCCAACGGTGAGTTGGGGTTCCTCTTGCTGTGCGGCTTCGCTGCCATCGGTCACAGCCGCTCCTCTCCGTAGCGAAACCACTACCAGGGCGCATCAGAGTGACCTACAGTCGGAAGGGTCTTCAACGTTCCTGTTTTGGAGGGCACATTGGTAAATCGCAAGGAGTTAAATCCCGAGGCAAGCCCGGAAGCGGCCTTCGGCGCACGACTCCGCAGTTCACGTGAGGCACGCGGGTGGAAACAGGACGAGCTTGCCGAGCAGTTGGGATATACCGGCCGACATATTTCGGCGGTCGAAACCGGTCGCAAGCCTCCGACTCTGCGATTCTCGCGTGGTTTGGATGCCGCCTTCGGAGTCGAAGGCACGTCCGAATCATTCGAACGCGTGTGGCGCGAAATCCGGCACGGCTCGCTGCTGGAAGGCTTCCCCGAGTACGTCGGCTACGAAGCCAGGGCGGTCGAGATCCGGTTGTACGAGATCGGAATCATTCCGGGGTTGCTCCAGACACCGGAGTACGCCAGCGTCCTCGCGAACAGCGCCGTAGAGCGCGGCAGCATCACGCCCGAGCAGGCCGATGAGCGGGTCTCGTTCCTCGCCGAGCGGCAGGCGGCCCTGACGCATCCGAAGCCACCGATGATGCTGCTCGTCATGGATGAGAGCTGCATCCGTCGCCCGGTGGGCGGCCCCACGGTCATGGGCCCGCAGCTCGACAGGCTGGTGGAGTTCGCCGAACTCCCCAACACCATGTTGCAGATCGCCACGTATGACATTGGCGAGCGCAGGCCGTTCAACCTGCCTGTCAACCTGGTGACGCTCTCCGACCGGTCCGTACTGTCCTACGTCGAGTCCCAGACTCGTGGCCACCTGGACCGCGAACTCTCCTCAGTACTACCGCTGTTGACGGCCTACCATCAATTACAGGCCGTATCAGCCTCACAAGCGGAGTCCGTAGCCATGCTCCGCGAGCTTCGAAAGGGCACCCCGTGACGACGACCGACTTCCCCTGGGCCAAGTCCTCCTACAGTGACAACGGTGGCAACTGCGTCGAATGGGCCCCGGCGCACGCGTCCGCCACCGGCATAGTCCCCGTCCGCGACTCCAAGACTCCGACCACCCCCATACTGAACCTCTCCGCCACCGCGTTCTCCGCCTTCGTGGCGGGTGTCAAGACCGGTGGATTCGGCTCCGCCTGATCCGCCACACCCGAAAGGCCCCGCCACTCCCCCGCAAGAGGAGCGGCGGGGATGTTGTACGGGTGCCGGCCGAGGGGGCCGGGTCAGGCGCCTTCCAGGAACGCCGTCAGCGCGTTCGCCAGCAGATACGGGTCCTCGGCGCCGCACAGCTCGCGCGCGCTGTGCATCGACAGGATCGCGACCCCGATGTCGACGGTCCGGATGCCGTGCCGCGCCGCCGTGATCGGGCCGATCGTCGTGCCGCACGGCATCGCGTTGTTCGACACGAACGTCTGCCACGGCACCCCGGCCCGCTCGCACGCCGCCGCGAACACGGCCCGGCCGCTGCCGTCGGTCGCGTACCGCTGGTTCACATTGACCTTGAGGATGGGGCCGCCGTTGGCGCGCGGGTGGTGCGTCGGGTCGTGGCGCTCGGGGTAGTTGGGGTGCACGGCGTGGCCGGTGTCGGAGGAGAGGCAGACCGTGCCCGCGAAAGCGCGCGCCCGGTCCTCGTACGTACCGCCGCGCGCGAAGACCGAGCGCTCCAGCACCGATCCGAGCAGCGGGCCGTCCGCGCCGGTGTCCGACTGGGAGCCGTTCTCCTCGTGGTCGAAGGCGGCGAGCACCGGGATGTACGGCAGGTCCCCGGTGGCCGCGACCGCCGCGAGCGCGGCCGTACCGGCGTGCACGGAGAGGAGGTTGTCCATCCGGGGCCCGGCCACCAGCTCCCGGTCGCGGCCGAGGTACGACGGCGGTTCGATGGAGTGCACCATCAGGTCCCAGCCGGTGACCTCGCCCGCCGGGAGCCCGATCTCCTCCTCCAGGAAGCGGATGAGGTCGCCCTCCCGGACGTCGCCGAGGCCCCAGATCGGCTGCATATGGCGCTGCTTGTCGAGCTTCAGCCCGTCGCTGTGGACGGAACGGTCCAGGTGGATCGCCAGCTGCGGCACCCGCAGCAGCGCCCGGTCGATGTTGACCAGCCGCTCCGAGCCGTCCCTGAGGCTCAGGCGCCCGGCGAGACCGAGGTCACGGTCGAGCCAGGTGTTGAGCAGGGTTCCGCCGTAGATCTCGACGGCGATCTGCCGCCAGCCGGCCGAGCCGGTGTCCGGCAGCGGCTTCACCCGCAGATTGGGCGAGTCGGTGTGCGCGCCGACGATCCGGAACGGGGTGTGCGCCCGCGCCCCCTCCGGTACGTACCAGGCGATGATCGCGCCGCCCCGGAGCACATACCTGCCCCCGGTCGTCCCGTCCCAGGCGTCCGTCTCCAGCACCTGCCGGAAACCGGCCTTCTCCAGCCGCTCGGCGGTGACCGTCACGGCGTGATACGGCGACGGCGCGGCGGACAGGAAGGCCATCAGGTCGTCGGTGTGCCCGCGGCCGAAGCGGACCGCTGCGCTGCTGGTGCTCATGGGGCCACTGTAACCACGGGGGCAGGGCCGGGAGGGGGCTCCTCGGACCGGAGGACGCCCCACCGCGCTCCAGTACCGCACCGGTGGTTCCTCGGACCCCTCACCAGCCGTTCCCCCGGTTCCGTCACCGGCCGTTCCCGCGTCCCGTCACCCACGGTTCCCCCGTTCCGTCACCGGCCGCCGGCCGGTCCTCCGGCGGTCGCCGCCCGCCCTTGCGCCACCGCGTGGCCCCGAGTGAAGACCGGGGCTCCCAGGGCGCCGGGGCCGCTCCCCCAGGAGTGCGCGGCCTCAGGAGTCTCCGATCTTGCGGTAGTCGAGCGCGCCGTCCTTGAGCTTCGCGGTCGGCCGCTCGCCGTTCTGCACCTGCCGGGAGCGCTCGGCGATCACCTTGCCGACGGCCATCAGCTCGTCGCCGGTGTAGATCTTCGCGTTCAGGCCGCCGGTCTCGATCACCAGCACCGTGGTGCCGACCTGGCTCATGACCACGGAGCCCTGGCTCCTCAGCTTGCTCTTGCCCCGTTTGGCGGCCGACGACTCACCGATCACGCCGGGCAGCGGAGAGGTGACGGTGTCCCGCGGGTCCAGGGACCCCTGGGCATGCCGGTCCAGCAGTGCTCGGGAGGCGGTGGTGGCCGCGGCTGCGTCCTCGTACGCGTACACGCTGAAGGCGAGGGTGCCGGCGTCCCCGCGGGCGAACATGGTGCCGCTCGCGAAGAGGGCACCCTCGCAGATCGGATCCTTCTTGTTGACGCAGCTCACCGGCGCCATGTCCTGGGTGCGGAGATCGACCGCGACCGGCTCCCCGGAGGTGGAGCCGCCCCAGCCGGGGAGATCCGCTTCGCGCGGCATCACGGCCGTGACCTGCTCCGCCGTCAGCACGGTCGCCTTGCCGGGCGCGGGCCGCGTTCCCTTGTCGCCCCGCTCCCCCTGGCCGGCCCGGTCGGCCCGGTCGCCTCCGCCGCCGTCGTCCGAGCCGCACCCCGTCAGCAGCAGCGCCCCCGCCACCGCCCCGGCCGCCGCGAAACGCCCAAGACGGCCATACCTCGTGTTCCCCGTGATCCGCATGTTCCCCCCATGTGTTGGCGGCGATCATACGGACGGCCCGCCTCCTGAAGGAATCCCCGGGGAAGCGGGCCGCCGTATGACGTCGGCTACACACCGGCCGCCTTAGAAAGCCGCCTCGTCGAGGTCCATCAGCGAGCCGTCCACCGACTCCGCGATCAGGCGCTCGGCCGAGACACCGGGCAGGACGTTCGCCGCGAAGAACTTCGCCGCCGCGATCTTGCCCTGGTAGAACGGCACGTCCTTCGCCGAGGCCGTCTCCAGCTTCTCCGCCGCGACCGCCGCACCGCGCAGCAGCAGATAGCCGACGACGACATCGCCGGAGGCGAAGAGCAGCCGGGTGGTGTTGAGGCCGACCTTGTAGATGTTCTTCACGTCCTCGCCGGTCGCGATGAGGTCGTTCGTCATCGTGCCGACGATCGCCTCCAGGTCGACGGCCGCCTTGGCGAGCGCCTCACGGGCCGGGGCCAGGTCCTCGCCGCCGGTGCCGACCGCGAGGAACTTCCTGATCTCCCCGGAGAGGCTGTTGAGCGCCTGCCCCTGGTCGCGGACGATCTTCCGGAAGAAGTAGTCCTGGCCCTGGATGGCGGTCGTGCCCTCGTAGAGGGTGTCGATCTTGGCGTCCCGGATGTACTGCTCGTGCGGGTACTCCTGGAGGTAGCCGGAGCCGCCGAGGGTCTGGAGCGCCTGGGCCAGCTGCTCGTACGACCGCTCGGAGCCGTAGCCCTTGACGATCGGCAGCAGCAGGTCGTTCAGCGCGACCAGGGCCGCGGTGTCCTCGCCCTCGGCCTGCTTCGCGGCGATCTCGTCCTGGATGGAGGCCGTGTACAGCACCAGGGCGCGCATGCCCTCCGCGTACGCCTTCTGGGTCATCAGGGAGCGGCGGACGTCGGGGTGGCGGGTGATGGTGACCTTGGGCGCGGACTTGTCCGTGAAGTTGACCAGGTCGGTGCCCTGGACGCGCTCCTTGGCGTACTCCAGCGCGTTCAGGTACCCCGTGGAGAGGGTGGCGATCGCCTTGGTGCCGACCATCATCCGGGCGAACTCGATGATCATGAACATCTGGCGGATGCCGTCGTGCTTGTCACCGATCAGCCAGCCCTTGGCGGGGTGCCGGTCGCCGAAGGTGATCTCGCAGGTGTTGGACGCCTTGAGACCCATCTTGTGCTCGA
This sequence comes from Streptomyces sp. NPDC004609, assembly GCF_042873655.1. Taxonomy (NCBI): domain Bacteria; kingdom Bacillati; phylum Actinomycetota; class Actinomycetes; order Kitasatosporales; family Streptomycetaceae; genus Streptomyces; species Streptomyces sp. NPDC004609. The sequence continues at coordinate 251,636 of NZ_JBIALS010000005.1, read as the reverse complement.
CGTTCGTGGCGTACACGCCGTTGCGCTCGCCCAGCTCGCCGGTCTCCCAGTCGAAGTGGAACTTCGGCACGAGGAAGAGGGAGAGGCCCTTGGTGCCGGGTCCGGCGCCCTCGGGGCGGGCGAGCACGTAGTGGAGGATGTTCTCCGACATGTCGTGCTCGCCGGAGGTGATGAAGCGCTTCACGCCCTCGATGTGCCAGGAGCCGTCCTCCTGCTCCACGGCCTTCGCGCGGCCCGCGCCGACGTCCGAACCGGCGTCCGGCTCGGTGAGCACCATGGTGGAGCCCCACTGCTTCTCGACGGCGATCCGGGCGATGTTCTTCTGGGCCTCGTTGCCCTCCTCGAAGAGGATCCCGGCGAAGGCCGGGCCCGAGGAGTACATCCAGATGGCCGGGTTGGAGCCCAGCAGCAGCTCGGCGTACGACCAGATCAGCGAGCGGGGGGCGGTGGTGCCGCCGATCTCCTCGGGCAGGCCCAGGCGCCAGTACTCCGAGTCCATGAAGGACTGGTAGCTCTTCCTGAAGGACGCGGGGACGGGCGCGGTGTTCGTCTCCGGGTCGAAAACAGGGGGGTTGCGGTCGGCGTCCGCGAAGGATTCGGCCAGCTCGTTCTCCGCGAGCCGGGCGATCTCGGCGAGGATGCTCTTGGCGGTGTCGACGTCCATCTCCGCGAACGGGCCGGTGCCGTACAGCTTGTCGCGCCCGAGGACCTCGAAGAGGTTGAACTCGATGTCGCGGAGATTCGACTTGTAGTGCCCCATGGCGACGGCTCCGTAAAGATCGGGGAGGCGGGTCCTCGTACTCATACCAATCGGTAACAATCATGATGCTACCCACGGGTAATAAGTTTCAACCCCCTTCCCCGACTGTGACCTGCGCCCTACCGCGGCCCGCGGAAGGGGTCGACAGCGTACAGGCCGTGGTCATGGCACCCGAAGGACTCGGCCGGAGGGCCCGCCCCCGGGTCGCTCGGCGGCGCGCCTAGGTCCACCCGCCGAGCCCCCGGCCACGCGTGGATTCCGGGGCGCCCGGCCCCGCCGCCCGGCGGGTTCCGCGCGTCGTTTCCGTCGGGATCCCGTCCTGGGTGCCCACAGCGGTGCACAGCGGGGACGAGCGGCCGACCGACTCGTTACTCTTGCGGTCATGTACGGCTATGACCAGAGTCAGGGCGCGCAGCAGCAGTACGCACCCCAGCAGCCATACGGGGGGCCGCCCCCCGGGCAGCCGCTCTACCCGGAGCCTTCACCTCCGTCTCTCGCCGACGCTGTACGGGCCTTCACGACGGCCTCGCTCTCCGCCGAGGACTTCCAGCAGATCTTCGCGACCTCGAAGGTCTACTGCCCGCGCGGGGACAATCCCGGGTTCCTGGCGCTGCACAACACGCAGCAGCCGGTGATCCCGATGTTCACGTCCCTCAAGGAACTGCGCAGGTACGCGGGCAAGGAGTCCAAGTACTTCGTGATCACCGGGGCGGAGGTGATCGATCTGCTGCCGACCGGGTACGGCTTCGTCCTCGACATGGAGGGGGAGCACCGGATGGTCTTCGACGCGAAGGCCGTGGAGCAGATGGTCGACTTCGCCATGCGCCGGATGTACGGCTGAGCGCGGCGGGCCGTACGCGCCGACCTGTCCCTGTCCCATGGGTGCCCGGGAGGAATACCTCCCGGGCCTTTCTCGTTCCTGGGTAGCGAGAAGTTCAGGATTCAACTAACCTGTTCCACAGGTCGCAGGTCGCACAAGGAGGTACCCCCATGCCCGCAGTGACTGTCGACAACCCGCTCACCCTGCCGCGCGTCTCCGCGCCGGCCGACGCCGTGGCCCGTCCCGTACTCGCCGTGACCACCGCCCCGAGCGGTTTCGAGGGGGAGGGTTTCCCGGTCCGGCGCGCGTTCGCCGGGATCAACTACCGGTACCTCGACCCGTTCATCATGATGGACCAGATGGGCGAGGTGGACTACGGAGCCGGTGAGCCCAAGGGAACGCCCTGGCACCCCCACCGCGGTTTCGAGACCGTGACGTACCTGATCGACGGGACCTTCGTCCACCAGGACAGCAACGGCGGCGGCGGAACCATCAAGAACGGCGACACCCAGTGGATGACCGCCGGCTCCGGCCTCCTGCACATCGAGGCACCGCCGGAGGAGCTGGTCGTGTCCGGCGGGCTCTTCCACGGACTCCAGCTGTGGGTGAACCTCCCGGCCGCCGACAAGATGATGGCCCCCCGCTACCAGGACATCCGCGGCGGCCAGGTGCAGCTGCTGACGTCCCCCGACGGCGGCGCGCTGCTCCGGGTCATCGCCGGTGAGCTGGACGGCCACGAGGGCCCCGGGATCACCCACACCCCGATCACGATGATCCACGCGACGCTGCGTCCGGGCGCGCAGATCACCCTGCCGTGGCGCCAGGACTTCAACGGGCTCGCGTACGTCCTCGCCGGACGCGGCACCGTCGGCACCGAGCGGCGTCCGGTCCACATGGGCCAGACCGCCGTCTTCGGCGACGGCGGCTCCCTGACCGTACGGGCCGACGAGAGCCAGGACTCCAACAGCCCCGATCTGGAGGTCGTCCTCCTGGGCGGGCAGCCCATCCGGGAGCCCATGGCGCACTACGGGCCGTTCGTGATGAACACCCAGGAGGAGCTGCGCCAGGCGTTCGAGGACTTCCAGAAGGGCCGGCTGGGCACGATCCCCGCGGTCCACGGGATGTCCGAGGGGCTGTAGGGCCTGAGGGACCGCGGGGTCCCGCGGCCACCGGCTCACCGTTCTGTCCCCGAAGGCCCTGCCCGGATGTCTCTCCCGACGTCCGGCCGGGGCCTTCGGCGCTTTCGGGGTTCCCGGGCCGGGGGTCCCGCCGCTCGATGGCGCGCGAGCACGCCACGACCTGCCCGCGCTGACGGCCGTCGGCCCGGCGCGAGGCGCGCGCTCCTGCCGCCCGGGCATGGGAAGTCCTGCGGGCTGACGGCTGACGGCTGACGGACTCACGGGTCCGGTTGACGGGTTGTCACCCGGTTGGGCGCCGTGCGCGGGACGGCGTCCCGGAGCCGTGATCGGCTGGAAGGGTGCAGACTCTCCTTCCCGAGCCGGTACGGCGGCTCGCCGCCTGGTGCGTCGTCCTCCTGCTGATCGCCGGGGTCGGCGCGGTGGGGATCTGGCTGATCATCTACTTCCGGACGGCCGTCACACCCGTCCTCCTGGCGATCCTCGGAACCGCGCTCCTCGGGCCGCTGCACCAGCGGCTCGTCCGGATGGGGGTGAACCGCTCGCTGGCGGCGGGGCTGACCTGTGTCGCCGTGGTCGCGGTCGTCGGCGGGGCCACCTACATCATCGTCACGGCCCTGATCGACACCGGCGATCAGATCCTCGCCGCGCTGCGCAGCGCCGCCAAGGGGATCAGCAAGCACTTCGGGGCGGCCGGGACCTCCCTCAACGATCTCGCCTCCAACGCGAGGGAGCTGCTGTCGAAGTTCGGCGGAACCGCCGCGTCCGGAGTGATCAGCGGGCTGAGCGTGGTCGGTCAGGCGATCGCCACCGCTGTGCTGGCCCTGCTGCTGATCTTCTTCTTCCTGCGCGACTCCCACAAGGCGGCGGGCCTCGCGCGCGCGATCACGCCCGGCCCCGGCGGGGACACGCTCGAAGCGATGGGCCGCAGGGCCTTCGAGGCCGTCGAGGGCTTTATGCGCGGCACCACCTTCATCGCGCTGATCGATGCCTTCTGCATCACCATCGGCCTGCTGATCCTGCGCGTACCGGGGGCGGTCGGCCTGGGCGCCCTCGTCTTCGTCGGCGCCTACATCCCCTATCTCGGAGCGTTCCTCTCGGGCGCGGTCGCGGTCCTCGTCGCCCTCGCCGACCGCGGCTGGGTGATCGCCCTGTGGGCCCTCGGTGTCGTCCTCGCCGTCCAGGTCCTGGAGGGCCATGTCCTCCAGCCGGTGATCCAGAGCCGTACGGTCCAGATGCACCCGGCGGTCGTCATGCTGGCGATCACGGCGGGCGCGGGCCTCGCCGGCATCCTCGGCATGCTTCTCGCGGTCCCGGTCACCGCGGCGGCCTTCGGTGTGATCGGCGAGCTGAGAACGCGCTACGGAAACGGAAACGCCCCCACGACCGGCCCCGCCCCCTCCGCCCCGGACTGAGCCGACGGCGCGCCGACTACGATCCGCCCGCGTTCACCGGCGTACCCCTGCTCCACAGTTCCTCGGCGTGCTCGGCGAAGCGCGAGAACGTCCCGCCCTCGCCGTGCCGGCGAAGGCGCCCGCGAACACGGAACAGCGCGGCCCCGGCCCCGCGCGTCCGCCTCCCCGAAGGCCGGTGGGCGGTGCCGCCGCCCGAGCCGGCAGAGCAGGTAATCCTTCGCGCCGACAACCGAAGCGGGTCAGTCAGTCGTCCAGGTCGATGGCGAAGTCGACGACGGTGGTGTCACCGCGGCGCACGACCGGATGGGCGACCTCGACGACGCGGCCCGTGTCCGCGATGTGCCGACGGGTGTAACGGATGACCGGAACACCTGCCCCCACACGTAGCGTCGCGGCCTCGGCCTCCGTGGGCATCGCGGCGGTGAACGACTCCGTGATCCTCGTAACGGTGATACCGAGGCCGGCCATCTGTGCCCGGGTCCCGCCCGGCCACGGTTCGTTGATCGGATCCGCCACCGGCGTACCGGCCACGTCTGACCAGCGTACGTAGCTGGTGGACATCTGCGTGGGCTGATCGTTGTCGTAGAAGACGAAGTGGCGTGCGAGGAGCCGCTCACCGGGCTCGCACTCGAAGAGCGCGGCCAGCTCGGAATCCGCGTGGACCTTCTCGAACCGCTTGTCGAGGCGGTACTCGGACCATCCGATGTCCTGGTCGCGGGTGTAGGGCGTGGCCTTGGCACCGGGGACGGTGCGATACCGGTCTGCGGCCATACGGTGCACAGGCGGCCGAGGCCTGACGAGCGTGCCCGCCCGCGCCTTGGTCTGGATCAGCCCCTCGTTCCGAAGCAGGCCGAGAGCATTGCGGATCGTGGTCTCCGAAACGCGGTACTCCTGGCAGAGGGCGGGCAGCGTGGGGAGGCGGTCACCCGGCCCGAACTCGCCAGAGGAGATGCGCCGCCTCAGGTCACCGGCGATCCGCAGGTATTCGGGCTGTGCCACTCCCGTACCGCCCTTCTCAATGATCGCGTCAATCTGAGTACACATACTCTCCCCTCTCTACTTGACCTGCGCCAACTCCCGGGACGATTTGAGTACAGAAACGCATTATCTGTACTCAGATAGCGAGAATCCGGGGTGCAACCATGCCTGAATCGGGGCATACGTGGCGACAGGCGTTCAAGGGTCAGCCCATAGAGGCCAGCAGCGTCCGCGACTGGACACGCAGCCGCCTCGACAACGAGGACGCCCCGCTCGTGGCCAACGAGCTCTTCATCGCGGTCCTTGGCTGCTACGACCGTCGGCCCGATGTCATTGACATGACCATCTCGACCGCCGACCACCGTGCCCGCATCACCGCCACGGGACACCAGCCGCTGCCGATCCTCCAGATCCATGGCCCCGGTGCGCTCATCATCAGCAGGCTGTCGGAATCGTCCGGCGCCTCAACCGACTTACACAGCCTGTGGGCACAGCTCACAACAAGGAGTGACCACAGCAAGGCACAGACGTGACGGGAGCCGTCGGGAAACCCAACGAGCGATACATATCGCCTCCCGACCAACTCAGAGTCTGGCCAGGCCTGGACACCCGCCCACCGGGCGACCAGCACGCGACGAACCACAGTCGGTCCCCGACTTCGCTGATCCCGATCACGGCGCGCCCTGAAACCAATCCCCGCGCAGGCTCCCCAGAGCACTGAATGACTCCTCCAGTCAGCGCAGGGCCATTGCACCTGTACACAAAAATCTGCCCTGGCGAACCGCATGGAACCGGTCCGCCAGGGCTCCGACCGAGCAGCCGTTGAGGAGCTGATCGACGTATGCGTGACTCCGCCTTCCGGGCCCTCACCCGGATGCTGGGCTTACTTCCCCTACCGTGGCGGACCGCGCCCGGCCGCCATTCCGCGCGCCATCTGGCCCGGCAGCCGCAGCCGAAGCCCCTGTCAGTCCATGAGAGCCCGTGGTCCAGGCCCTGGACCGGCCCCACGAAGGAGCAGGCCCGCGCGATCTTCCGGCAGCAGGCAGAGAGGAACGCCGACAGCGACGTACAGCCCTCTACATCGTCCCGCACGGCATCCACCTCCCCCGCACCCACACGACGGTTTTCGCATGACCGCCGAGAGTCTGATCACCGCACTTCCGCCCGCACGTACCGCGATCTGCTGCCGCTGCGGCCGAGCCACCACCGCACCTGTTGAAATCCGCTATATCGAACGTTCCAACGCCCCGGGCCTGACCCTCTACGCCTGCCCCGAGGACGCCATCGCCCTGCAACCCGGCCCCGGGCACGACGAACTTGCCATGCCCCGGATCACCGGCGAGGGACAGTGAGGACCTGCCCTGGGCCACCCGAGTCTCCGGATCGCGAGGCGGCAGACAAGAGGGCCGGGAGGCCGACATGCCGGAGTGCCCGCGCGCTGAACAACGCGGCCCGGCTCGTCCGTCCGCCTTTCTGAAGGCTGCCGGGCGAAGCTTCGCCCGCGCCGGCCGACCCGCCGGGACCAGTCGTCCAGATCGGGCGAGGTCGAGGACACCATCCCCACAGCCGCCGTGCCGACGCCCCGCGCATGAGGGTGTGCTCATCGCCGCGTGCTCAGGGGTCGCGGAAAGGGACGGGTTCGTACCGCTCTGGGGCGGTCTGGCGGGGCGTCTCGTGCGTACCCCCACCGCCCAGGTATTCGAGGCCCGCGCTCGGGCCTACGATCGTCACACGAAAGCACTGCCGGGCCACCGCCCGGCAGCGTAACTTAAGCGCCGAGCCTCCCACACAGCGAACCGTCAGCCGACCACCCGTCAACAGCCAAGTCCTAGCAGCAAAGCCGTCAGCCGCCCAGCCCGCGTACCGCAGAATCGTCGAGGGGTCCCGTGACCGTCCATCCCAGCCTCCAGACCTACGCCGATGCCTGGACCCACTCCATCGAATCGATAGCCGAGCTGGTGAAGCCGCTCGTCGAGGGTGAGTGGAACCGGCCCACGCCGTGCCCCGCCTGGTCGGTGCGGGACGTGGTCTCGCATGTGATCGGCATGGAGACCGAGATGCTCGGCGATCCACGGCCCATTCACACCCTGCCGCGTGATCTGTACCACGTGAAGAACGACTTCGCCCGGTACATGGAGATGCAGGTGGATGTACGCCGGCATCACACCGCTCCGGAGATGACGTCGGAGCTGGAGTACACGATGATCCGGCGGGCCCGTCAGCTGCGGAACGAGAACCGCGCGCCGGACACCATGGTCCGCGCCCCCCTCGGTGCCGAGCAGACGCTGGAGGTGGCCATGCGGATGCGCGCGTTCGACACCTGGGTGCACGAGCAGGATCTGCGGAACGCGCTCAACAAGCCGGGGAACCTCGACTCTCCGGGCGCGCTGATCACCCGGGACGTGCTGCTGGAGGCTCTGCCGAAGGTGGTCGCCAAGGACGCGGGCGCGCCCCCGCACTCGGCCGTGGTGATCGATGTGCACGGGCCGCTGGAGTTCCTGCGTACGGTACGGGTGAACGCGGACGGCCGCGGCACGGTCGACGGAGCGCCCTCGCTGGGGCCCGTGGTGACCCTGGCGATGGACTGGGAGACGTACTACCGGCTGGCCTGCGGGCGGGTCCGGCTGGGCGCCGTCGCCGACCGGATCAAGGTGGACGGGGACCAGGACCTGGCCGCGGCGATCCTGCGGGAGTTCGCCGTCACGCAGTGAGAACCCCTGTGAAGGGCACTGCGAGGGCGCGGTGAGGCCGCCCGCCACCGCTCGCGCCAGGATGCGCACCGCTCACGCCGGGACACGCACCGCCACGTCGCGCACCGCCCCTCCCCGGACGGACACGGCGCAAGCCCGGACGCGCGCCGCTCACGCCGGGACGTGCACCGTCTCCACGCGGCTCGCCACCAGCCTCTCCCGTTCCAGCCGTACCGTCCGTCCCCGCAGGCGCAGGATCTGCGTGATGCCCAGCGCCTCCAGCACGAAGACGCAGGAGAACGCGATCCGGTAGTTGTCCCCGGTCGCGTCCAGCAGCAGACCGATCGCGAGCAGTGTCGTCATCGAGGCCGTGAAACCGCCCATGTTGACGATTCCGGACGCCGTCCCCTGACGCTGCGGCGGATTCGCCGGGCGGGCGAAGTCGAAGCCGATCATCGAGGCCGGTCCGCAGGCACCGAGCACCGAGCACAGGACGATCAGCAGCCACAGGGGAGCGCGATCGCCGGGATACGCGAGGGTCGCGGCCCAGACGACCGCGGTCGCCAGGACCGTGCCGAGGGCGAGCGGGATACGGGCCGCGTGATGGCGGGCGATGACCTGTCCGTACACCAGGCCCACCACCATGCTGACCAGCACCACCAGCGTCAGCAGCAGGCCCGCGGTGTCACGGCTCTGGCCCTGGTCCTCGACGAGGAACGGCAGGCCCCACAGCAGCATGAACACCATCGCGGGGAACTGGGTGGTGAAGTGGACCCACATGCCCAGCCGGGTGCCGGGCTCCCGCCAGGACCGCGCGATCTGCCGGCGGACGAACGCGGCGCCCGCGTGCTGCGCCGGGGGCGGCGCATGGCCCTCGGGGTGGTCCTTGAGGAAGACCAGCACCAGCACGAACACCAGCGCTCCGGCCACCGCGCTGCCCCCGAAGGTGGCGGCCCATCCGGCATCGTCCAGCAGACGTGCGATCAGCATGGTGGAGACGAGGTTGCCCGCCATCCCGAAGAGCGCGGCGACCTGGGCGATGAGCGGCCCCCGGCGGGCGGGGAACCACCGGCTGCCGAGCCGCAGCACACTGATGAAGGTCATCGCGTCGCCGCAGCCGAGGAGGACCCGCGCGGCGAGCGCCATGCCGTACGAGGGGGAGAGCGCGAAGCCCAGCTGCCCGACGGTGAACAGGGCCGCGCCGATGGCCAGCACCTTCTTGGTGCCGAGCCGGTCGACCATCAGGCCGACGGGTATCTGCATGCCCGCGTAGACGAGCAACTGGAGTATGGAGAAGGTGGAGAGGGCGGAGGCGTTGACGTCGAAGCGGTCCGCCGCGTCGAGTCCGGCGACCCCGAGGGACGTACGGAAGATGACGGCGACGAAGTAGACCGCGACGCCGATGCCCCAGATCGCGGCGGCACGGCGGCCACCGGGCGGGTCGCCGGGCAGGGAGACGGCGGAGGTCATCGGACCTCCCCCCTCGCCAGCTTGCTGAACCAGCCCACATGCCGGTGGACGAGATCGGCGGCCCGGTCCGGGTCGCCCGCGCGCAGGGCGTCGAGGATCTCGCCGTGCTCGGTGACGTTCTTCGCGATCCGGTCGGGGTGCGCGTGCATGATCGCGACGCCCATTCTCAGCTGGCGGTCGCGCAGTTGGCCGTAGAGACGGGAGAGGATCTCGTTGCCGCCGCTGCGCACGATCTCCGCGTGGAAACAGCGGTCGGTGACGGCGACGGCGGCCAGATCCCCGGCCTCGCCCTGCCGCTTCTGCTGTTCGAGCAGTTCTTCGAGGCGGGCGAGCAGCAGCGGTGACGCCGGTACGGCCTTGCGGGCCGCGTGCTCCTCGACCAGCAGCCGGGTCTCGATCACATCGGCGATCTCCTGCGCGGAGACGGCGAGGACGAGCGCGCCCTTCTTGGGGTAGAGCTTGATCAGCCCCTCGACCTCCAGCTTGAGCAGCGCCTCGCGGACCGGGGTGCGCGACACCCCTACCGCCTCGGCCAGCTCGCCTTCGGTGAGGAGGGTGCCGCCCTCGTAACGGCGGTCCAGAACAGCCTGCTTGATGTGGGTGTAGACGCGTTCGGCCGCGGGAGGGGCGGGGGCGGTGGCAGGCATGCGCACAGCATAGATACATGAGGGGTGCATCTGTAGGCCCCGTCCACGATGCAGACACGGGGAGTCCACCGCGAGAGAGCGGACCAGGCCGGGTTCAGGACGAGGACCGGAGCCGGGCCCGGGACGAGAGGCGGGCCCCCGACCTGCACCGCACCCGCGCGCACCACCCACCGCCGAGAACCACGCGAAAGATTTACCTCCCGAGCGCATCCATTCGCATCGCGGAAGCGTCTCCCCTACGGACCCTCCTGCCACTCGGGTCCCCACACACACTTTTTCGCAACGCATCCGTCAACTCGGAGATCTTCTCTTGATATTCAGCCGCGTGCGCGTGCGCAGAGCCGCCACCGCCGCCCTCTCCGGCGGCCTCCTCCTCGCCGCTTCCCCCCTCGCCGCGCCCGCCCAGGCGGCGCCCGCGATCCCGTCCATCAGCGCCAAGGGCGGCTACATGGTGGACCAGGCGACCGGCAAGGCGATCTACGGCAAGAGCAACAACACCCGCCGCCAGATGGCCAGTACGACCAAGGTCGTCACCGCCATCACGGTCCTCACCACCCCCGGCGTGAACCTCAACCGCAAGGTGACCGTCAAGCAGGCCTACCGCGACTACGTCGTCCGCGAGGGCGGCAGCTCCGCGAAGCTCCAGACCGGGGACGTACTGACGGTCCGTCAACTGCTGTCGGGGCTCATGCTGCCCTCCGGCTGCGACGCCGCCTACGCCCTCGCCGACACCTTCGGCACCGGCAGCACCACCGCCGCCCGGACCAAGTCGTTCATCGGGATGATGAACAAGAAGGCCGCCAAACTCGGCCTCAAGAACACCAAGTTCGACTCCTTCGACGGGATCTCGCAGGGCGGGCAGAACTACACCACCCCCGCCGACATGGCGAAGATGGCCCGCCACGCGTTCTCCAGCACGGTGCTCCAGGAGGTGGTGAAGGCGACGAAGTACGTGACGACCGCCACCACCAGCAAGGGCACCAAGCGCACCTACACCTGGACCAACACCAACACCCTGCTGGGCTCCTACAAGGGAGCCGTCGGCATGAAGACCGGCACCGGCACGGCGGCCGGCCCCTGCCTGATCTTCGCCGCCACCCGTAACGGCAAGACGTACGTCGGTGTCGTCCTGAACGGAACCGACCGCTTCCGGGACGCGGCCAAGCTGCTCGACTTCGGTTACGGCTCCACCACCGCGAAGAGCATGTCCCTGCGCTCGCTCCCGGCGGGTACCCAGCGCGACTAGTGCGGTGACGCGGACGGTCCGGGCTCTCCCGGACCGTCCGACGGAACATCTCCCGGCCGTCCGGGAACGCCTCCCGGACCGTCCGCGAACATCCTCCGGAACTCCCGCGTACGGCGGGGACGGACAGCGCGGGGCCCCGTGACACTGTGCCGTGTCACGGGGCCCCGGTTCGTTCCCGTGGCCCGGGACCTCTCGGGCCGGGGCCCGTCAGGCCCAGGTGATCAGCCGCTTCGGGTTCTCCAGTATCGCCGCGATGTCCGCCAGGACCCGGGAGCCCAGCTCGCCGTCGACCAGGCGGTGGTCGAAGGAGAGCGCGAGGGTGGTGACCTGGCGGGGCTTGACCTTGCCCTTGTGGACCCACGGCTTCAGGCGGATCGCGCCGACCGCGAGGATCGCGGACTCGCCGGGGTTGAGGATCGGCGTACCGGTGTCGACGCCGAAGACGCCGACGTTGGTGATGGTCACCGTGCCGCCCTGCATGGCCGCGGGTGTCGTCCGGCCCTCGCGGGCGACGGAGACCAGCTCACCGAGTGCCCGCGCCAGTTCGGGCAGGGTCTTGTCGTCCGCGTCCTTGATGTTCGGCACGATCAGACCGCGCGGGGTGGCCGCCGCGATGCCCAGATTGACGTAGTGCTTCTGGACGATCTCCTGGTTCACCTCGTCCCAGGAGGAGTTGATCGCGGGGTTCCGCTTGATCGCGACCAGCAGTGCCTTGGCGATCAGCAGCAGCGCATTGACCCGTACGCCCGCCATGTCCTCATCGCCCCGCAGCTCGTCGACGAGCTTCATCGTCCGTGTCACATCGAGCGTCACGAACTCGGTGACGTGCGGCGCGGTGAACGCGCTGCCGACCATCGCCGCCGCCGTGGCCTTCCGTACGCCCTTGATGGGGATACGCGTCTCCCGCGCGCCCGCCGCGCGCGGCGCGGGTGCCTCCTGCCCGGCCGCGGGGGCGACCTGGACCACGGGCACGACCGCCGGCGCCGGTGGGGCCACGGCCGCGTGCACGTCGTCGCGCGTGATGATGCCGTCGGGCCCCGTCGGGGTGACGTCCGCGAGGTCGACGCCGAGGTCCTTGGCGAGCTTGCGCACCGGCGGCTTCGCCAGCGGGCGGGGGGCCGTGGCGACCCCGTGGCCGTTCAGCTCGTTCTGGACGGCGGCGGTCGCCTGCGCGGCGGCGGCCTGCCCGGGAACGGTCTTGCGCGCCCGGCGCCTGGTGGACGTCTCGGCCACGCCGTACCCGACGAGCACCGGCTGACGGCCTCCCGGCGCGGCCCCCGGCTCCCCGGCGGCCTCGGCGGGCTCCGCCGCCACCGGCGCGGCGGCCCGTGCCGAGGAGGCGGGACCGGCCGCCGTGGCCGGGACGGCGGCCGGAGCGGCCCCGGCGGCACCCCGAGCGGCAGCGGAACCCGTACCGGATCCCGCGCCCGGAGCAGAGCCGGCGGCGGAAGCGGAACCCGAGTCCGGACCCGGTCCCGGCCCGCCCGGCGCCACATCCACCGAGATGATCACCTGGCCGACATCGACGGTCGTGCCTTCGGGGAAGCGCAGCTCATGCACGACCCCGTCGTACGGAATCGGCAGCTCCACCGCCGCCTTCGCCGTCTCGACCTCGCACACGATCTGCCCGTCCGTGACCGCGTCACCGGGCTGTACGTACCACTTGAGGATCTCGGCCTCGGTGAGCCCCTCGCCCACATCGGGCATCTTGAACTCGCGGAAGCGGAGCGAAGTGTCTTGTGTCATGGTCCTCGGCACTCCTCAGTACGCGAGCGAGCGGTCGACGGCGTCGAGTACCCGGTCCAGCCCCGGGAGGTACTCCTCCTCCAGCCGCGCCGGCGGATAGGGGGCGTGGAAGCCGCCCACCCTCAGCACCGGGGCCTCCAGATGGTAGAAACACCGCTCCGTGATGCGAGCGGCGATCTCCGCGCCGGAGCCGTAGAAGACGGGGGCCTCGTGGACGACGACCAGCCGGCCCGTCCTCTCCACCGACGCCTGGACGGCGTCGAAGTCGATCGGGGACATCGAGCGCAGATCCAGCACCTCGACGGACTTGCCCTCCTCGGCCGCCGCGGCCGCCGCCTCGGTGCAGACCTTGACCATCGGCCCGTACGCGGCGAGCGTCAGATCCGTGCCGTCCCGGACGACCCGCGCGGCGTGCAGCGGGCCCGGGATGGCCTCGGTGTCGACCTCGCTCTTGTCCCAGTAGCGCCGCTTCGGCTCGAAGAAGATGACCGGGTCGTCGCTCTGGATGGCCTGCTGGAGCATCCAGTACGCGTCCGACGCGTTCGACGGCGAGATGACCTTGAGGCCCGCGACATGCGCGAAGAGCGCCTCGGGCGACTCGCTGTGGTGCTCGACCGCGCCGATGCCACCGCCGTAGGGGATGCGTACGACGACCGGCAGCTTGATCTTGCCCAGCGCGCGGGCGTGCATCTTGGCGAGCTGCGTGACGATCTGGTCGTACGCGGGGAAGACGAAACCGTCGAACTGGATCTCCACGACCGGCCGGTAGCCGCGCAGCGCCAGCCCGATCGCGGTGCCGACGATCCCGGACTCGGCGAGCGGGGTGTCGATGACCCGGTCCTCGCCGAAATCCTTCTGGAGGCCGTCGGTGACCCGGAAGACGCCGCCGAGCTTTCCGACGTCCTCGCCCATGATCAGGACCTTGGGGTCGGTCTCCAGGGCCTTGCGCAGCGACTCGTTGAGCGCCTTGGCGAGCGGAAGCTTCTGTACGGCCATGGTTAGTTGCCCTCCTCGGCGAAGGACGCCTGGTATGCGGCGAACTGGGCGCGCTCCTCGTCCACGAGCGCGTGCCCGTCGGCGTAGACGTTCTCGAAGATCGCCATTGGGTCCGGGTCGGGCATGGCACGGACGGCCTCGCGCACCCGCCGGGCGAGCGCTTCGCTCTCCTCGTCAAGCGCGCGGAAGTACGCCGCGTCGGCGTGGCCCTCCCGCTCCAGATGTGTCCGCAGCCGCAGGATCGGGTCCTTGGCCTCCCAGGCCGCCCGCTCGTCGTCGTGCCGGTACTTGGTCGGGTCGTCGGAGGTGGTGTGCGCGCCCATCCGGTAGGTGAACGCCTCCACCAGCGTCGGGCCCTCGCCCCGGCGGGCCCGCTCCAGCGCGGACCGGGTCACGGCCAGACAGGCGAGTACGTCGTTGCCGTCGACGCGGACGCCGGGGAAGCCGAAGCCCTGCGCGCGCTGGTAGAGGGGCACCCGGGTCTGGCGCTCGGTGGGTTCGGAGATCGCCCACTGGTTGTTCTGGCAGAAGAAGACGACGGGCGCGTTGTAGACCGCGGAGAAGGTGAACGCCTCCGCGACGTCGCCCTGGCTGGAGGCGCCGTCGCCGAAGTAGGCGATGACGGCCGAGTCGGCGCCGTCCTTGGCCACGCCCATCGCGTAGCCGGTGGCGTGCAGCGTCTGGGAGCCGATGACGATGGTGTAGAGGTGGAAGTTGTTGGTGCGGGGGTCCCAGCCGCCGTGGTTGACCCCGCGGAACATGCCGAGCAGATTGGTCGGGTCGACCCCGCGGCACCAGGCGACGCCGTGCTCGCGGTAGGTCGGGAAGACATAGTCGTCGTCGCGCAGCGCCCGGCCGGAGCCGATCTGCGCGGCTTCCTGGCCGAGCAGCGAGGCCCACAGGCCCAGCTCGCCCTGGCGCTGAAGGGCGGTGGCCTCGGCGTCGAAGCGGCGGGTCAGAACCATGTCCCGCAGCAGCCCGCGCAGCTCGTCCGGGGTCAGGTCGATCTCGTATTCGGGGTGCTGGACGCGCTCGCCCTCGGGCGTCAGCAGCTGTACGAGCTGCGGCTCGGAACTCTGTGGTTTTTTCGCGGCGCTCACGCGCTTGCTGCGTCGCGGTTTGCGAGCGGCAGTGCTCTCCACGGTCACGTGCGTGCTCCTCCGTCTGTCCGGTCCCCCGGGTTCGCCGGGAGCCTGGGGTCGCCCCTGCCGTTGGCAAGGGGAGGCTCGCCTGCTCTCGTCGCCCGCACGGGGTGGGTGCGGCGCCGGGAACAGGCGTGACAGGTGCCCCGGCGAGCGCCCTGTCCAAAGCACGTTACCCAGTGGGCCGCATTCCTGCGAAACCCCATTTGACCTGCGTTTTTGCTTGGATTTCCAAGTAAATCGGCAAACAGGGCAAACAGCCACTGGTCACAGCCTCGGTCAAGCTGTCGGTGACAGCCTCGCGAACCGCCGGGAACAACCGGAACGTTATCCCGGGCACCTGGGGCACGGGAAGAGTCGATGTGTGAGACTGCAGTCGTGCGCGAAGAAGGAAAAATCACCGTATTCCTGCTCGATGATCATGAAGTCGTCCGGCGCGGCGTCCATGAGCTGCTCTCCGTCGAGGATGACATCGAGGTCGTCGGCGAGGCCGGAACGGCGGCGGACGCGCTGGCGCGGATCCCGGCCACCCGGCCCGATGTGGCGGTGCTGGACGTCCGGCTGCCGGACGGGAGCGGTGTGGAGGTCTGCCGTGAGATCCGTTCCCAGGACGAGAACATCAAATGCCTGATGCTCACCTCTTTCGCGGACGACGAGGCCCTTTTCGACGCCATCATGGCCGGGGCCTCGGGATATGTCCTCAAGGCGATTCGCGGCAATGAGCTGCTGTCGGCGGTACGGGATGTGGCGGCGGGCCGTTCCCTGCTGGACCCGGTGGCGACCGCGCGGGTACTGGAGCGGCTGCGGGACGGCAACAACCCCAAGCGCGACGACAAACTGGCCGGCCTGACGGAGCAGGAGCGCAAGATCCTGGATCTGATCGGCGAGGGCATGACGAACCGGGCGATCGGGGAGCGGCTGCACCTCGCCGAGAAGACGATCAAGAACTATGTCTCCAGCCTGCTCTCCAAGCTGGGGATGGAGCGCCGGTCCCAGGCGGCGGCGTATGTGGCACGGCGGCAGGCGGAGCGACAGCACCACGGATGAGCCCGGGCCCGGGTGAACGCGGGCCCGGGTGAACGTGGGGGTCCCCTCGGGCGGGGTGCGCGCACGGGCGGCCGGTGGGCGGGGTGCGCGCCGTCTCGGGGTGCGCGCGGCGCCCGGATGCGCGGGCGTACCGGCGCACGGGCGGATGCGCGGATGCGCGGGGGTGTACCGGTGGGCGCCCGGATGCACGGTGGACCGGCGCACGCGCGCCCGGATGCGCGGCACCGACGGCTACCGGCGGTACGCCCCGGCCGTACGGCGCTGCGCACACCGACCGTACGCCCCTGACCAGGAGTTTTCACCCTGCGTAAGCGCGTCACTCGAATGGGCTGACCCGTCCGGGCCCGGCCCTGTGGGACTTACGTCCCCGTGGAGCAGGGGCCCCGGCCCCTTCACGGCGGGCACACAGGTCACCGACAGTGGAACGTATGTCCACCGAGGAACTCCGCGCCATCGAGCTGCTCGGCCGTGTCCCGTACGGCCGGCTCGCGACGAGCATGCGAGCGATGCCGTTCGTGGCCCCCGCCCGGCACATCGTGAGGGACGGGGGTGTCGTCCTGCGGATACACGGCGGCTTCGGGTACCACCGGGCGTGCAACGGCAGCGTCGTCGCGTACGGCGCGGACAACTTCCACTCCGGCGGAAGGACGATGTGGTCCGTCCAGTTCACCGGCACCGCGGAGATCGTCCGGCCGACGCGGGAGCAGATGCTGATCTTCGGCGACGAGCCGCTCCGGGCGGACGGCGAGCGGTTCGAGCCCGTCTTCATGCGCGTCGAACCCCAGTTCGTCACCGTGCATACCCTGGACTATCTCGAAGAGCAGCCCAACGGACACGCTGTGTGATCTAACATCTGGCGGGTGCCGAGCCCAACTGCCCCCGCTCCACCCGTCGGTGCGCTGCTGCGCCGTTACGAGGACCCCGGCGAGCCGCTCTCCTGTCAGCCGGTGACCCAGGGGCTCCTCAACCTCGGTTACCGGCTCGCCACGACCCGGGGCGCGTACTTCCTCAAGCACCATCTCGACGGCGACCACGAGGCCATCACCCGCCAGCACCGGGCCACCCAGCGCCTCCAGACCCTCGGTGTGCCGGTCGCGCCGCCGGTGGAGGACGCGAGAGGCGACACGGTGGCGGTGATCGGGGGGCGCTGCTACGCGTTACATCCCTGGGTCGACGGCCGCCACCGCGACGGCGCGCATCTGACGGCGTCCCAGAGCCGGCGGCTCGGCTCCCTCCTCGGACTCGTCCACACCTGTCTGGACCAGGTCATGGACCAGCACCGGACGGAACAGCGCGAGGACGCGTACGAGAGCGCGGACCCCGCCGAAACCTTCGCCCTGATCGACGAGTTACTCGCCCTGGCCCGCTCCGCGAGACCCCGGGACACTCTGGACGCCCTCGCCGAGCACCGCCTCCTGGAACGCCGGACCCTCCTGGAACTCCACGCGGACCGCCGTCCTCCCCCCGCCTCGGCCGGCGGCTGGGTCCACGGCGACTTCCACCCGCTGAACCTGCTCTACCGCGATGCCGAGCCCGCCGCGATCGTCGACTGGGACCGCCTCGGCGTCCAGCCCCGCGCCGAGGAGGCGGTCCGCGCGGCGGCCATCTTCTTCGTCCAGCCCGCCGGTGAACTCGAACTCCCCAAGGTCCGCGCCTACGCCCGCGCGTACCGCCACGCGACCGGCGCGGACACCGCCGAACTCGCCGCCGCCGTCCACCGCGTCTGGTGGGAGCGTCTCAACGACTTCTGGATACTCCGCTGGCGCTACCAGCTCCACGACCGCAGGGCCGACCCGCAGTTCGCAGCGGTGTCGGCCCTGGCGGTGTGGTGGACGCGGGAGTACGCGGCGGTCCGGGACGCGTTCGCGACCTGAGCGGGCTCACCCGCGGTGCCGGGTCCGGCCGTACGTCCCACCGGTCCACCCGTGGCATGCCCGGCCGTACGCCTCCGTACGGCTTCCTCCACCTCGTACGCCCGGCCGTCCGCACGTCCGGCCGCACATCCCGTGATGACGTCCCGTCCGGAGCCCGTCCGGTCAGTTGATGCCATTGGGCGGGTTGTCCGAGCTGCCGCCGCCCGGATTGGCGGGCTCCGAGTCGGACGGACCCGGCTCTTCCGACTGGGAGGCGCTGGGGGAGGAGGACGCGGTCGTGTCGTCCGGCGGCGAGGGGTCGCCCGACGGCTCGTTCACCGGCGGCGGCTCGGCCGGCCGGCTGTACGTCGGCTTCCGGGTGTTCTCCCGGTACGTGGGGGGGTCGTCCACTTCGTCGTCCGCCGACGGCTCCTCCTGCTGTGTCGGGGACTGGCTCGTCGTCGGTGCCGGCGACTGGGAGGTCTTCGTGTCGTCCTTGGGCTTTCCGGTCTTGTCCGCCGCGTTCAGCGCGAAGGCGACACCGGCGACGACCGCCACCACCGCGAGCGCAGCCATCAGCCACACCTTGTTGCGGCCGCCCCGGCCGTTGCCCCTGGGCCCGCCGACGTAGCCCCCGTCGTCCGGGTTCATGGGCGGCAGGATCGGCCCCTGCGAGGTGTCACCGTGCGCCGACGGGTGCGCGGCCGTCGGACCGGTGACGCCCTGGGGAGGGGTGCCTCCCTCGTACATCCCGACCGGGCCGGTGTTCCAGCTGCCGTTGTGGCTGCCCTGCTGCTGGAGCATCTGCAGCGCGTACTGCACCAGCCCGCGCATCTCCTCCGAGCTCTGGAACCGGTCGTCCGGATCCTTCGCGAGGGAGCGCATGACCAGGCCGTCCAGCTCCGGCGGCACCGTCTCCAGGACCTCGGACGGCGGCACCGGGATGTCCTGGACATGCTGATAGACCACCGACAGCGGGGTCTCCCCGGTGAACGGGGGCCGCAGCGCCAGCAGCTCGTAGAGCAGACAGCCCGTCGCGTACAGATCGGAGCGGTGGTCGACCGCCTTGCCCAGCGCCTGCTCGGGCGAGAGGTACTGCGGCGTGCCCATGACCATGCCGGTCTGCGTCATCGTCGTGGAAGCGCCGTGCAGGGCGCGCGCGATGCCGAAGTCCATCACCTTCACCGCGCCGGAGTTGGTGATGATCACGTTCGCGGGCTTGATGTCGCGGTGCACGATGCCGTGCTGGTGGGAGTAGGCCAGGGCCTCCAGCACCCCGGAGACGATGATCAGCGCCTGCTCGGCCGGGGGCGCCTCCGCGTTGATCAGCAGATCGCGGATGGTCCGGCCCTCGACCAGCTCCATGATGATGTACGGGACGGCCTGGCCGCCCACCTCGTCCTCGCCGGAGTCGTACACCGCCACGATGGCGTGGTGGTTCAGCCCGGCGACCGACTGCGCCTCGCGGGTGAAGCGGGCCTTGGAGACCGGGTCCTCCGCGAGATCCGCGCGCAGCAGCTTCACGGCGACCGTGCGGCCGAGCCGTACGTCCTCCGCCGCGAACACCTCGGCCATGCCGCCGCGTCCGAGGCGGTGCGTCAGGCGGTAGCGGCCGTCACCGACCAGCCCGCCGGCGCCCCAGGAATCGGCCGCATCCGGCACGCCGCCGACGCCTGCTTCGGGTTCGGGTGCCATCAGTCCTCGCCGTCGTAATCCATGGAGCCGTCGTGTCTGGTGAAGCCGTCGTGTCCGGGTGGAACCGTCGTGCCGGGCGAGGCCGCGGTGCCTGCCCGCCGGACGGCGGTCGGCCTGACCGCCGTACCCGTCGAGCCGGTGTCCTCGCCGATCCGTGAACCGTCCATCCGTTCCGCTGTGCGTCAGTCTGCGTCAGTCAGTGCGTCGGTGATGCCGTGTGTCCGTGGTGCGGTGAATCAGTCGTGCCGTGTACGTGCCGTGTATCTGTGTATCAGTGGAT
This sequence comes from Streptomyces sp. NPDC004609, assembly GCF_042873655.1. Taxonomy (NCBI): domain Bacteria; kingdom Bacillati; phylum Actinomycetota; class Actinomycetes; order Kitasatosporales; family Streptomycetaceae; genus Streptomyces; species Streptomyces sp. NPDC004609. The sequence goes on along the minus strand of NZ_JBIALS010000005.1, from coordinate 231,715 downwards.
CTGTGTAGCGTGCCGAGTTTCGTTCTGCTGCCTCACGCTACAGCCTTCGTACGACAGGACCGCCCGGGATGGACCGGTCATCAAACCCGCTGTGAGCACGGCCACGCAAATTCCCGCCGATCCGGTAACGCTTGCGGGACGCTTGTCGTGCGTACGGTCACGGAACGGGCACCCGGCTTGACGTGTCGGGCACCTCGGGCAGACTTGCCACGTAAAACGGATCGCGGATCATCGCGCGCCGCCGGAGTTCGCGCAAGTCGGCACCGGCTCTCGCGCCGAGGGGGATGCACAGTCATGAGCCAGGACGGCGCGCAGGGCCGCCATGCGGGCGGTTCCGTGGCAGGTGGCCGGTATCAGCTCCGCGACCTGCTCGGCGAGGGCGGGATGGCCTCCGTCTATCTGGCGTACGACTCCGCTCTGGACCGCCAGGTCGCCATCAAGACCCTGCATTCGGAGCTGGGGCGCGAGCAGTCCTTCCGCGAGCGGTTCCGGCGTGAGGCACAGGCCGTGGCCAAGCTGTCGCACACCAATATCGTCTCGGTCTTCGACACCGGCGAGGACACGCTCGACGGCTCGCTGATGCCGTACATCGTGATGGAGTACGTGGAGGGCGCGCCGCTCGGCTCCGTGCTCCACGAGGACGTCCAGCGGTATGGGGCCATGCCCGCCGACAAGGCGCTGAGGGTGACGGCGGACGTCCTGGCGGCGCTGGAGACCAGCCATGAGATGGGCCTGGTCCACCGGGACATCAAGCCCGGCAATGTGATGATGACCAAGCGCGGCGTCGTCAAGGTGATGGACTTTGGCATCGCGCGGGCCATGCAGTCGGGCGTCACCTCGATGACGCAGACCGGCATGGTCGTCGGGACCCCCCAGTATCTGGCGCCCGAGCAGGCGCTCGGCCGCGGTGTGGACGCGCGCTCCGATCTGTACTCCGTCGGCATCATGCTCTTCCAGCTGCTCACGGGCCGGCTGCCGTTCGACGCGGACTCACCGCTGGCCATCGCGTACGCGCATGTGCAGGAGGAGCCGGTCGCTCCCTCGACGATCAACCGGTCCGTCACCCCGGCGATGGACGCGCTGATCGCCCGTGCGCTGAAGAAGAACCCGAACGAGCGGTTCCCGAACGCCACGGCGATGCGGGAGGAGTGTCTGCGGATCGCCGGCGCCGGCGGAACGGCCGCGCCGGCGATCAACCCCGGGGCCCCGGTGGCGAGCGGTTCGGGCGTGGGCTCGGCGGTCTTCCCGCCGCTGGACCAGTCGGCGCCGCAGGCCCCGGCCCACGGGGTGCAGACGCCCTACCAGGCGGGTCCCTACGGGGCGCCGACCCCGCCTCCGGCCGTGGGACAGCCGACGCCTCATTACGGCTATCCGCCGGTCGCCACACCGAACACCCCCGCCGGGTACCAGGGGCCGACGATGCCCCCGGCCCCGTACACCATCTCGCCGCAGCAGCCGGGCGGGAACGGGGGCGGTGGCGGCCGGGGCAAACATGTGCTCCTGATCGTCGTCAGCTCGGTGCTGGGGCTGCTGTTGGTCGCCGGGCTGATCAAGGCGCTCACGGACGGCGATCCCGGGAAGGACACGGGCAGCGGTGGCAGCAGCCCGAGCCAGTCGGCGGACACGGGTGCGGTCATCCCGCCGGACCGCACCCGCCGGATCGAGTCCACGAAGTGCTCGGACGCCAGCGAGGACGGCACGGACCCCTCGAAGGTCTACGCGCCCGACCTCCGCTACCGGGACGTGCTCTCCGTGAAGGAGTGCCTCCGCGCCGCGGGGTGGACCTGGAAGATCACCGAGGTCGACAACCCGCAGTATCCGAAGGACGCGGTGGTGGGCCAGTACCCGAGCCAGGGGCAGGGGGTCCTGCCGAAGAACCAGGAGTTCGAACTGGAGGTCTCCACGGGCAAGTCGGGCTGAGGCACGCGCAGCCGGAGGGAAACGCGTAGCCGTACGGGTACGGGTGCGGGTGCGGGTCGCCGTACAGGCGCGTATGCGGGTTGCCGTACAGGCACGGGTCGCCGTACCGGTGCGTATGCGTACCGTGTGCGCCTATCCGTACGGGGCACGTGTCGCCGTGCGGGCTTACGGTCGCCGCCCCTCCTTCTCGGCTCCCTCGCTCCCCCGCCGCTTCCTGCCCTCTGCGCTTCCCGCGCTCACCGGCTGTCCCCCCGGCTCCTTCGCAGCATCCGCCCGAGATGCCGGGTTTGTCCCGTTATGTGACGCTGAGTCCGTCGTCACAGCCGCTCGGCACGGGAGGGGGTCACCCGGTGATTCCAAGGCTCCGCATACGGTGCGCGATCGCGGTCGCCTCGCTCATGGTGCTGGCCACGCCGCTCGCCGCCCACGCGGAGGAGTCCGCGGCACCCGACACGGCGCCCCGGCCCGGGCGGTCCGCCGCCGGCACCACGGGCCCTGCAAAGCCCCCACCCGACCCGGCCCCCCCGACCGCCGCACCAACGGCCGTACCGGCGCCCGCCGCGCCCGCCGCGTCACCCTCACTCGCGGGACGGCCCGCGGGCGAGGGGCGGCCCCGGCCCGGGCGGCCGCCCGTGAGCGCCGCGCCCACCGAGGCCGGTGACACCGGGGCCAGCCCGTCCGCGAGCGCCTCCTTGTCACAGTCCCGTCCCGGTTCGGCGTCCGCCTCCGCGCCCGCGGCCCCTCCGTCCGCACCGCCCCGGAGGCCCCGGGCCCCCCTTATGGAGGACGACCCCCCTCCGGCGGACACCGAAGAGCCGGCCGCGGAGCACCCGGAGCCGTCGCTGAGCCCTGACGCGCCCGCCGCCGCACGTCAGCGGCCCGCGCAGGCCGCTCCCCAGCCCACGGCGCAACAGGTCTCACCGGCCTCCCTCGGCCTCGGAATCGCGCTCATGGGCCTCGGAATAGGTTTTCTGGGCGTCCGCATGAGACGTCGCTGACCCTCGCGCGAACCGCCGCGTCCCCCTTGAGACGGACCTCCGGAGTCCGCCTGACGACGGTTGGCCCGGGGCGGCATACCCGGTATACATACTGAGTATGTCCATCCGCCACGGGCTCCTCGCCCTCCTGGAACACGGGCCCCGCTACGGCTCGCAGCTCCGTTCGGACTTCGAATCACGCACGGGAGCCACCTGGCCGCTCAACGTCGGCCAGGTCTATACGACGCTCAGCCGGCTGGAACGCGACGGCATGGTCGCCCAGAGCGGTGAGGACGACGCGGGCCATGCCCTGTACGTCATCACCGAGACCGGGCGCACCGAGCTGAAGAGCTGGTTCGAAGCGCCGGTCGACCGCAGCAGCCCGCCCCGGGACGAACTGGCCATCAAGCTCGCGATGGCCATCGGCGCCCCGGGGGTGGACGTCCGCGCCGTCATCCAGTCCCAGCGGCATCACACCGTGAAGGCGATGCAGGACTACACCCGGCTCAAGGTCCAGGCACTCGCCGAGATCGAGGGCAGGGCCAAGGGCGCGGACGCGCGGGAGCGGGATGTGGCCTGGCTGCTGGTCCTGGAGCAGCTGATCTTCCAGACCGAAGCCGAGGCGCGCTGGCTCGACCACTGCGAGGCCCGGCTGATCCGGCTCTCCGTCACGGCCGAACGGAGAGCGGCACAGCATCCGAACACGGCCGCCCCGCTGCTCGGGCAGCCCTCGCCACCGGTGTCCTCCGAGGCCCGCAGCGGGGCTCCCGAGCGGCCTCCGGGCTGACCCGGGCCCACGCACCCGTACGACGCCCGCACGACCGGCCCGCCGGGTCCGCATCCACACACGGACCACGACCTCTCGGGCCCACAACTGCACAGGCTTTCCGGCGTACCGGCTTCTGCGGCGCAGGACTCTCCGCACCGGAGGCTTCCGCGCCGAGGGGCCATCGGCACCACGGGCCCCCGCAGCACGGGGCCTCGCACCACCGGGCCATCCGCACCACCGGACCATCCGCACCACGGGCCTCCGTACGACACGGCTCAGCCTCGACTCGGCTGGACTCAGCTCTGCTCGACCCGGCCGAGTCCCGTTCGGCTCAGCCCGGATTCACCGGCCCGGTGAACCACGGAGTCCACGCTCTCGGATCCCTCCACGCACCACCCGTGATCCGAGGACGGCAGCTCCACCCGAACCGCAGGGCCTCGCCGGCTCCCCGGCCCCACAGGCCCTCCGCTCTGTCCGTTCAAGGGGGGAACCCACCCATGTCCCATCCCACGCACCATCAGTCACAGCAACCACAGCAGACGCAGGGATCACAGCGTCCGGTGCTCCAGCTCCAGCAGGTGGCCCGGATCCACGGCAGCGGGGCGACCGAGGTGCATGCGCTCCGGGGTATCAACCTCGATGTGTTCCCCGGTGAGCTCGTCGCCGTCATGGGGCCGTCGGGCTCCGGCAAGTCCACGCTGCTCACCATCGCGGGCGGTCTCGACATGCCCACCTCGGGCCAGGTGATCGTCGAGGGCATCGACATCACCACCGCGGACCGCAGGAAGCTGGCCGCGCTGCGCCGCCGCAGCATCGGCTATGTCTTCCAGGACTACAACCTCATCCCGGCGCTGACCGCCGCCGAGAATGTCTCCCTGCCGCGTGAACTGGACGGCACCTCCGCGCGCAAGGCCCGTGGTGAGGCCCTCGCCGCCCTGGAGGAGATGGAACTGGGCCATGTCGCGGACCGCTTCCCCGACGAGATGTCCGGCGGCCAGCAGCAGCGCGTCGCCATCGCCCGCGCCCTGGTCGGCGACCGGCGGCTCGTGCTCGCGGACGAGCCGACCGGCGCCCTGGACTCCGAGACCGGCGAATCCGTGCTGGCGCTGCTGCGCGCCCGCTGCGACTCGGGTGCCGCGGGTGTTCTGGTCACGCACGAACCGCGTTTCGCGGCCTGGGCGGACCGGGTCGTGTTCCTCCGTGACGGCGCGGTCGTCGACCAGACCGTACGCAGCGAGGCCGACTCCCTGCTGTCCGGCCAGGCGGCCGAGCTGTGAGGACCTGGTACCACTCCTGGCGTGCCGCGATCAGGATCGCCCGGCGTGACGCCTGGCGCGCGAAGGGACGGAGTTCCCTCGTCCTCGCGATGATCGCCCTGCCCATCCTGGGAGTCAGCGCGGCCGATGTGACGCTGCGCAGCGTGGAGCTGTCCGCCGAACAGAAGCTGGAGCGGTCGCTCGGGGCCGCGGATGCCCGGGTGAACGACCCCGGTCTGGGCGGAGCGCCCCTCATGCAGGCGCCCCAGCCCGGCATGTACTCAACGGTCGAGAAGTACGACGACCGCCCCTACCCCGAGGGCCGCACCGAGATCACCAAGGCGCTGCCCGCGGGCGCCACATCGCTGAGCGATGCGCTCGGCCGGTCCAAGCTCCATACAGAACACGGTCTGCTGAGCACCGAGATCCGGGAGCTGAAGTCCACGGATCCGATGGTCAAGGGGATCATGGCCCTGAAGAAGGGCCGGCTCCCGCAGAAGGCCGAGGAGGTCGCGGCGACCACCGCCTTCCTGGACAAGAGCGGTCTGAGCGTGGGCTCCAAGCTCACGGCCCGTCATCTGGACCGCGCGTACACGATCGTGGGCGCGTACGAGCTTCCCGGCGCGCTCAAGACCGATCAGATCAATGCCCTGCCGGGCTCCCTCCTCGCGCCGCTCGACAAGGCCCTGGCCAAGCTGGAGCTGCCCACCACCGAGGCGACCACCAGCTATCTGGTGACGGTCAAGGGTGGTTTCACGTGGAACATGGTCAAGGAGGCCAACACCAAGGGTGTGATGGTCGAGTCACGTGCCGTCACCCTGAATCCGCCGGCCGACTCCGAGGTTCCGCTGTTCCAGCAGCCGGACTGGCAGAGCTGGGAGACCAGTCCGGCGGCCGACGCCGCCGCGCTCGCCGCGGTCGCCACCGTCGTCGGTCTCGCGATCCTGGAGATCTGTCTGCTGGCAGGACCCGCCTTCGCGGTCGGCGCCCGGCGCTCGCGCCGTCAGCTCGGTCTCGTCGGGGCCAACGGCGGAGACCGCAAGCACATCCGCGCCATCGTCCTCGCAGGCGGTCTGGTGATCGGGGTGGCCGCGGCGGTCATCGGCACGGTTCTCGGGCTGCTGCTCACCATCGTGCTCAGGCCGATACTGGAGGATTACGCCGGCAGCCGGTTCGGCGGACTCGACATCCGGCCGCTGGAGCTTCTCGGTATCGGGGCGCTCGCCGTGTTCACGGGGGCGATGGCCGCGCTCGTACCGGCGATCACCTCGTCCCGCCAGCCCGTACTGGCCTCGCTCACCGGCCGCCGGGGCATCCGCAGGAGCAGCCGCGTACTCCCGGTGATCGGTCTGATCGCCGTCGCGCTCGGCGCGGCCATCGCGCTCGCCGGATCGATGTTCATGAACAGCTTCATCGTGGTCGGACTGGGTGCCGCCATCGCCGAACTCGGTGTTGTCGCCCTCACCCCGGCCCTTGTCGGGCTGTTCGGCCGGCTGGGACGCTTCCTGCCGCTGTCCCCGCGGCTCGCGCTGCGTGACGCGGTACGCAACCGGGGACGCACGGCCCCGGCGGTGGCCGCGGTGCTCGCGGCGGTCGCGGGCACGGTCGCGGTCGCCACCTACGCCGCCAGCGGGGACGCCCAGGCGCGGGCGCAGTACACGCCCCGGCTGCCCCACGGCGCGGTCATGGTGCTCGACGAGCAGAACGGCCGGGACGTCCCCGCCATCCGCTCCACCGTGCAGCGCATGCTGCCCGTCGATGTGCGGGCCGACGTGGACCGGATCGTCGTCGGCAAGGCCAGCTGTTCCGCATGGGAGACGGGCAACGGCTGCGGGCGGTACGAGGTGTTCGTGCCCCCGGCCCACCGCTGCCCGCTCGATTCCATGAGCGGTAGGGACGACCCGGCGCAGAGGTACACGGTGGCGGAACGGCGCAAGCTCGCCGAGGACTGGCGCTGCAAGGAGACGAGCCAGTACTCCTACTACGGCAGCACTCCCGTCCTGGTCGGCGGCCCGAAGCTGCTGAAGGCACTCGGCATCAGCGATCCCGGGGCGGCCAAGGCGCTGGAGTCCGGCAAGCCGATCGCCTTCGACAAGCGCTATCTGGATGCCAAGGGCAAGATCGGCATCCGGCTGATCACCGACACCGAGGCCGCCGACAAGGCGCTGGAGGACGGCAAGGAGGCCCCGGGTGTGATCAAGTCCTTCGACACCTACCGGGCGCCCGAGAACACCCACGCGTACGGCACCCCGATCATCATGCCGCCCGCGGCGGCCAAAGCGGCCGGCCTCAGCACCGTCCCGTACGGCGCGTACTACTCGACGGACAGGATGCCGACCAGCAAGGAGCGCCAGCAGCTGGACGGTGAGCTGGCGAAGATCGGCAACGAGGTGTCGTTCCACATCGAGGAGGGCTTCGTCAGCGAGACCGACATCGCCATGCTGGCGCTCGCCGTCTTCGCCGGACTGATCACCATCGGCGCCGCCGGCATCGCCACGGGCCTCGCCCAGGCGGACGCGGAGGCCGATCTGAAGACCCTGGCGGCGGTCGGTGCCCCGCCGAGGGTGCGCAGGACGCTCAGCGGGTTCCAGTGCGGAGTGGTGGCCCTGATGGGGGTGGTCCTCGGATCGGCGGCGGGGGTGCTGCCGTCGATCGGGCTGCTGCTCACCGAGCGGCGCGATCAGATGGAGATGTACCGGGAGTCCCTCGACGCCGGCTACTCCGGAACGAAGCCCTTCATCCCGATCGTGATGCCCTGGCCGACCCTGGTCGCCCTGCTGATCGCGGTTCCCCTCGGAGCCGCTCTCCTCGCGGCCCTGGTGACCCGCTCGCGGGGCGCTCTGGCCCGTCGCGCGGCCTCATAACGGTTCACCTGCGGTTTTGTGCCCCCGTGCGGGAGTGATCACTCCCGCACGGGGGCACACCACGTGATGACGCATCTGTGCGAGAGAATGGCTGCATGGAGATGCCGAGGAATGAACGGTCGCAGGAGAGCCCCCATGTTCTGGTCGTGGGGCAGGACGGTATGGCACTCGGCGGCGGTGACGGTGACGACGAGTCGCGCGAGGTCCCGGTGACGGAGATGGTCGAGCAGCCCGCGAAGGTCATGCGGATCGGCAGCATGATCAAGCAGCTGCTGGAGGAGGTCAGGGCGGCACCTCTCGACGAGGCGAGCCGGGTCCGCCTCAAGGAGATCCACGCCAGCTCGGTCAAGGAGCTGGAGGACGGGCTCGCGCCCGAGCTCGTCGAGGAGCTGGAGCGCCTTTCCCTTCCCTTCACCGATGAGGTGATTCCCTCGGAGGCGGAACTCCGCATCGCCCAGGCCCAGCTGGTCGGCTGGCTGGAGGGGCTGTTCCACGGTATCCAGACGGCTCTGTTCGCCCAGCAGATGGCCGCGCGGGCCCAGCTCGAACAGATGCGCCGCGCCCTTCCGCCCGGGGTCTCCCACGACGAGGACAACCCCCAGCACGGCCCGGTCCGCTCCGGCCCGTACCTGTAGAGCCGTAGAGCTGCCGGGCCTGTCCTTCCACGGTCCGTCGGTGCCCGGGGCCCGCTGTCGGGTTCCGGGTCCCGCTGCCGGCGCGTCGCGCAGCCGGCAGGGACCCGAGCACCTGTGACGCGGCTCCACCCAGCCCCCGGGACAGGCGAGGAGGCCCGCCCTCCCCGCCCGTCCCGGGGGCTGGCTCATGTCCGGTGCAGCTTCCCGCGAGGGCTCGGGGGTCCCAGGAACCCGGGGCTCGGGTGCCGGGAAGGCTCGGGCTCCGGGGCTCAGGGGTTCGGGTTCCGGGAACGCTCGGGCCCCGGGGGCTCAGGGGCGGCTCTCGCGAGGGCTCCGGACCCGGGATTCCCGGGCTCGGGCCCCGGGGTTCTGGAGCTTGGGTCCCGGGAAGGCTCGGGCCCCGGGGGCTCCGGATCCGCGAGGGCTCGTCGCGTCGCGTCGACGGAGGCGGCTCACGGGATCAGTCCGTGCGCAACAGCACCTTGCCCACATGCGTCCCCGACTCCAGCACCCTGTGTCCCTCCGCCGCCTCCCGCAACGGCAGCTCGCGGTCCACCACGGGCCGGATCCGGCCCCCCTCGATCAGCGGCCAGACGTGCTCGCGGACCGCCGCCACGATCGACGCCTTCTCGCCCAGCGGACGCCCCCGCAGCGAGGTCGCGGTCACCGCCGCACGCTTGCCCAGCAGCGTCGCCAGATTCAGCTCGCCCTTGACCCCGCCCTGGAGTCCGATCACCGCGAGACGCCCGTTGACCGCGAGAGCCCGTACATTCCGGTCCAGATACTTCGCGCCCACGATGTCGAGGATGACGTCCGCCCCGTCCCCCTGCGTCGCCTTGCGCAGTTCGTCCACGAAGTCCTGCTGCCGGTAGTCGATCAGAATGTCCGCACCCAGCTCCGCGCACCGCTCCAGCTTCTCGGGCGTGCCCGCCGTGACGGCCACCCGGGCGCCCACTGCCTTGGCGAGCTGGATCGCCATGGTGCCGACACCGCTCGCGCCGCCGTGGATCAGCACCGTCTCGCCCGGCCGCAGGTGCGCGATCATGAACATGTTCGACCACACGGTCGCGGTCACCTCGGGCAGCGCCGCCACGGTGACCAGGTCCAGTCCCTGCGGGACGGGCAGCAGTTGCCCCACGGGCACCGCCACCTTCTCCGCGTAACCGCCGCCCGCGAGCAGCGCGCACACCTCGTCGCCGACGACCCACCCCGAGACCCCCGGACCGAGGGCCGCGATCCGGCCGGAGCATTCGAGTCCGGGATACGGGGACGCCCCCGCCGGCGGCTCGTAGAAGCCCTGCCGCTGAAGCAGATCCGCGCGGTTGACCGCGCTCGCCGCGACGTCGACGAGGACCTCGCCCTCGCCGGGTACGGGATCGGGCACTTCGGCCCACACAAGCGCCTCGGGGCCACCGGGTTCGGGAATCGTGATCGCATGCATGGCCGCGAGGCTACTCCGGCCCCGCCCCGAAGCCCCCTCCCGCCATCACACCCCGCGCCGGTGTCCCGAGTGGGGCGGCACCGCTCCGTCCGCCCGGACGATGGTGATGAGACGGTCCGTCAACTGCAGCGGACTGGCCGCCGGATCGTCGTATCCGATCAGCCGGTGCCCCCGCAGCACACTCACCACCAGGTCGTCGGTGTCCCGGACGTGGAGCCCCACCTCTGCCTTTATGACCGGCCGTTCGACAAGATCGAGCCCGCTGCCCTGCTGGATCAGGTCCTCCATCACCGCCCCCGCGCTGGGGCTGAGCACGGACAGGCCCAGCAACCGCCCCGCCGCACTGGCACTCGTGATGACCGCGTCCGCGCCGGACTGCCGCAGCAGGGGCGCGTTCTCCTCCTCGCGTACGGCTGCGACGATCTTCGCGTCCTTGTTCAGCTGGCGTGCCGTCAGCGTGACCAGCACCGCCGTGTCGTCCCGCTGGGTCGCGATGACGATCCGCCGCGCCCGCTGCACCTCCGCGCGGATCAGCACATCACTGCGGGTCGCATCGCCCACGACCCCCGTGAACCCCTCCGCGACCGCGCCGTCGACGACCTTGCTGCTCGGGTCGACGACAACGAAGTGGTCCTTCCGCAGTCCCGTCGCGGTCAGCGTCTGGATCGCGGAACGCCCCTTCGTTCCGAAGCCGACAATGATGGTGTGGTCACGCACGCCATGCCTCCAACGCTCATCCGCACACAACTCGTGCCCGACCGGTGTCCGCCCCGGGAGCCGCCGTACGACCGCGCACGGCACGCACACCTGCCGAGTTTCACGGACACGTGTCGAGCCTTGCTCCCCACCCGCCCGGAAGATCCGCGACCATGGTCACTCATGCCGACCGACTGGGCCAACGCCGGAGGGGACACGCGATGAAGGGCGAGAAACAACCGCCGCCCAAGGCAGGGAGGTTCTCGATCCTGCGGTCCCTCTGGTACCGCTCACGCAGCGAGGCCAAGGACGACGCCGAAGCCGGGCGCTCCATCACCATGCCGACGCAGGCGGCCGTACCGCCCCTTCAGCAGGTGCTGCGGCGGCTGGCCATGGCTCTGCTGGTGCTGTCGATCACCACACTGCTCGTCTGGCTGGACCGCTCCGGCTACAACGACAACGCTGACGGCAAAGTCGACTTCCTGGATGCCGCGTACTACACGACCGTCACCCTCTCCACCACCGGTTACGGCGATATCGCCCCGGTCAGCGACGGCGCGAGGCTGACGAACATCTTCATCATCACGCCCCTGCGCGTGGTGTTTCTGATCATCCTGGTCGGTACCACCCTCGAAGTGCTCACCGAGCGCACCCGCCAGCAGGTACGCGTCCACCGCTGGCGCTCCCGCATGCGTGACCATGTGGTGGTGGTCGGATACGGCACCAAGGGCCGGCACGCCATCGAGACCCTGCGGGGCCAGGGGATCACCAAGGACAAGATCGTCGTGGTCGACCCTCAGCAGAAGGCCGTGGACGCCGCCGGCGCCGACGGTCTCGTCGCGGTCCTCGGTGACGCCACCCGCTCCCGTACGCTCCTCCGGGCAGAGCTGCAGACCGCCGCCCGAGTGATCATCGCCCCCCAGCGGGACGACACAGCGACCCTGGTCACCCTCACCGCGCGCCAGCTCAACAAGCGCGCCGCCATCGTCGTCGCGGTCCGGGAGGACGAGAACGTACCGCTGCTGAAGCAGAGCGGCGCGGACACCGTCGTCACCAGCTCCAGCTCGGCCGGTCGGCTGCTGGGTGTGTCGACGGCCAGCCCGCATGTCGCCGACACCCTGGAAGACCTGATGACACACGGCAGCGGACTGAGTCTCAAGGAACGTTCCGTGGGCAAGGACGAGGTGGGGCGGTCGCCGCGCGAGTGCTCGGACCTGGTCGTGGCGGTCGTCCGCCGGAAGACGATGCTGGACTACGCCGACCCGGAGGTCGCGCGCCTTCAGTTCGGGGACCGTCTGATCACCATCAGCCGGGAGGAGCCGCCTTACTGAGCCGTGTCACGGATCCCTGAGCCGCATCCACGGAGGGCGTTTCACGTGAAACACCCTCCGTGACGTCCGGTAGCCCCGCTGTGACGGAAGTTCCCCTCCCGCAGCGGGATCAGGGCACAGGCCCGTGGACGACCGTCAACTCGGCGTCCAGGTGAGCGTCAACTGGGCATCCACGGGAGATCCAGGACCTCCAGCTCCTCACCGGGCCACGAACCGCCCGGCGGCACGACCGCCAGCCCGTCGGCGGCTGCGATCCCCCGCAGCATCGCGGGCCCGTTGTAGTGCAGCGGCACCAGATACCCGGCACGGTGGACGACCGGCACCAGCCGCGTGTCGTACGGATGTCCCGGCACCCCGCCCCGTACGGGCACACGGTACGGAACGCGAGCCGGCAGGCCCGCGAGTCCCCGCAGCAGCGGCTCGGCGAGTGTGAGCAGTCCGGAGACGGCCGCGAGCGGGTTGCCCGGCAGCCCCACCAGATGGCCGACCGAGGGGCCCTGTTCACCGGCCTCCGCGCGGGCGGGGAGGCGAGCCAGCAGCATCGGATGCCCCGGCCGGGCGCCGACTCCGTCGATCAGCAGCTCCGCACCCGCCTTCCGCAGCACGGGATGCACATGGTCGACCGGTCCCGCGGCCGTGCCCCCGGTGGTGAGGACGAGATCGGCGCTGGAGGTGGTGACGGCCCGGTACAGGGCTTTCGCGTCGTCGCCGAGCCACCGGGTGGCGACGACCTCGGCCCCCAGGGCGTCCAGCCAGGGGCCCAGCATCGGCCCGAGGGCGTCCCGGATGAGCCCGTCGTGCGGCAGGCCCGCCGCGAGCAGCTCATCGCCGAGCACGAGGATCTCGACGCGGGGCCTGGGGACGACGGCCAGCTCGTCGTAGCCCGCCGCCGCCGCGAGCCCGAGGACCGCCGGGGTCACCGCGGTGGCTGCGGGCAGCAGAAGGTCTCCGGAGCGGCACTCCTGGCCGCGTGGCCGGATGTCCTGGCCGGGAGTCACCCGCCCGTCGGCGTAGAGCAGCCGCTGCCCCGCGTCGGTACGGGCGTGCTCGGCGCGGATCACCGCGGTGGCCTCGGGCGGGATACGGGCGCCGGTCGCGATGCGTACCGCCGTACCGTCCTCCAGCGGCCGGGACTCACCGCGTCCGGCGAGGATCGATCCACCGGCGTGAAGAGTCCAGGGGCCGGGGCCCGCAACGGCCCAGCCGTCCATGGCGGAGGTGTCGAAGGAGGGCAGATCGCACAGCGCGGTGAGCGGCTCGGCCAGGACATGGCCGGCGGACTGCCCCAGCGGGACTCGGCGCGTCCGCCGCAGTGCGGCACGCCCGACGCGCCCGGCGACGCTCCGCGCCTCGGGCCACGCCGTCGCACGGTGGGCGGCGGCTCCTGGTTCCCCGCCCACGCCACTTCCCGGCCCGGGGTCGCGGCGCTCGGCAGTGTCCTCGTGGCCTCCCCGACGCCCTACCAGTGCGAGCGCGTCCTCCCATCCGTCGGAACCGGCTGCGGCGGTTCCGGGCCCGGTCTCACCGGCGGCGTCCCGTCCGGCGGACCCAGCGGTGGGCTCGGTGACGGACCCGGCGGTGGGCTCAGCGGTGGGCTCGGTGACGGAGCCCGGGTCGGGGCCGGTGCCGGGGCCCTGGTCGGGGCCCGGGCCGGGGTGGGTGGCCCGGGAGCGGTTCTGGCCGCTCATCCGGCGTCGGGCCGGTCGGGTCCGCCCGCCGGCGGGGCCTGCTCCGCCTCCTGAGCCCAGCGCAGGGCGAGCGCGGCGGCTTTGCGCGCGGCTTCCGCGACCGCCTCCGGACCGCCGTCCCGCACGGACGCCGCCGCGTACCCCACGAGGAACGTGGTGAGCGGCGCGGCGGGGCGGGCGACGCCGTGCGCGGCATCTCGGGCGAGGTCGAGCAGCGTCTTGGTGTCGACGTCGAGTTCGACACCGAGTTCGTCCTTGACTGCGGTGATCCATTCGTCCAGCACGTGCTCATGCTCCCTGATATGGGCCCTGGCGGTGGAGATGTCCTCCCAGGTGTCGCAGTCGAAGGAGGCGAGCGGGTCCGCCTCGACCCCGGCGAGGTCCAGCTCCTGAGTGAGCAGCCGCAACGGAAGCCCGGTGAGAGCCCCGTACTCGGTGGCGAGGAGAGCGATCTCCCGGCGAAGGGGTTCGGTCCGGTACGCGGCCACCAGCGGCTGCTCCCGCCCCCCGGCGTCGATGAGCATCGCCCCCTCGCGCCGACTCGCACCGAGGTCCTCGACCAGTCGGCGCACCGTCGCCTCACCGAGGAACGGGAGATCCGCCGAGAGCACGAGAACGGCCTCCGACTCCGCCCCGAGCTGCCGCGTCCCGGCGTCCAGCGCGGCGACCGGGCCACCGCCCGGCGGGTCCTCACGGGCCCAGACGACCGGGCGCGCGGTGGGCCTGCGACTCCCGACGACCACGGTCCGCCCGGCACCCCGGCAGGCGCCGAGCACCCGGTCGAGCAGCGCCCGCCCGCCCACGCTCAGCGCGGGCTTGTCCGCCCCACCGAGCCGCTTCGCGGCGCCTCCGGCCAGCACGATGGCGTCATACGCGGTGTTGCCCCAGGTCGCGGTCATGCCTGAAGTATGTGCCGCGCCCACGACCCCGGGAACACCGAGTGGATCACCCACCGGCCCGCCGGACCACGCCCGACACCCGCCCTTCCCGCCCGGTACGCCCGCCCCTCCGGCCCGGCCCAGCCCGGAGCAAACCCGGGTCGGCCCAGATCGGCCCGGTCCGGAGCAACCCGGGGCACGCCCGGCCCCTTCCGGCTCGGCCCGGGGCAGGCCCGGGTCGGTTCAGAGCAAGCCCGGGGCAGGTCCGGCTCCTTGCAGGTCGGTTCAGAGCAGGCCCGAGGCAGGCCCGGCCCCTTCCGGCTCGGCCCAGGCAGGTCCGGGCGGTCCGAAGCAACCCGGGGCAGGCGCGGCCCCTTCCGGCTCGGCCCGGGCAGGTCCAGATCGGTTCAGAGCAAGCCCGAAGCAACCGGGGGCACGCCCAGCCCCTCCCGACTCGGTCCGAGGTAGATCCAGATCGGTTCAGAGCAAGCCCGGGGCAGGTCCGGGCGGTACCGGCCGCCCGCTCACTCCGTACGGCCCGGCGCGCGGTCTCTCAAGACGGCCCCGGCAGCCCGACGACCGGGTCACCCGGGCCTCCGCGCCGTACGGCAGCCGTGCCCGCCCGAAATGACCTCCGTACCGCTGCCCACGGCATACGGTCGCGCAGGCCCGGCCGACCAGGCACCCGCACATCCGGCGAAGCAGGCCCCCCAGCCCACCCGGGGCCGTACGGGAGTCATGCCCCTCCGAAACCTCTGCACCACCGCCCAGGCATCCGGCCGCGCAGGCCCCCGGGGCCGACCAGGCACCCGGCACATCCGGCGGACCGGCCACCCAGCCCGCCGGGGCCACCCCGCCCCGCCCACGCCGGGCCGAGCCAGGGCAGCCCGGACCGACCACCGGCGGTCGGCGGTCGGCGGTCGGCGGTCGGCGGTTGGCGGTCGGCGGTTGGCGGTCGGCTAGAGCGTCCGCAGGAGCACCGTCGGCTGCTCCACACAGTCCGCGACGTACCGCAGGAACCCGCCCGCCGTGCCGCCGTCGCACACCCGGTGGTCGAAGGTGAGCGAGAGCTGGACGACCTGGCGCACGGCCAGCTCCCCCTGGTGCACCCACGGCTTGGGCACGATCCTGCCGACCCCGAGCATCGCCGCCTCCGGGTGGTTGATGATCGGGGTGGAACCGTCGACGCCGAACACCCCGTAGTTGTTCAGCGTGAAGGTGCCGCCCGTCAGTTCGGCGGGAGTCAGCCTCCCCTGCCGGGCCGACTCGGTCAGCCGCCCGAACTCCTCGCTCAGTGACTCGGCCGAGCGGCTGTGCGCGTCCCGCACGACCGGGACGACGAGCCCGCGCTCGGTCTGCGCGGCGAACCCCAAGTGCACCTCGGGCAGCCGCACGATCTCCCGGGCCTCCAGATCCACCGTGGAGTTCAGCTCGGGATAGCGGGCGAGGGCCGCCGTGCAGATCCGGGCGAGCAGCGCGAGGAGCGATATCTTCGGCCCGCCCGCCGCGTTCATCGAAGCCCGCGCGGCCATCAGCTCCGTCGCGTCCGCGTCGACCCAGCACGTGGCGTCGGGGATCTCGCTCCGGCTGCGGGACAGCTTGTCGGCCACGGCCCCGCGCACTCCGCGCAGGGGTATCCGCTCGCCCCTGGTGACGGCAGGGGCGGGGGCGGTCACCTGCTCGGGGGTGGGCGGCGCTTCGACGGCGGCCCGCATGGCGTGCTCGACGTCCGCGCGCAGGATCAGCCCGTCCGGGCCGGAACCGGTCAGCCGCCGCAGGTCCAGCCCGTGCTCCCGGGCGAGCCGCCGCACGAGAGGGGAGATCACGGCCACGGGCCCGCCGCCCGCCCCGTCACCGAGCACCCCGTCACCGGCCGTCACGGTCCCGACGCCCGACCGGTCCGCCCGGACGGCGGTGGCGACGGACCCGCCGGTCGCGGTGGCGGAACGCTCCGGAGCAGCGGGCGGCGCGGCGGGTGCGGTGGCCGCCGCCGGGGCGACCGGAGCCGGCCGGACCCGCCGCCGACGGGCCGCGGGCGCCCCCGTCCCGTACCCGACGAGCACATTGCCGGACGATTCACCGCCGCTTCCAGCCGTCCCCGAGCCGCCGCCCGGGGAACCGCCCCCGGGGGATCCGGCGGAACCGGGGGATCCGGGGGAACCCGTTGAACCGGTGGTCCCCGAGGACGCCGAAGAATCCGCGGCACCGGGCCCCAAGGAGTCCGGTCCGCCGTCCGCCGCGCCCACCGCGACCGTGATCAGGGGCGCCCCGACCGGAAGTTCCGTACCCTCCTCGCCGAAGCGGGCGGTCACCACACCCCCGTAAGGGCAGGGCACCTCCACCATCGCCTTGGCCGTCTCGACCTCGACGACGGGCTGGTCGACGGCGACGACATCGCCCACCGAGACCAGCCAGCGCACGATCTCGGCCTCGGTGAGTCCCTCCCCGAGATCCGGCAACCTGAATTCGAGCACCTGAGCCATCAGCTCTCCGCCTCCCACTGCAACCGCGCCACCGCGTCCAGCACCCGGTCCACTCCAGGCAGATGGTGCCGCTCCAGCATCGGCGGCGGGTAGGGAATGTCGAATCCGGTCACCCTCAGCACGGGTGCCTCCAGGTGGTGGAAGCAGCGCTCCGTCACCCGGGCGGCGATCTCGCCCCCCGGACCGCCGAATCCGGTCGCCTCATGGACGACGACCGCCCGCCCCGTGCGCCGCACGGACGCGCAGACCGTCTCGTCGTCAAACGGCACCAGGCTCCGCAGATCGACGACCTCCAGGTCCCAGCCCTCGGCGGCCGCCGCCTGCGCCGCCTCCACGCAGACCGGCACGGAGGGCCCGTAGGTGATGAGGGTGGCGCTGCTGCCCCGGCGGCGGACCACGGCCCGCCCGATGGGCTCGACCGCGGCCGGCGACTGAGGAGACCAGGCCGCCTTCGACCAGTACAGCCGTTTCGGCTCCAGGAAGATCACCGGATCGTCGGAGGCGATGGACGCCCTGAGCAGCCCGTACGCGTCCTCGACCGTCGCGGGTGTGACGACATGGAGCCCTGGGGTCGCCATGTAGTACGCCTCGGAGGAGTCACTGTGGTGCTCGACGCCGCCGATGCCCCCGCCGTACGGAACCCGGACGGTGATCGGCAGCGGCATCGCGCCCCGGGTGCGGTTGCGCATCCGGGCCACATGGCTGATCAGCTGCTCGAACGCCGGATAGGCGAAGGCGTCGAACTGCATCTCCACGACCGGCCGCAGCCCGTACATCGCCATGCCGACGGCGGTGCCCAGAATGCCCGCCTCCGCCAGCGGCGTGTCCGTGCAGCGGGCGTCGCCGAACTCCGCGGCGAGCCCGTCCGTGACCCTGAAGACCCCGCCGAGCGTGCCGACGTCCTCGCCCATCACATGGACGGACGGGTCCTCCGCCATGGCGTCGCGCATGGCGCGCTGCAGCGCCTGCGCCATGGTGGCGGGCTTCACCGCGGGCGCGGCCTGGGGTGGGGTCGTGGCGGTGGTCATCGTGTCTCTCCCTCCGCGCCTGACGGGTCCGCGTCGAGTCCCTCGGCGTCCAGCTCGGCGCGCAGCTGCGCGGCCTGCTCCCGCAGCTGGCCGGTCCGCTCGGCGTAGACATGGGCGAAGAGGTCCATCGGGTCGAGCCCCGCGTCCGCGTTCATCCGCTCGCGCAGCCGTGCCGCCATCGTCTCGGCGGCCTCGGTGACCGACGCCCTCCGGTCGTCGTCCAGCAGACCCCGCTCGGTCAGCTCGCGCTCCAGGAGCAGGATCGGGTCGTGGTCGCGCCATGCCTCGACCTCGGCGTCGCCGCGGTAGCGGGTGGCGTCGTCCGCGTTCGTATGCGCCTCCATGCGGTAGGTCACGGCCTCGATCAGCGTCGGGCCGCCGCCGTGGCGGGCTCTCGCCACGGCCTCGGAGAGCACCTGGTGGACCGCGGGCGCGTCGTTCCCGTCGACGAGGCGGCCCGGCATCCCGTAACCCACCGCCTTGTGGGCGAGGGAGGGCGCGGCGGTCTGCTTGGCCAGCGGTACGGAGATCGCGAAGCCGTTGTTCTGCACCAGGAAGACGACGGGGGCCCGCCACACGGCCGCGAAGTTCAGCGCCTCGTGGAAGTCGCCCTCGCTGGTGCCGCCGTCGCCGACCATGGCGAGGGCGACGACGTCGTCCCCCTTGAGCCGGGCCGCGTGGGCCAGTCCCACGGCGTGCGGCAGCTGGGTGGCGAGGGGAGTGCACAGGGGGGCGATGCGGTGCTCGTACGGGTCGTACCCGGTGTGCCAGTCGCCGCGCAGCAGGGTCAGGGCCTGCACGGGGTCCAGGCCGCGCGCGACGGCCGCGAGGGTGTCGCGGTAGCTGGGGAAGAGCCAGTCCCGGTGCTCCAGCGCCAGCGCGGCCGCCACCTCGCACGCCTCCTGGCCGGTGCTCGACGGATAGACGGCGAGCCGTCCCTGCCTGGTCAGAGCGGTCGCCTGGGTGTTGTACCGACGGCCGCGGACCAGCTCGGCATACAGCGTGAGCAGCAGCTCGGGGTCGGCACCGGCGGCGGCGTCGGTGCCGAGCACCCGGTACGGCTCGGGGTCCGGGAGCAGGGGTGCGGGGTCGGTGCGGGGCCGCCACGCCGGGGGCGGGGTGGGCCGGTACGCGACGGCCCCGGGCAGCTCCTGCACCGTCATGCTGCTCTTTCGCAACGCGAGCACCTCCTCGTGGGAGCGACTGGGGAGGCGGCCGGCTGTGACCCGCCTCACCTACCGATTGTTCGGTCGTTGACGCAATTTGGCTACAGGCGGCTTCAGCCTGTGGACAAACGGTTCTCCACAGCCTGAGATAGGCACAGGTCGTCCATGACAGGGAGGCGGGGGGACATGGCAGCTGAACAAATGGCCGAGGGCGGGGACCGCACCGAGCAGACTCCTCCACCGCGGGCGCTCGATGCCATCGACCGCGACATCCTGCGCATCCTCCAGTCGGACGGACGCGCCTCGATACGTTCGGTCGCCGAGCGGGTCCATGTGTCACGCGCCAACGCGTACGCCCGGATCAACCGGCTCATCGACGACGGGGTGATCCGGGGGTTCAGCGCCCGTGTCGACCACGAGCGCGCGGGCCAGGGAGCCTCCGCCTACATCACGCTCAAGATCGTGCAGAACTCCTGGCGCACCGTCCGCGAGCAGTTGGAAGCGCTGCCGGGAGCGGCCCATATCGCCCTGGTCAGCGGTGATTTCGACGTACTGCTGCTGGTGCACACACCGGACAACCGCACCCTGCGCGAACTGGTCCTGACCCGGCTCCAGTCCATCCCGGAGGTGCTGTCCACCCGCACGCTGCTCGTCTTCGAGGAGACGGATCTCGATCCCGTGCCGGACTCCGGCCGGCCGAGCCGACCGAGCCATACGCTTCCGTCCCCGGACGCCGATCAGCTCTGAGGGGGTGCCTGATGGGATCAGCTCTGAGAGGGTGCTGACGGCGTCTCAGCCCCCCTGAGGCCCCGCCCGCAGCCCGTCGAACGCGATGCGCACCACCGTCTCGGCCAGCCGGTCGCCCTCGTATCCGCTGCCCGGATGCGGCCGGTACCACTCCACGAGGGAGTTCACCATGCCGAAAAGCAGCCTCGTGGCGAGCCGGATGTCGACATCCGCGCGGAGATCGCCGTCCGCCGCGGCCGCCTTCAGCAGGTCGGCGACCCTCTGGTCGAACTCCCGGCGGCGCTCCATCGCCCACCGCTCGGTCCTGGTGTTGCCGCGGACGCGCAGCAGCAGCGTCACATACGGCAGATCGGCCATCAGCACCTCCACGGTGCGCCGGGTCACGTACTCGACCCTTTCGATGGCCCGCCCGCGCTGCGCCCCCGGCTCGTCGAGCACGGCGAAGAGCCCGTCGAGCGCCCGGCTCACGGCCCTGCGCAGCAGCTCCTCCTTGCCCGCGACATGGTGGTAGATGGACGACTTGGAGATGCCCGCCGCCTTGGAGAGATGCTCCATCGACGTGCCGTCGTAGCCACGCTCGTTGAAGATGCGCACGGCCACCGTCAGCAGCGTCTCGGGCGTGTAGGTGTCGCGCTTGGCCGTGGTCATGAGACGTCGCCCTCTCCCGCGCACGTGCGCCGAACAAGCGCGAGGCCGGGGGCATAGCGCCCGCCCGGCACACATCGGTGGAGGTTCTCCAGCAGGGTGCGGGCCCAGCCGGCGGGCAGCCGGCGGTTCCATTCGAGGGGGCCGAGCGGGTAGTTCACCCCGAGCCGCATCGCCGTGTCGATGTCGTCCTCGGTCGCGACGCCCTTGGTGACCGCTTCGGCCGCGATGTCGATCAGCATCACGACGGTACGGGCGACGATCATGCCCGGTACGTCCTCGATGACGCTGACCTTCTTGCCGAGTGCCTGGAACAGCCCGGTCGCCTCCTGAAGGGTGCGTTCCGCGCCGTACGGGGCGGGGGCGAGCGCGATCCTGGTGGCGGCCCGGTAGTCGGGCGCGAGATCGAAGTGCACGAGGTTCCGTCCGGTGGCCGGCTCCCCCTGGGTGAGCTCCAGACGTCCTCCGCCGGGCAGCACCAGCCCGGTGCCCGTGTCGGCGTCCCGTCGGGTGACGGTGATGCCGGCCTCGGCGATCATGTCGAGCAGCTCGGCGGCGGGCCCCGGATCGCCTTGCGCGATGACATGGGCGGGGGCCTCGGCGGGAGCCGCGGTGCGCGGCTCGGGCCGGTCGGCGCCCTCCCCGTAGTCGTACCAGCCGCGGCCCGACTTCCGGCCCAGCAGCCCCGCCTCCACGAGCCGTCGCTGGGCCAGGGAGGGCGTGAACTTCACGTTCTGGAAGAAGGATTCCCATACGGAGCGCGTGACGGCCTCGTTGACGTCCTGGCCGATCAGATCGGTCAGTTCGAAGGGGCCCATCCGGAATCCGCCGCATTCACGCAGCACCGCGTCGAGGGTGGCGGGGTCGGCGCCCCGGTCCTCGTGGATAGCGAAGGACTCCGCGTAGAAGGGCCTGGCCACGCGGTTGACGATGAACCCGGGCAGATCGGCGCAGCGCACCGGGGTCTTGCCCCAGGCCGCCACGGTCGCCCACGCGCGCGTGGCGGACTCCTCGTCCGTGGCGAAGCCGCTGACGACCTCGACGAGGGGGAGCAGGGGAGCGGGGTTGAAGAAGTGCAGTCCGACGACGCGGCCGGGCCGCTTCAGGGCGCCCGCGACGGCGGTGACGGAGAGGGAGGAGGTGTTGGTGGCGAGCAGGCAGTCGTCCGCGACGATCGCTTCCAGGGCGGTGAACAGCTCCTGCTTGACCGTCGGTTCCTCGACGACCGCCTCCACGACGAGCGCCGCGTCGCCGAGCCGGGCGAGATCGTCCGCCGGGTGCAGCCGGGCGCGCGCCCGGTCCCGCTCGGCGGCGTCCATACGCCCCTTGTGGACCAGCCGGTCCAGCTGGGCACCGATGCCGTCCGCCGCCTGCGCCGCCCGCCCCGGTACGGCGTCGTAGAGCCGTACGGGGTGGCCGGCGGTGAGGGCGACCTGGGCTATGCCCCGCCCCATGGCGCCGGTGCCGACCACGGCCACGACACGGCTCCGGTCGACGGGCCCCGGTGCGCCGGGGCTCTGCTCGGTGACGGTCATGGAGGTGATCCTCCCCGATGAGTTTTCCACAGGTTCGACAGGCCCCCTTGTACCGACCGATCGTTCGGTTACTCTAACTCTGTCGTTACGCCCCTGCCCAGCCCGACGAGGAGTTCGTCCGTCATGCAGCTGACCGAGACCCGGCTGACCAGCCACCGGGCGACGCTCGACCAAGCCCTCGAAGCGATCCGCACCCGTGCCTACTGGTCACCCCACCCCGAGCACCCCAAGGCGTACGGAGACAGCGCGCCCGCCGACGGCCTCGCGGCCTTCGAGGCGCTCCGCGGCACCCGCTTCGACCTCGACCAGCCGGGCACCGACGGCTGGACGGGCGCCGAAGTCTCTCCGTACGGCCCCGACTTGCGCATCGAGTACCCGCACCCCGATCCCGATGTGCTGCTCCCGGCCATGCGCGCCGCGATGCCCGCCTGGCGCGACGCCGGGCCCGAGCAGCGCGCCCTGGTCTGCCTGGAGATCCTCTCCCGGATCAGCGCCCGCACCCATGAGTTCGCCCAGGCCGTGATGCACACCAGCGGCCAGGCGTTCATGATGGCCTTCCAGGCCGGCGGGCCGCATGCCCAGGACCGCGGTCTGGAGGCCGTGGCGTACGCCTATCTGGAGCAGACCCGTACGCCGGCCGCCGCCGACTGGTCGAAGCCCCAGGGCAAGCGCGACCCGCTTCAGCTGCGGAAGACCTTCACCACGGCCGGCCGCGGTATCGCCCTGGTGATCGGCTGCAACACCTTCCCGACATGGAACGGCTACCCGGGCCTGTTCGCTTCCCTCGCCACCGGCAATCCGGTGCTGGTCAAGCCGCACCCCCGTGCGGTGCTCCCGCTGGCTCTCACGGTGCGTGTGGCGCGCGAGGTGCTCGCCGAGTCCGGCTTCGACCCGAATCTCGCCTCCCTGGCCGTGGACCGCCCCGGTGAGGGCATCGCCAAGAGCCTCGCGGTCCGCCCCGAGGTCAAGATCATCGACTACACGGGCTCCAGCGCGTTCGGCGACTGGCTGGAGGCCCACGCCCGCCAGGCGCAGGTGTACACCGAGAAGGCCGGTGTCAACACCGTCGTCGTCGACTCCACCGACGACTACAAGGGAATGCTGTCCAATCTCGCCTTCTCCCTGTCCCTGTACAGCGGCCAGATGTGCACCACCCCGCAGAACCTGCTGATCCCGCGCGACGGCATCCCCACGGACACCGGTCACAAGTCGTACGAGGAGGTGGTGGGTGATCTCGCCGCCTCGGTCGGCGGTCTGCTCGGCGACGACGCCCGGGCGAACGCGCTGCTGGGCGCGCTGGTCAACCCCGAGGTGAAGAGCCGTCTGGAGGGAGCCGCCGGGCTGGGCGAGGTGGCGCTGGACTCCCGGGAGGTCATCAACCCCGACTTCCCGGACGCGGTCGTCCGCACCCCGGTGATCGTCAAGCTCGACGGCGCCAAGCCGGATGCCGAGGGGGTCTTTCTGTCCGAGTGCTTCGGCCCGGTCTCGTTCGCCGTCGCCGTGGACTCGACGGCGGACGCGCTGGACCTGCTGCGGCGCACGATCCGCGACAAGGGCGCGATGACGGTCGGCGCGTACACCACGTCCGAGGAGACCGAGCGCGCTCTTGAGGAGGTGTGCCTGGACGAGTCGGCGCAGCTCTCCCTCAATCTGACCGGCGGGGTGTACGTCAACCAGACGGCGGCGTTCTCCGACTTCCACGGCTCCGGCGGCAATCCTGCGGCGAACGCCGCCCTGTGCGACGGCGCGTTCGTCTCGAACCGCTTCCGGGTGGTGGAGGTCCGGCGCCAGGCATGACCGCCGGTCCGGGCCCCGGTGCCGGCCGTGGCCCCGCATCCCCTCGGGGGCCACGGCCGGCACGGCGGACCGGGCCCGTCACGGGCCCCTGGACGACCGGAGACGTCACCGGGCCCTGGACGGCCGAGACACCCCAGAGGGATCCGGCGGAGGAGCCCACGGGGCCGTCGGAGCGGCACCGGGACACGCTTGCGCGGGCCGGGGCGGTCGGCGGGCTCTACGGGGACGGGATCCGCGCGTGCCGCTGCACCCAGGCATGCATGGCGATCGCCGCCGCCGCGCCCGCGTTGATCGACCGTGTCGAGCCGAACTGCGCGATCGAGCACACCATCGACGCGTGCTTACGGGCCTCGTCCGTCAGGCCGGGCCCCTCCTGCCCGAAGAGGAGCACACACCGGCGCGGCAGCTCGGTGCGCTCCAGCGGCACCGCCCCCGGGAGATTGTCGATCCCGATGATCGGCAGGTCCTCGTCCGCCGCCCACCCGGTCAGCGCGGGCGTGTCCGGGTGGTGGCGCACATGCTGATAGCGGTCGGTGACCATGGCACCGCGCCGGTTCCAGCGGCGACGGCCCACGATATGGATCTCCCGCGCGAGAAAGGCGTTGGCGGTCCGCACCACCGACCCGATGTTGAAGTCGTGCCCCCAGTTCTCCACGGCCACATGGAAATCGTGCCGCCGGGTGTCCAGGTCGGCGACGATCGCCTCGCGCGTCCAGTAGCGATAGCGGTCCACCACGTTGCGGCGGTCGCCCCCGGCCAGCAGCTCGGGGTCGTAGCGCTCGCCGGCGGGCCACGGCAGCGGATGCGGGCCCACGCCGATCTCGGGGCCGTACCCGTCGTCGTACTGGACCGGGTCGTCCGTGCGCTCGGGCTTCTCCGTGCGCTCGGACTCCTCCGGGCTCCGGGGCTGCTCGGGGCTCTGGGGTTTCTCGGGGTTCACGGGCAGTTCCTGGGTGGTGCTCACCCCACGAGCGTACGGGTGTGTCCGGGGCTCTCCTGTCGCTGCTCCGGCACCACCGGATCCCCGTCCGGCGCGGGCGGCTTCCCCGGTGTGCGCTTCAGCAGCCGGTCCCGCCCCCACGAGAACCGGGCACCCAGCCAGACCAGGAAGACGGTGGGCAGGAACACCGCGTCGGCGGCGATCATCGCCATCGAGAAGAACGGCAGGCCCAGGATGACGGCGATGCCCGCGTGCTCCATGATCATGACCACGAGCAGGACGTTCTTCACCCGGCGGTTGAAAAGGGTGAACGGGAACGCGACCTGCACGATGACCGTGACATACGTCAGCACCATGACGATCAGCCCCCCGGAGGCGAGCAGATCGGAGAGGGCGGGCCAGGGCGTGAAGTATTCGAGTTTGAGCGGGTAGTAGAGCGCGGTGCCGTCCTGCCAGCGTGATCCCTGGATCTTGTACCAGCCGGCGGTGGCGTAGATCAGACAGACCTCGGCCATGATCACGAGGAGGGCCGCGTTGTGGGCCAGGTTGGCGAGGCAGTCCAGCAGAATGCGCACCTGACCCCGGGGGGCGTACCGGTTGGCCGTCCACCACAGACCCAGCCCGATCCAGACCACCCACATGACCACCAGGAAGAACGCGCCGGTCCGGTTGAGCAAGGTGGCCGTGAGCAGGCCGAGTCCCAGCACCAGCCACAGCGCGGGGCCGACCCGGTCGTACGGGGGCTCCTCGGGAAGGCCGGGCGCCGCGCCCCGGCCGGCGGCCGCCCCGGCGGCGAGCGGCTCGGTCACGGACCGCTCGTCCGGGTACCGCTCGGCCGGGGATGTGCCGTTCGGGTGCCGGTCATGTGCCGGGAGGTCGTCCGGGTGCCGGTCGCCCGCAGGCCCGCCGGTCACGGACGGATGGGCCGCGGACCGCTGGGCCGGCTCCGCCGGGCTCACGGCCGCCGCGCGGGCCGCACGGCGCGCGTCCAGGGACCAGACCCGGCCACAGCGGGTGAAGACCAGATAGACGGCCATCAGATGGATGACGTTGTCGCCGCCGTCTCCCATGAGGATGGAACGGTTCTGGAGCGACAGCACCCCGACCATGAACAGCACGGACATCGTGCGCGTCCGCCAGCCGAGCATCAGCAGCAGACTGGAGAGCACGGCGAGTGCGTAGACCGCCTCGAACCAGATGACGCCGTCCGACCACATCAGCACGGTGAACGCGTCGTTGCCTGCGATCAGCTCGCGCCCCATCTCCCAGCTCCACGGCCCGTCCGGACCGTACAACTCATGGCGGTGGGGCAGCTCACGGAGGAGGAACAGCAGCCAGGTCAGGGCGAAGCCGATCCGGACGACGGCGCTCTGGTACGGGCCGAGGGCCGTCGCGGTGACCCGCTGGAGGAACCCGGCGGACTTGCTCGTGGATGTGTCGCTCACCGGTCGGCCTCCGTACGCCTCGCACGCTCGGTACCGCCGTTGTCGACCCCGCCCGGCAGATCGGCTTCGGTGACCGGCCACCACGGCAGTACGCGGTAGACGGGGCGGGTGTCGGTCTTCTCGCCGCTCCACACAGGCGCCTTCACGAAGGCCGACGAGGACCTGACCTGGACACGGTCGACGGAACCGCCGAGGTCGTGGCGTTCCAGGCGCAGCATCACGATCCGGCGCAGATAGGCCTCGGACAGGCGCCCGCGCGTTCCGGTGGCGCGTTCCTGGTTGTCGTGCGAGTTGGTGTAGAAGTCCCAGGCCCGGCGCAGTTCGTTCTGCGAGGTGTGACTGGGGAGGAGAGAACCGCGTATCGCCCGGACGTCCTCGGCGGTCAGATCGATCCAGTCGGTGGTCCTACGGTCACCGTCCGGTGTTCTGACCTCGGCTTTCACCTGTACGGCGATGTTCTGCTGGAGCGGATTGGGAGCGAAGAGCTTCCAGTTCTGTTCGAACTCGGGGTAGATCCACGCGTCGATGCCCTTGCCGTAGTGCTTGGTGACCGTGTTGGACGGTGAGACATGCAGAAACACCATGGTCAGGTGGACACAGGCGAGTAAAGCGACGAGTCCCAGGGCCAGGGCGGCGACGGCCTGGTAGGGGAGCGAGAGCGCCGCGATACCGCTGGACGGCGCCGCGGGCGCGGGCGTCCGGCCATCGGGACCGGCTGTGGAGCCGGGGCCGGCCGCAGGTCCGGAGCCGGAGCCGGGCGCGGCTTCCGAGGCGGCCGCAGGTCCCTGCTCGACGCCGGGCGTGGGCACGGGCGCGGCTCCGGAGGCGGCTCCGGGCTGGGGCCCGGGCAGCGGCACGGCCTCGGGACGAGGCGGGCTTTCGGCCCGAAGCACCGCGTCCGGTACGCCGGAGCCGGGTGCTCCGGCCCCCGGTATAGGGGGCTCCGCGGTATCGCGGTCGTGGCCGGGCGCCGGTGGCGCACCGGGCGTGGCCACCCGGTCGGCCCCGCGTGCAGGACCTGGTTCCCGCTGGTCCGGAGGCCGGGGCGCAGCGCCCGGGGACGCCCCGGAACGCCCGGCTCCCGCGCCCTCGACGTCATCGCCCTCGTAGGAGTTCATCCCGCCCCGATCCCCGCCCGGTCCCGCCTCGGTTATCCACAGGGTTGACACCCTAAGGGCCGCCGACTCACCATTGAAGTCCATGAACCGAACGATCGGTCGGTAGGGGGTCCGGATGACGGCAGTGACTGCGGATACGGCGGAGATGTACGAGGCGGTCTTCGACGCGGCCGTGGCGGCGGACGAGCGCGTTGAGCCCCGCGACTGGATGCCGGACGCCTACCGGGCGACCCTGGTCCGGCAGATGGCACAGCACGCGCACTCCGAGATCATCGGTATGCAGCCCGAGGCGAATTGGATAACCCGCGCGCCCTCCCTGCGGCGCAAGGCCATCCTCATCGCCAAGGTGCAGGACGAGGCGGGCCACGGGCTGTATCTGTACAGCGCGGCGGAGACCCTGGGCACCAGCCGCGAGGAGCTGCTGGACAAGCTCCACGCCGGCCGCCAGCGATACTCCTCCATATTCAACTACCCGACGCTGACCTGGGCCGACGTCGGTGCGATCGGCTGGCTGGTGGACGGAGCCGCGATCACCAACCAGGTCCCCCTCTGCCGCTGTTCCTACGGCCCCTATGCCCGTGCGATGGTCCGGATCTGCAAGGAGGAGTCCTTCCACCAGCGCCAGGGGTACGAGCTGCTGCTCACCCTCTCCCGTGGCACACCCGCCCAGCACGAGATGGCCCAGGACGCGGTGAACCGCTGGTGGTGGCCGTCGCTGATGATGTTCGGCCCTCCCGACGACGAGTCGGCCCACTCGGCGCAGTCCATGGCCTGGAAGATCAAGCGTCACTCCAACGACGAGCTGCGCCAGCGCTTCGTGGACATCTGCGTCCCCCAGGCCGAGGCGCTGGGCCTCTCCCTCCCCGACCCCGACCTGCGGTGGAACGAGGAGCGGGGCCACCATGACTTCGGCGCCATCGACTGGTCCGAGTTCCACGAAGTCCTGAAGGGGAACGGGCCGTGCAATGAGCAGCGGCTCGCCCAGCGCCGCCGCGCGCACGAGGAAGGCGCCTGGGTCCGGGAGGCCGCGGCGGCCTATGCGGACAAGCACCGGGGCGGCCGGCAGCAGACCCCCCGGACCCCGGAGCCCCAGGAGGCGACCGCATGAGCAGCTCGAAGGACTGGCCGCTGTGGGAGGTCTTCGTGCGTTCGCGGCGCGGCCTGTCCCACACCCACGCGGGCAGCCTGCACGCGCCGGACGCCGAAATGGCGCTGCGCAATGCCCGGGATCTGTACACCCGGCGCAATGAGGGCGTCTCCCTGTGGGTCGTGCCCTCCACCGCCATCACGGCCTCCTCGCCGGACGAGAGGGATCCGTTCTTCGAGCCGGCCGGCGACAAGCCCTACCGCCATCCGACCTTCTACGAGATCCCGGAAGGGGTGAAGCACCTGTGACGACGACCGCCCATGCCGCGGCACTGGCCCTCGGCGACGACGCGCTGGTGCTCTCGCACCGGCTGGGGGAGTGGGCCGGCCATGCGCCCGTCCTGGAAGAGGACGTCGCCCTCGCCAATATCGCGCTGGATCTGCTGGGGCAGGCCAGGGTCCTGCTGTCCCTCGTCGGGGACGAGGACGAGCTGGCGTATCTGCGCGAGGAGCGGGCCTTCCGCAATCTCCAGCTGGTCGAGCAGCCGAACGGCGACTTCGCGCACACCATCGCCCGCCAGCTCTACTTCTCGGTCTACCAGCGCCTGCTGTACGGGCGGCTGGCGGCCTCGGACGGCGAGTTCGCGGACCTCGCGGCGAAGGCGGTCAAGGAGGTCGCCTACCACCAGGACCACGCCGAGCACTGGACCCTGCGGCTCGGCGACGGCACCGCGGAGAGCCATGAGCGGATGCAGCGGGCCTGCGACGCGCTCTGGAGGTTCACGGGCGAGATGTTCCAGCCCATGGAGGGCCTGGATGTCGACTGGCCGGCGCTGGAGGCGCGCTGGCTCGAATCGGTGACGGCCGTTCTGCTGCGGGCGACCCTGACCGTGCCGGCCGGACCGCGGTCCGGCGGCTGGGCGGCGGGTGCCGGACGCCAGGGCCTGCACACCGAGTCCTTCGGCCGGATGCTCGCCGAGATGCAGCATCTGCACCGCAGCCACCCGGGGGCGTCATGGTAACCGGCATCCGTCGGGGAGCCGCCCCGGCCCCGGCGCCGCAGCCGCCCGGGACCGCCGGTCCGCGGGAGCCCGAGACGGCGCCCCGCACCGGGGATACCCGGCTGGAGGCCGAGCTGCGGCGCCTCGTGGGCTCGGTGCCCGATCCGGAGCTGCCGGTGCTGACGCTGGCGGAGCTGGGTGTGGTGCGCGGGGCACGGCTGCTGGGCCCCGGCCGGGCCGAGGTGACACTGACCCCCACCTACACCGGCTGCCCGGCGATCGAGACCATGACCGCCGACATCGAGCGGGTACTGCACGACCACGGCATACCGGATGTCTCGGTCGTCAGAGTCCTCTCCCCCGCCTGGTCGACGGACGACATCAGCGCGGAGGGCCGACGCAAGCTCGCCGAATTCGGGATAGCCCCGCCCCGTCCGCACGCGGCGGCAGGCCCCTCCGGGCCCCTTCCGCTCACCCTCTCCGTGCGCTGCCCGCACTGCGGCTCCACCGAGACGGAGCTGCTGAGCCGGTTCTCCTCCACCGCGTGCAAGGCGCTGCGCCGCTGCGTCGCCTGCCGTGAACCGTTCGACCACTTCAAGGAGTTGTAGATGTTCCACTCACTCCGGGTCGCCGCGGTCGAGCAGCTGACGGACGACTCGGTCGCCGTCACCCTCCGGGTGCCGCCCGAACTGCGGGAGACCTTCCGGCACACCCCGGGGCAGCATCTGGCCCTGCGCCGGGTGGTCCAGGGCGAGGAGATCCGCCGTACGTACTCGATCTGCGCCCCCGCCGTTCCTCCCGGCGCCGATCCCGTGCTGCGGGTGGGCATCCGGCTCGTCGACGGCGGCGAGTTCTCGACGTACGCCCTCAAGGAGCTGTCCGTCGGCGATCCCGTCGAGGTGATGCCCCCGATGGGCCGCTTCCTGCTCGACCCCCGCCCCGGATACTTCGCGGCGATCGTCGGCGGCAGCGGGATCACCCCGGTGCTGTCGATGGCGGCGACGGTGCTGGCGCGGGAGCCGAAGTCCCGGTTCTGTCTGATACGGAGCGACCGGACCATGGCGTCGATGATGTTCCTGGACGAGGTGGCCGATCTCAAGGACCGCTTCCCGGACCGCTTCCAGCTGGTCACCACGCTCTCGCGCGAGGAGCAGCAGTCCGGCCTGCCGTCGGGGCGGCTGGACCGGGAGCGGCTGAGCGGCCTGCTGCCCTCGCTGCTCCCGGTGGAGGATGTGGACGGCTGGTTCCTGTGCGGGCCCTTCGGGCTGGTCATGGGCGCGGAGCGGGCGCTGCGCGGGCTCGGTGTGGACCGGAGCCGTATCCACCAGGAGATCTTCCATGTGGACGACGGTTCGGCCCCCGCTCCGGCGCCCCTGGCGGCACCGGCCCATGCCTCGCTCACGGCGACGCTGGACGGTCGGTCGGGCACCTGGCCCGTCAAGGAGGGGGAGTCGCTGCTGGAGACGGTGCTGCGCGCCCGCTCGGACGCGCCGTACGCGTGCAAGGGCGGGGTCTGCGGCACCTGCCGGGCGTTCCTGGTCTCGGGCGAGGTGCGCATGGACCGGAACTTCGCGCTGGAACCCGAGGAGACGGACTCCGGCTATGTACTGGCCTGCCAGTCGCACCCGGCCACATCGGAGGTCGAACTCGACTTCGACCGCTGAGGTCCAAGGGGGCGGTGGACCATGACGCCACGGGGGCCGTTCTCTGGGCGGGGGCCGATCCCTTTCCGCCCGGGCGCAGCGCCGGGGCTTACCGCCCTGTGTTCATTTTCAGGAACCTGTTCTATCTTGACGATCCGTCAGATCCGGCGGTCCGCGTACGGGAGGACAGGGCTGTGGACTTCACCTTCACCGAGGAGCAGCAGGCGGCCGTCGAGGCGGCGAAGGCGGTCTTCTCGGATGTCGCGCCCGACGCGGTGCCGAGTCCGGCGCTCACACCGGGCGCGGTGGCCGAGGAGTTCGACCGACCGCTGTGGGCCAGGCTGGCGGACGCCGATCTGCTGAGCCTGGTGCTCTCCCCCGAGCGCGGAGGCGCGGGGCTGGACTCCATCGCGCTCTGTCTGGTGCTGCGCGAGTCGGCGAGGGTCCTCGCCCGGGTGCCGCTGCTGGAGACGAGCGCGGTCGCCATGGCCGTGGAACGTTACGGCGGCGCGGAGCTGGCCGACGAGCTCCTCCCCCGGGTCGGCCGCGGTGAGCTGGTGATCTCCGTCGGAGCCCATGGCCGCAGCGGTCACGACCCGGCCGAACTCGCCGTCGCCGCGCGGCGGGACGGCACGCGCCGCGTCGTGAACGGTGCGGGTACCGGGAGCGACGGGGGTCGGGGAGCGGCGCACCGGTCCGGGGACGGGGACGGCTGGGTGCTGGACGGTGTGCAGACGGGTGTGCCCTGGGCCCACTCCGCCGATCTGATCGCCGTCCCCGCGCACACCGGCGAGGGCCGTGCCGTTCTGGCGCTGGTCGCTCGGGACGCGCAGGGCGTCACGCTCGCCGAGCAGTTCTCCACCAGTGGCGAGCGGTATGCCGAGGTGACGCTGGACTCCGTGCGGATCGACGACCGCGAACTGATCGACGCCGAGGACGCCTGGGAGTGGCTGCGTCAGCTTCTGGCCACCGGGACCTGCGCGCTCGCCCTCGGCCTCGGTGAGCGGGTGCTGGCGATGACGAGTGAGTACACCGGAAAGCGCGAGCAGTTCGGGTTCCCGGTGGCGACCTTCCAGGCGGTCGCGATCCAGGCCGCCGACCGCTATATCGATCTGCGGGCGATGGAGGCGACTCTGTGGCAGGCGGCCTGGCGGCTGACACCCGCGAGGGGGAGCGCCGGGGTCGGCGGCCCGCTGCCGGTGGCCGGTGATGTCGCGGTGGCGAAGATCTGGGCCTCGGAGGGCGTACGCCGTGTGGTACAGACCGCCCAGCATCTGCACGGCGGCTTCGGCGCGGACACCGACTACCCGCTGCACCGGTATCACGCGTGGGCCAAGCAGCTGGAGCTCTCCCTGGGGTCCGCCGCGGCCCACGAGGAGGCCCTCGGCGACCTGCTGGCCGCCCATCCGCTCGGCTGAGACCGGGGCCCCGGGACGACGGCCCACGGTGCCGTACCGGGCCTCGGAGCACCCTTCAGCCCGCCTCCGGGCGACGGCACGACGGCCGGGCAACCCCCGATCGGCCGGGAGACCGGACAGCCGGGCCGCACACGGCCCGGACCGCGTGAGGCCCGCTCGGCGAGGTGACGCCTGTCCGGACGGCCAGGAAGGCCCACTCCGCACCGCCCGCCGTCTCGGCCGAGCCGGCCGACGCCGCCACGCAAACGGCCCGCACGGACGCCGAAGCGCTCAGGCACGCAGACGGCCCGCTCAGGCGCTCAGGCGCTCAGGCGCTCAGGCGCTCAGGCGCTCAGAGGACAAACGCCGGGCTGCCGTCGTCCGTGACCATCGGACGGCCCGCGCCCTCCCAGGCGAGCATGCCGCCGTCGACGTTCACGGCGTCGATGCCCTGCTGCACCAGATACTGGGTGACCTGGGCCGACCGGCCGCCCACCCGGCACATGACAAACGCACGGCGCCCCTCCGCCACCGCCTCGGTCACCTCGCCGAACCGGGCCACGAAGTCGCTCATCGGCACATGCAGCGCACCCTCCACATGCCCGGCCTTCCACTCGTCAGCCTCGCGGACATCGAGCACCAGGCCGTCGGACGGCACGGCGGCGGCATCCACCGAGGGCAGCGGGGCGAAATTCATGGGTCAAGCCTTCTCTCGTGGGGACCTCGTGGGGCGATGGCGGGAACAAGGACGTCAGCGCCCGGACACCTCGTCCGGGCCCGGCGTACGGACGGGCGAGCCCTGCCCGGCACTCCGGGAAAACTACTCCACCCACCGGGACAGTTCCCGCTCCCGCTCGGCGACCTGCGCGAGCAGCTGCTCGGCGATCTCCTCCAGCAGCCGGTCCGGATCGTCGGGTGCCATCCGGAGCATCGCGCCGATCGCGCTCTCCTCCAGTTCATGGGCGACGGCGGCCAGCAGCTCCCTGCGCTGCGAGAGCCACTCCAGCCGCGCGTACAGCTCCTCGGCCTCGCTCAGCCGATGCTCAGCGGGTACGGGCCCCGCCTCCCACTCCGCGGCCAGTTCGCGCAGCTGCTCCGCGTCACCGAGCCCATAAGCGGCGTTCACCCGCGTGATGAACTCCTCGCGTCTGGCCCGCTCCGGTTCGTCCTGCGCCAGATCCGGGTGCGCCTTACGGGCCAGCTCGCGGTAGAGCCTGCGGGCCTCCTCGCTCGGCCGCACCCGCTTGGGCGCTCGCACACGCTGACCGCTCAGCATCGCGCTGGCCTCGGGGGAGAGGCCGTCGGAGTCCATCCAGTCGTGGAACAGCTCGTCCACACCGGGCATCGGCATGACGATCGCCCGCGCCTCCTGCGCCTTGCGCAGGTCCTCCGGGTCACCGGTGCGGGCGGCTCTGGCCTCCGCGATCTGCGCATCCAGCTCGTCCAGACGCGCGTACATGGGCCCGAGCCTCTGGTGGTGCAGCCGGGAGAAGTTCTCCACCTCCACCCGGAACGTCTCCAGAGCGATCTCGAACTCGATCAGAGCCTGCTCGGCCGCGCGCACGGCCTTCTCCAGCCGGGCCTCCGGCCGCAGCTGCGCGTCCTGCTCTTCGTCGTTCCGGGTCGTCGGCCCGCCGGGCACATCGTGGGTCACCCGCTCAGCCTACGGGCGCGACCGGGCCCCGGGTCACACTCCCAGCTCAGCCGTGATCCGACCGCTCTTGATCGCCGACAGCAGCGCCGAGTGATCCGCTTCCGTGCGGTCCGCGTAGAGCACGGCGAAGGACGCCACAGCCTCGTCCAGCTCCTCGCTCTTGCCGCAGTAGCCGGAGAGCAGTCGGGGATCGGCGCTGTGGGCGTGGGCGCGGGCCAGCAGGGCACCCGTCATCCGCCCGTAGTCGTCGAGCTGCGCGGCGGTGAGCGCGGCCGGGTCCACACTCCCCTTGCGGTTCCTGAACTGCCGTACCTGGAAAGGCCGTCCTTCGACCGTCGTCCAGCCCAGCAGGATGTCACTGACGACCTGCATCCGCTTCTGGCCGAAGACCACCCTGCGGCCCTCGTGCTCGCTCTGCGGTGTCTCGAACCCGGCGGCGGCCAGATGGGGCAGCAGCGCGGACGCCCGTGCCTCCTTGACCTGGAGCACGAGCGGATCGCCCCGGTGGTCGAGCAGGAGCACCACATAGGAGCGGGTGCCGACGCTTCCGGTGCCGACGACCCGGAAGGCCACATCGTGGATCTCGTACCGCGCGAGCAGCGGCAGCCGGTCCTCCGACACTGTGCCCAGATAATCCGCCAGCGACGAGGCGACGGCAGCCGCCTCCGCGTCGGGCACCCGCCGCAGCACCGGAGGCGCGTCCACAAAGCGCCGCCGTTCGCCCTCCGCGTCCGAGAACGCCTCCGTCGCCTTGGCGGCAAAGCGGGCGCTGGTGTTGTTACGGGCCTTCTCCGAGACCCGCTCCAGGGTGCCGACCAGATCACGCGCGTCCGTGTGGGACACCAGCTCCTCATCCGCGATCGCGTTCCACGCGTCCAGCGCGGGCAGCTTCGCCAGCAGTCGCATGGTGCGGCGGTACGCGCCCACGGCGTCGAAGGCGGCGGCGCGGCATATGTCCTCGTCCGCGCCGACCACCCGGCCCGCCAGCACCAGCGAGACCGCGAGCCGCTTCAGGTCCCACTCCCAGGGGCCGACGACGGTCTCGTCGAAGTCGTTCAGATCGATGACAAGCCGACCGCGGGCGTCACCGTACAGACCGAAGTTCGCCGCGTGTGCGTCGCCGCAGATCTGGGCGCTCACACCGGTCGTGGGGGTGCCGACGAGATCGTGGGCCATCAGTCCGGCCGAGCCCCGCAGAAAGGCGAAGGGCGAGGCAGCCATCCGGCCGACCCGTATCGGCGTCAGCTCGGGCACCCGGCCCTTGCTGGACTCCTCGACGGCCTCGATCGCGTCCGGCCGGTCGACCGCCGGGACCAGCGAGTCGTGCGAAGACCTCGGCACCCGGTCCCGAAGCGCCTTGCCGATCTGCTTGGGCGACCGGGCGGCCTCCGCACCAGCGGTTCCGCGCCGTGCGAAGCCGGGTACCACCGGAATCCGTCCGCCGCCTGCGGAGCGGGCCTGCCCGTCGCGCCCACCCTCGGCGGAGCCCGCCGTCCCCGCCTGCGTAAGCCCTACCAGCGCCACCGACTCAGCCTCGCTCATGCACTGCCCCGCTCCCGTGCCTGTTCAACATCAATTGCCCATGACCGTACCGCCGCTTTCCGGCGGGCGTCTCCCCTGTGGGCAACTCCGAAGAGGCCGCCCGGAACAGCGAGCACCGGCGCCCCGGCCTCCAACCCCGGTCCTGCCCAGGTCCGTTCGGCCTCTCAGGGCGTCGTCGCAGAACGGCCACCCATCCGGCAATGTTTCACGTGAAACAGACAACGCGGATGTTCCACGGGAAACACCACCCGAGAGCCACCTCCCCCGCCAAAGCGGCCACCCTCACTCCGAGTCACCCCGCCCGGCCCGCCCGCGGCACCCGAGTGCCCAGCACCTGCGCCCTCGGCACAAGCCCCTGCCCGCTTCCGCTGAGCCCGAGGCCCCCAGCCCTTCGGCACAGGCCCCAGGCCCAGGGGGCATACTCGGGATCCCGCGCCTCACATACCGCTGCGCCGCGCCCTCAGGCGCCCAGCCCGGCGTCCCGGGCCAGCAGCGCCGCCTGCACCCGGTTCTCGCACTCCAGCTTCGCCAGGATCCGGCTGACATACGTCTTCACCGTGGCCTCGCTCATATGCAGACGCCTCCCCGCGTCCGCGTTGGAGAGCCCCTCGCCGAGCAGCGCCAGCACATCCCGTTCCCGTGCACTCAGCCGGTCCACCCGCGCCCGCGCCCGCTCACCGCGGGCCGCCGCCCGCCCGGTGGCCAGCTGATCGACCACATGGCGGGTCGCTCCGGGGGAGAGATAGGCATCGCCGGAGGCGGCGGCCCGTACGGCCCCGATCAGCTCCGCGGGCGCGGTGTCCTTCAGCAGAAAGCCCGCGCCCCCGGACTCCAGGGCCCGCAGCACGTTCTCCCGCTCGCCGAAGGTCGTCAGAATGATCACCCGCGCTCCCGGGACGGTCCTGCGCAGCTCCCCCATCGCCGTGAGCCCGTCCATCACCGGCATCTGGATGTCGAGGAGCACCACATCGGCACGGCGGGAACGCGCCAGCTCGATCGCCTCGCGCCCGTTCACGGCCTCCGCCACGACCTCGATCTCCTGGTCGGAGGTGAGGATCATCCGGATCCCGGCCCTGATGAGCGGCTCGTCATCCGCGATGACGACCCGGATCCGCGGCCCCGCCATATCCACCCTCGCACTCACCCATGTCGATCCGGTCCACCGGCCGACCCCAGCATGCCCGAACCATCCCGCCCGGCCCGTCACCGATACCCGCGGCCCACTCCCGCACCGCTCCCGCATCGGCCCGCTCCCGCGTCCGGTGCCGTCAGCGGCAGCGGGCCCTACATCGTGACCTCGTACGACTGCTTCTCGATCAGCTTGCCGTCCTTGAAGCAGAACCGGAAAACCGGCTCCTTGTCCCAGCTGCTGGAGCCCTCCTCCGCCATCAGCACCAGGCACGCGGACCCGGCGGGCTCCACCGGTGCCTCCTTTTTGTCGCCCAGTCCCTCGGTGAAGAAGTTGTCCCCGCTCGGCAGCCGGTCGCGCACCTCGTCCTCGTCCGCACCGACCTTCACCGCGTTGTACGTGGACCGGTCGATCATCCCGTCTTGCAGGGCGTCGACGAGGAAGTACCCGCCGACGACAACGGCCGCGATCAGCAGCACCACCGCCACCAGGGATATCCCACAGCCCAGGCCGATGCCGCCGGCTCTGCTGCCCCGGCCGTAACTCCCGTCCGGCTCACTCATCATCGGCCCCTTCGTCGAGGTGTCCCAGTTCATGACCGGAACACCATGTCCGTGGGGAGCCGCGGGTGCCTGCTGAGCAAAGTCGTCGTCCGCCGATACCAAAGGCGCTGCTTCCACCGCCCCGTACGGCAGCATCCCCGCCACCCGGAAACCGCCGCCCTCCGCGGGCCCGGCGTGGACGATCCCGCCGACCAGCCGGGCCCGCTCGCGCAGCCCGGTCAGTCCCTGTCCCCCGCTGACCGCGTCACCGGCCACCCTGGGATCTACGACACCGCTGACGATCTCCACGACGAGGGAGTCGGGCTCATATCTCAGCTCCACGCCGATGGGAGCGCCCGGAGCGTGCTTGTAGGCGTTGGTCAGCGACTCCTGCACGATCCGGTACGCGGCGTGGTCGGCCGCGGCGGGAAGGGGCCGCTGCTCGCCCGAGCGCCGCAGCACGACCTTGTTGCCGGCGGCCCTGGCCGCCTCCGCCAGTGCGTCGATACCGGCCGTCCCCCGTGCGGCCCGGCCCGATTCGTCGACCGGCGCCTGGGAACCCTCGACCCCGTCGCGCAGGATGCCGACGACCTCGCGCAGCTCGTGCATCGCGGCCACGGAGGCGTTCCGCAGCACACCGACGGCCTCCCGCTGCCGCCCGGTCAGTTCACGGTCGACCTCCAGCGCCCCGGTGTGCACGGAGATCAGGGCCAGCTGATGGCCGAGGCTGTCGTGCATGTCCTGGGCGATGCGCTGACGCTCCAGCAGCCGGGCCTGGCCGGCGATCATCCGGCGCTCCCGCAGCAGTTGGGCGTTGCGCTCCCGCAGCGCTTGCAGCAGCGTCCGGCGCTGGCTCCAGTAGCGGCTGGCCAGACCGGGGACAACCGCGGTCGCGAGATAGGCCAGAGTCGTCACCAGGGCCAGCCCCAGGGGCATCCCGTCCGACCGGTAGAGGGCGAGGAGGGAGCCGCCGACGTAGAGCACGTATCCGACGGTGAACGCGGCAAGCGCCCGCCCGGCGCCCTCGATCCTGCGCCCGGCCGACCAGGCGACGACTCCCATGACCAGGGAGAAGCCGCCCACCACCCCGCCGAGCGCGGCGGTGACCACCAGAACGGGGACGGGCAGGCGGCGACGCAGCAGCGAGCACCCGGCGGCCCCGAGCGCCGCGGCGAGCATCCTCGGCCCGCTCTCGCCGAGGATGTCCTCGACCCCGGCCGCCAGCAGGGCCAGCACCAGCGCGAGTGTCAGCTCCCCCGCCGGCCCCCGCCTCGACAGCGCCGCGGCACCCCGGCCCGGGAGATCCGCGGGCGCCCGCCCCGGCGACCACGGCTCGGGCACCATCAGCCACGTCCAGCCCGCCCGGAGCCCGGCCCAGATCCTCATCGACACGTTCACATCCGCACCCTAGGCAGCCGGGTCCGGGGCCTACGGCCCACTTTCGTCCCGTACGGGAGCGACGAACGTCGACGTCGTACCGTCACGGATTCCACGGCGCCGGTGCCGACGGGCGGGACGCACCGGAGCAGGACACCGGAGAACGCGGAAGCCCCACAGGTCCATGACCTGTGGGGCTTCCGATCTTGTGCGCGAGGGGGGAGTTGAACCCCCACGCCCTTTCGGGCACTGGAACCTGAATCCAGCGCGTCTGCCTATTCCGCCACCCGCGCATTGGGTGTTGTCGCTGGGCTCCGCACTGTCGGGTGTGTCCCCCTGGCGACATCCAGAAGATTAGCACGCAGTCCTGGGTGGATTCACATCCGTTTGTTGGGGCAGCCCTGACCGGGGAACACGGACGGGACGGAGAGCCGGGACCGGAGGGGAGACGCCCGGGGAAGGGGGGAAAGCCAAGGGAAAGGGAAAGGACGGCGGGACGGGAAGTACAGCAGGGCGGCGGGGAAGGAGAGCAGGAGACGGGCAGGGGAACCGGGAACGGCCGGCGATCGTTCCTTCTCTCGCGGACCTCGGCACAGGATTCGGTTCGGCACGGGACTCGGTACGGACCTCGCGGAAGATCCGGCCCGCGTCGGTGCGGGCCCCGGCAGGACGGTCGGCCGGGACCTCGGCACAGGGCCCTGCGGGCCTCGGCCGGATCCGGGCCGGGACCTCCGGCCACGGTGCCGCCGGAAAGCCGGGGAAAGCCGGTGCGGGAGTCGGTGGAGGAGGTCGGCGGAAGAGGCCGGTGCGGACCTGTGGGCGGCCCCGTACGGACATCGGCCGGGCCGCTCGTACAGGCCCGCCGCCGCTCCGCAGCACGGCCCGCCCCCCGCTCCTCCGCGGTCCACCCCGGGTGCGGGACACTGGCATGAGGCCGCCTCTACGATCCGTGTGAGAGGTGACACTCATCGACGGGGCAGACAAGGGGAACCAGCCGATTTCCCGACGCGTGGATACGATCAGTAAGCAGTATCAGGACGGCAGCAATGGAGGAGGTGCCCGATGGGAGTCCTGAAGCGTTTCGAGCAGCGACTCGAAGGTCTGGTCAACGGCACCTTCGCCAAGGTGTTCAAGTCCGAGGTCCAGCCCGTCGAGATCGCCGGCGCTCTCCAGCGCGAGTGCGACAACAACGCGACGATCTGGAACCGCGAGCGGACGGTCGTCCCCAA
The DNA here is from genome assembly GCF_042873655.1 of Streptomyces sp. NPDC004609. Taxonomy (NCBI): domain Bacteria; kingdom Bacillati; phylum Actinomycetota; class Actinomycetes; order Kitasatosporales; family Streptomycetaceae; genus Streptomyces; species Streptomyces sp. NPDC004609. Next base: position 191,756 of record NZ_JBIALS010000005.1, on the reverse strand, counting down.
TGACTTCATCGTCGAACTGAGCACGCCCGACTTCGAGCGGCTGAGCCCCTACTCGGGGCAGCTCGGCGACGAGCTGGCGGGTCTGGTGCGGGACTACGCCAAGCAGCAGCGCTACACCTTCATGGGCCCGATCAAGGTCCATCTGGAGAAGGCCGACGACCTCGACACCGGTCTGTACCGGGTGCGCAGCCGGACTCTCGCGTCGAGTACGTCACAGTCTCCCGACCGGGACCCGGCGGGCCCCGGCGCCCCCGGTGGATACGGCTACCCGCCCCGCGCGGTGCCGAGCCCGCTCCCCGGAGCGCCTCCCATGCCGTCCGCACCGCCTCCGGGCGCGGGACGCCCGGGCCTCGCGCCCGTAGGCCCGGCGGGTGGTCCCGGCCCGCTGCCGGGAGCGCAGGTACGACGCTGGATCGAGATCAACGGCACCCGCCATCAGATCTCCCGCCCGACGCTGGTGCTGGGCCGCAGCACCGACGCCGATGTGCGGATCGACGACCCCGGCGTCTCCCGCCGGCACTGTGAGATCCGGACCGGAACGCCCTCGACGATCCAGGATCTCGGGTCTACCAACGGCATCGTGGTAGACGGGCAGCACACCACCCGCGCTACGCTCCGCGACGGCTCGCGGATCGTCGTGGGCAGCACCACCATCGTTTACCGGCAAGCCGAAGGGTGAAGCGGGGGCAATGTCAGAGCTGACCCTGACGGTCATGCGGCTAGGTTTCCTGGCCGTTCTGTGGCTGTTCGTGATCGTGGCCGTCCAGGTCATCCGCAGCGACCTGTTCGGCACGCGCGTCACCCAGCGCGGTTCGCGCCGGGGCGGGGACGCGCGCCCGCAGCAGGCGCGCCAGCCCGCCGCGCCGCCGCCGCAGCGCCAGCAGTCCGGCAACCGGCAGCGGCGGGGGGCACCGACCAAGCTGGTCGTCTCGGAGGGGACCCTCACCGGCACCACGGTGGCGCTGCAGGGCCAGACCATCACGCTGGGCCGGGCGCACGATTCGACGATCGTGCTGGACGACGACTACGCGTCCAGCAGGCATGCCAGGATCTACCCGGACCGTGACGGCCAGTGGATCGTCGAGGATCTCGGGTCCACCAACGGCACCTATCTCGACCGGACCCGGCTCACCACCCCGACACCGATTCCGCTGGGCGCGCCGATCCGCATCGGCAAAACCGTCATCGAGCTGCGGAAGTAGTAGGACTAATGACAGCGCGCGAGCGGAGCGAGCGAGCCGCAGCGGTCCCGACAGCGGACCGGGACCGGCTCCCGACCGGAGGGTGGGCAGTGTGGCTCGAGACCGGCTGTACCCCGAGGCAGCATCGACAGGGCAGGGGCAGGTGCGCATGAGTCTGTCTCTGCGCTTCGCCGCCGGATCGCACAAAGGCATGATCCGGGAGGGCAACGAGGACTCCGGCTACGCCGGTCCACGGCTCCTGGCGATCGCCGACGGCATGGGGGGGCAGGCCGCCGGTGAGGTCGCCTCCTCGGAGGTCATCTCCACTCTCGTCACGCTCGACGACGATGTGCCCGGTTCGGACATTCTCACCTCGCTCGGTACCGCCGTGCAGCGCGCCAACGAGCAGCTGCGGCTGATGGTCGAGGAGGACCCCCAGCTCGAAGGCATGGGCACCACGCTCACCGCCCTGCTCTGGACGGGCCAGCGGCTCGGTCTGGTCCATGTCGGCGACTCCCGCGCCTATCTGCTGCGCGACGGCGTGCTGACGCAGATCACCCAGGACCACACGTGGGTGCAGCGGCTGGTCGACGAGGGCCGTATCACCGAGGAAGAGGCCACCACCCACCCGCAGCGCTCCCTGCTGATGCGCGCGCTGGGCAGCGGCGACCACGTGGAACCCGATCTGTCGATCCGTGAGGTCCGGGCCGGCGACCGCTATCTGATCTGCTCCGACGGACTCTCCGGCGTGGTCTCCCATCAGACGATGGAGGACACCCTCGCCAGCTACCAGGGCCCGCAGGAGACCGTTCAGAATCTGATCCAGCTCGCCCTGCGCGGCGGCGGCCCGGACAACATCACCTGCATCGTCGCCGATGTCCTGGACACCGACTCCAACGACACCCTCGCGACCCAGCTCAGCGACACCCCGGTCGTCGTCGGCGCGGTCGCCGAGAACCAGTACCCGCTGAACGACGGCGGCGCGATGCAGACCCCGGCCGGCCGCGCGGCCGGTCTCGGCCGCCAGGTGCCGCAGCAGCAGCCCGGCGGCTTCGGCCCGCCCGGGAGCGGCGACGGCGTGGGGTACGGCGGGACGCCGCCCGAGGGCGGCTTCGGCGCGTACAACGACGACGAGTTCGACAAACCGCGCGGCGGCCGCACCTGGCTGAAGCGATCCTTCATCACCGTGCTCGCCCTGGCGGTCGTCGGCGGCGCCCTCTACGGGGGCTACCGCTGGACGCAGACGCAGTACTACGTCGGCTCCCGGGACGGGCACGTCGCGCTCTACCGGGGCATCAGCCAGGACCTGGCGTGGGTCTCGCTCTCGAAGGTGGAGAAGGATCACCCCGAGATCGAACTCAAGTACCTACCGCCCTACCAGCGCAAGCAGGTCGAGGGCACGATCACCCAGGACAGCATCGGCAGAGCGCGGGCGAAGATCGACGAACTCGCCGGCCAGGCCGCCGCGTGCAAGAAGGAAGAGCAGCGCCGTGAGGCGGCCGACAAGGCCGCCACGGCGCCTCCCGGCGAGGGCGAGGCAGGCGGCACCGCCGGCACCCCGGCCGGCCAGAACACCAGCAAGCCGTCCGCAGCTTCTCCCTCCCCGGGCCCCACCCTCTCGGAGGAGGAGCAGAAGCTGGCCTCGAACTGCGGGAAGCAGTAAACAGCCGTAGGGGGCCTTCTCCGCCATGAGCGTTGTCACCAACACCACCACGATCGGTGCGATCGACGCACCGAGCCGCCGCAACACCGAGCTGATGATGCTCGCGTTCGCGGTGGCCATTCCGGTGTTCGCGTACATCAATGTGGGACTCGCCCTCGACGGGGAGCTGCCCGCCGGAATCCTCGGTTACGGGCTGGGGCTGGGCCTGCTCGCGGCGGTGGCCCATCTCGTGGTGCGGAAGTTCGCCAAGTACGCCGACCCGCTGCTGCTGCCGCTGGCGGTGCTGCTCAACGGGCTCGGTCTGGTGATGATCTGGCGGCTGGACCAGTCGCCGCGCCTGATCCGCCGTGCCGAACAGCTCTTCGGCGGCTTCTCCCCGGACGCGCCCAAGCAGATGCTGTACTCGGCGATCGGTATCGCGCTCTTCGTCGGGGTGCTGCTGGTGCTCAAGGACCACCGGATCCTCCAGCGGTACACCTATATCTCGATGGCGGTGGCGCTGGTCCTGCTGGTGCTGCCGATGTTCTTCCCGGCCCGCAACGGCGCGAAGATCTGGATCAGCCTGGGGCCGATCAACATCCAGCCGGGTGAGTTCGCGAAGATCATCATCGCGATCTTCTTCTCCGGTTACCTCATGGTGAAGAGGGACGCTCTCGCGCTCGCCAGCCGCCGGGTGATGGGGCTGTATCTGCCGCGGGGCCGCGACCTCGGCCCGATCCTGGTGGTCTGGGCGATGTCGATCCTCATCCTCGTCTTCGAGACCGACCTCGGCACCTCGCTGCTGTTCTTCGGCATGTTCGTGATCATGCTGTACGTGGCCACCGAGCGGACCAGCTGGATCGTCTTCGGTCTGCTGATGTCGGCGGCGGGAGCGGTCGGCGTGGCCACCTTCGCGACCCATGTCCAGCAGCGGGTGGACGCCTGGCTCAACCCCTTCTCCGACAAGGTCTGGGGCCAGAGCGACCAGGTCGGCCAGGCGCTGATGTCCTTCGGCGCCGGCGGCACCCTGGGCACCGGCTGGGGCCAGGGCGACTCCGACCTCATCCAGTTCGCCGCCAACTCGGACTTCATCCTCTCCAGCTTCGGCGAGGAGCTGGGGCTCGCCGGGATGATGGCGTTCCTGATGCTGTACGGCCTGATCGTGGAACGCGGTGTGCGTACGGCGCTGGCCGCCCGCGACCCGTTCGGCAAGCTGCTCGCGATCGGCCTCTCGGGCGCCTTCGCCCTCCAGGTCTTCGTGGTCGCCGGCGGTGTGATGGGCCTCATCCCGCTGACCGGTATGACGATGCCGTTCGTCGCGGCCGGCGGCTCGTCCGTGATCGCCAACTGGGCGCTGATCGCCATCCTGATCCGTATCAGCGACACCGCACGCCGGCCCGCTCCCGCCCCCGCACCGTCCCCCGACGCCGAGATGACCCAGGTGGTCCGACCGTGAACAAGCCCCTGCGCCGGATCGCGATCTTCTGCGGGCTCCTCGTACTGGCCCTGCTGGTGCGGGCGAACTGGCTCCAGTACGTGGACGCCGACGAGCTCAACACCAACGACAAGAACCGCCGTATCCTGATCGACCGGTACGCCAGCGAGCGCGGCAACATCATCGTCGACGGCAACCCCATCACGGGCTCCGTCAAGACCGACGACACCGACTTCGCGTACAAGCGGACCTATGTCAACGGCCCGATGTGGGCGCCGGTGACGGGGTACGCCTCGCAGGCGTTCGACGCCAACCAGCTGGAGAAGCTGGAGGACGGCATCCTCACGGGCAACTCCGACCAGCTCTTCTTCGACCGCACGATGGCGATGTTCACGGGCGACAAGAAGAAGGGCGGCAATGTCGTCACCACCCTGAGCGGCGCCGCTCAGAAGGCCGCCTTCGAGGGTCTCGGCCGCAAGAAGGGCGCGGTCGCGGCCATGGACCCCAGGACCGGCAAGGTCCTCGCGCTGGCCTCGACCCCTTCGTACGACCCCTCGTCCTTCGCCGGCAACTCCGACGCGGACACCAAGGCGTGGACCACGCTGACGTCGGAGGACAACAAGGACAAGCCCATGCTCAACCGGGCGCTCCGCGAGGTCTACCCGCCCGGATCGACGTTCAAGGTGGTCACCGCGGCGGCGGCGCTGGAGCACGGCAAGGTCGACGACATCAACGCCCCGACCGACACCCCCGAGCCGTACACCCTGCCCAATACCCGGACCGTGATGAAGAACCAGGTCAGCGGGTGCGAGAACGCGACCCTGAAGAAGGCGCTGGAGGTCTCCTGCAACTCCGTCTTCGCCAAGCTCGGTGACGACGTCACCCGGGACAAGATGCTGGAGACGGCGCAGAAGTTCGGTTTCAACAACGCCGAGCTGGACACCCCGGTCCGCGCGGCGGAGTCCCGCTACGACAAGACGATGGACCGGTCCAGCAACTCGCTGTCCTCGATCGGCCAGTTCAACACCGCGGCCACCCCCCTCCAGATGGCCATGGTCGCCGCCGCGATCGCCAACGACGGCAAGCTGATGAAGCCGTACATGGTCGACAAGCTGGTCGCGCCCAATCTCGACGTGATCTCCCAGACCAAGCCGCAGGAGATGAGCCGCCCCCTCTCGTCGGAGAACGCGCAGCTCGTCCAGGACATGATGGAGAACGTCGTCGAGAACGGCGGTGGCCGCAAGGCCGCCATCGGCGGCGACGTCAAGGTCGGCGGCAAGACCGGTACCGCCCAGCACGGTGAGAAGAACAGCAAGCGCCCGTACGCGTGGTTCATCTCGTACGCCAAGACGGCCGAAGGTTCCCCGGTCGCGGTGGCGGTCGTCGTCGAGGACAGCGACGCCAGCCGGGGCGACATCTCCGGTGGTGGCCTCGCCGCCCCGATCGCCAAGGACGTGATGAAGGCGATCCTGGACAAGTGAGAAAGTGCCAGGGAAATGAGTGAGAAGTGACGCGTATCACGTCCACCTCTCATACCTGCACATTGCGATACCGGTCAGGTATCAGGTGAAGGTCACGGGCCGACCGGGTGGTGGGCGCCCGGTAGCCTTTGCGCGAGCAGCACACCACCGGACCACTGACAGGTGCGGTGGGGACTGACGGAGAGGGCTGGAACTAGTTATGGAAGAGCCGCGTCGCCTCGGCGGCCGGTACGAACTGGGCTCGGTGCTCGGCCGCGGTGGCATGGCGGAGGTCTACCTCGCCCACGACACCCGGCTCGGCCGCACCGTCGCCGTGAAGACGCTGCGGGCCGATCTCGCCCGTGACCCGTCCTTCCAGGCCCGGTTCCGCCGGGAGGCCCAGTCGGCCGCCTCGCTCAACCACCCGGCGATCGTCGCCGTGTACGACACCGGCGAGGACTATGTCGACGGGGTCTCGATCCCGTACATCGTCATGGAGTACGTCGACGGCTCCACGCTCAGGGAACTGCTGCACTCCGGGCGCAGACTGCTGCCCGAGCGCACGCTGGAGATGACGATCGGCATCCTCCAGGCTCTGGAGTACTCCCACCGCAACGGCATCGTCCACCGTGACATCAAGCCCGCGAACGTCATGCTGACCCGCACCGGCCAGGTCAAGGTGATGGACTTCGGCATCGCGCGCGCCATGGGCGACTCCGGGATGACGATGACCCAGACCTCGGCCGTCATCGGTACCGCCCAGTACCTCTCCCCCGAGCAGGCCAAGGGCGAGCAGGTCGACGCCCGCTCCGACCTGTACTCCACCGGCTGCCTGCTCTACGAGCTGCTCACCGTCCGGCCGCCCTTCGTCGGCGACTCCCCGGTGGCCGTGGCGTATCAGCACGTACGCGAGGAACCGCAGCCGCCCTCCACCTTCGACCCCGAGATCACGCCCGAGATGGACGCCATCGTCCTGCGGGCCCTGGTGAAGGACCCGGACTACCGCTATCAGTCCGCCGACGAGATGCGGGCCGACATCGAGGCGTGCCTCGACGGCCAGCCCGTCGCCGCGACGGCGGCGATGGGCGCGGTCGGCTACGGCGGATACGGCGGCGGCGAGCAGCCCACCACGGCGCTGAGGCAGGCCGACCCGGCCGCCCAGACCTCGATGCTTCCGCCGATGAATCCCGACGACGGCGCCGCCGGGGGATTCGGCGGCTATGACGACCGCCCGGACCGGCGCCGCCAGAAGAAGTCGAACACCTCGACGATCCTGCTGGCGGTCGCGGCCGTGCTGGTGCTGGTCGGCGCGATCCTCATCGGCAGGTCCATCTTCGACGGCAGCGGTGACAGCCAGGGCGATGTGACCGTGCCCGTGCTGGTCGGCAAGACACTCGAAGAGGCACAGGTCCTCGCGGGCAACGCCCAGGTCAAGGTCGCCCAGTCCGGTACGGAGCGCTGCGACCAGCCCACGGGCTCGGTCTGCAGCCAGACGCCCGAGTCCGGGAAGATGAAGCAGGGCGAGACCATCCAGGTGGTCGTCTCCGAGGGCGCGCCCAAGATCGAGGTCCCCGACGTCACGGAGAAGTCGGAGGAGAACGCCAAGGAGGCCCTGACGCGCAAGGGCTTCAAGGTCGTCGTCAAGACGAGCGAGTCGTCGGACGAGGACCCCGGCACGGTCATCGAGCAGAACCCGCCCGGCAACAGCCAGGCCGAGAAGAACTCGGTCGTCACCATCACGGTCGCCAGGCAGGCACAGAAGAGTGTGCCCCCGGTGGTCGGGAACCAGCTGCCGAACGCCCAGCAGCAGCTCCAGACACTGGGGTTCCAGGTGACGACGGAGTTCATCGACTCCGACCGGCCCAAGGACCAGGTCATCAGGCAGTCCCCGGAGGGCAACACCAGGGCGGCCGAGGGCTCCACGGTGAAGCTCACGGTCTCCAAGGGACCCGAGCAGCAGGCCCAGGTCCCGAATCTGTTCGGCCAGACGCTCGGCAACGCCAAGGCGATGCTGGAACAGGCCGGTCTCCGGATCGGTAACATCGACGGCCCCGAGGACGACAACGCGCTGGTGGTCGCCCAGAACCCGCCGGCGGGCCCGGCGAACGGCAACGACCAGGTCAGCGTCCGGACCCAGGACGTCGGCGGTGGGAACGGCAACAACGGCGGCAACAACGGCGGGCTCATCAACGGGGGAATCGGCGGCGACTGATTCCGCCCACCGTCGAGCGAACGCCCGGAGGCCCCGGCACCCCAGGAGGGTGCCGGGGCCTCCGGCGTGGTGGACCGACTCGCCGTGGAGCGACTCACGGCGCGGAGGCGGCCGCACGGGAGTCGCGCGGGCGTGTCCGGTGGCCGGGCCCATCGTGGTGGTGTGAGGTGGCCGTGGGCAGCGCCCGGTCATCGTGGCAGTGCCCGGTCACCGTGCGGGTGCATGGGCCTACCGTGCGCAGTAAGTACTGCGCGTCGCTCGCACGGATCGTTTCAGCGGAGTTCCTCGGGGCGCGTGCGGTCGTTGTCGACCTTGACCTCGCGCACCAGCTCGCCCCAGACGATATAGCGGTAGTCGGAGGTGAAGACGGGGGTGCAGGTCGTCAGGGTGATGTAACGGCCCGCCTTGGTCTTCCCCGACTGCTTCGGGACCGGGTCCAGCACCTTCACGTTGTACTTCGAGGTCTGGGGGAGCTTCTCGTAGACCTTGTAGACGTACCAGGTGTCCTTCGTCTCGAAGACGATCGGGTCGCCCACCTTGATCTTGTGGATGTTGTGGAACTTCGCGCCGTGGCCGTCCCGGTGCGCGGCGAGGGTGAAGTTGCCCTTGGCGTCCCAGGGGAGCGCGGATGCGACCGGCTCGGTGTAGTAGCCCGCGATGCCGTCGTTCAGCTTCTTGGGATCGGTGCCCTTCTTCACCAGCACCTCACCGTTGTCCATGGCGGGCACATGGAGGAAGCCGATGCCGTCCTTGGTGTCGAGCCCCCGGGGCGCGTTGTCGCTCTTCCAGCCGTCACGCATCCGGTCGCTCTGGCGGGACGCCTCGCGGTCCGCGACGACATTCGTCCACCACAGTGAATAGGCCACGAAGAGCCCCAGGACCACGCCCGCGGTGATCAGCAGTTCGCCGAGGACACTGATGGCGCCGGCGACCCGGCTGCGCGCACGTGACACTGCACCTGTTCCCGTCTGATAGTCCCCAGGGCCTGCCCTTGATCAGGCCCTAGCCTATGAGCGCGTCCGGTTTGCCCTTGCTGCGCGGCCGTTCCTCGACCATCTTGCCCCACACGATCATGCGGTAGGTACTCGTGAATTCCGGCGTGCAGGTCGTGAGAGTGATGTACCGGCCGGGCTCGGTGAAGCCCGATCCGGGAGGAACCGGACCGATGACACCGATGTTGGACGGTGAGGTCTGGGGCAGGATGCTCGCCATCTCGTACGTGTAGTACGCGTCCCTGGTCTCGACGACGATCGGGTCGCCCGGCTTGAGGCGGTTGATGTAGCGGAACGGTTCGCCATGGGTGTTGCGGTGGCCGGCCACCGCGAAGTTGCCCGTACGGTCGGCGGGCATGGCGGTCTTGAGCCTGCCGTCGGCGTAGTGGCCCACCATCCCCCGGTCGAGGACCTTGTCCTTGTCGATCCCCTCGGCGACCGGGACGACGACGTCGAGCTTGGGGATGTACATGATGGCGAAACCCTGGCCGGGCTCGAAGGCGCCGGGTGTGCGCTCGTCCTTCTCGAAACTGTCCTGGATCTTGTTGGTCTCCTTGCTGACCTCGTGCCCGGCACGGACATTGGTCCACCAGAGCTGGTAGGTGACGAAGAGGAGCATCAGCACGCCGAAGCTGATGAACAGTTCCCCTATGGCCCGGCTGGCGATGACGGCGGGGCTGTCCTTGGCGGCGCGGGCTGCCCGGCGGGCCTCGATCCGTGAGAGCGGCCGGGCGGGCGCGTCGGAGGCCATGGCGGTGGCGGGGTCGGGCTGTTTACGTCCCCGGCCCCTGGCGGCCCTGCGCCGTTCGGCCCGCCCGGGGCCGGGCGGGGGCGGCGACACCGGTGTCCGTACCGAGGGGGCCGAGTCGGCGGGCGGCGTTCCGAGCGCGCGGCGGGTGTCGGACGTACGCAGTCCGATGGTGGCGTCGTCCCGGTCGGGCGCCACGGCCCTCCGGTCCGGAGCGTCGCCGTACTCCGGCCCGGGTCCTGATTCCGGACCGACGAGCGGATCGAGGCCGGTGACCGGCTCGGGGCCGGGTGCTTGCAGCCGGGCCGGGGCCTGTTCCGGGACGGGCCCGCGGTCCCCGGTGTGGCCCTGTTCCCGGATGTGGTCCCGCTCCGGGATGTGGCCCTCTTCCGGGGCGTGCCCGGGGCCTGTGCCCCTCCGGCCGCCGCCCCGGTGGTCGGCTCCGGGTACCGGCTCGGACACCGGGATCGGCTCGGGGACGGGTGGCCGTACATCCGGACGGCCGTGCAGCGGCCCGGTGAGGGGATCGGTCAGGGGATCGGACGCCGGGCCGGGCCGCCGACCGTTCACCCGGCCGCGTACCGGGGCTGCCAGGGGATCGGTGAGGGGGCCGGTCAGCGGATCGGTGAAAGGGCCGGGCGCCGGGGGGTCCTTCGGCAGACGGTGCCGGGGCTCCGGTCTCTGCTGAGGCCCGGACCGCGTGAACCAGTCGTCCTGGCGGCCCGTCTCGTCAAACGGCTCCGGTCGCGCCGACGTGGTGCCCGCGGAAGCCGCCGGGCCCGTCGGAGGCTGCCCGTACACCCCGTGCTCCGGCTGGAGGGACGGACGGGCATGCCGGGGCTGCCGGGCCCGCTCCGGCTGCGCGGGAGCTCCGGACGGTGCCGGATCCCGGGGCGGGGAGGGAACAGGGAAAGGGACCATCGCCGGAGTCAGGGATGGCGCCTGAGCCGGGGAGAGGCCGGGGCCCTCGGCCCAGGGCGGGGCCCCGGGCTGCGTGCCCGGCTGCGGTCCGGGCCGGCCGTCCGTCCACGACGCCGGCTCATGGGCCGGCGTCCCACCGGACCCCGCCGCCACACGGATGTCCGTCAGGGGGTCGGGCTCCTCCCCAGGACGCGGGGCGGTCACGCCACGGCCTTGCCCACCACCGGCGCGAGACCCGCCGAACGCTCGACGGCACCCGTGTCACCGCACTGCGCCAGCCAGTTGGCGAGCATCAGATGCCCGTGCTCGGTGAGCACCGACTCGGGGTGGAACTGCACGCCCTCGACGGGCAGCTCCCGGTGCCGCAGCCCCATGATGATGCCGTCGGCCGTCCGCGCGGTGACCTCCAGGACATCGGGCAGGTCGGCGGGCTCCGCGGCCAGCGAGTGGTAGCGGGTCGCGGTGAAGGGCGAGGGCAGCCCGGCGAAGACGCCCCGGCCCTCGTGGGTGACGGGCGAGGTCTTGCCGTGCAGCAGCTCGGGGGCCCGGTCCACGACACCGCCGTACGCCACCGCCATCGACTGCATCCCGAGGCAGACCCCGAAGACGGGTACCCCCGTGGCGGCGCAGTGGCGGACCATCTCGATACAGACACCGGCCTGTTCGGGGGCGCCGGGGCCGGGGGAGAGCAGAACGCCGTCGAAGCCGTCCTGGGCGTGGGAGAGTGCGACCTCGTCGTTCCGTACGACCTCGCACTCCGCGCCCAGCTGGTACAGATACTGGACGAGGTTGAAGACGAAGCTGTCGTAGTTGTCGACGACCAGGATGCGGGCGCGCGCACCGTTGCGCCCGAGCCCCCCGAAGACACCCTCGGCCCCGGTCGTGTGCGTGGTTCCGGTCGTGCTGCTCGCGCCGCTCATCGGGACGCCCCCTCCTGGCCCGTGCCGACGCCTGCGCCACCGGCGCTCTCACCGTCGACCGTCACATCGTTGAACGGAAGCAGCGGCTCCGCCCACGGGAAGACGTACTGGAACAGGACATAGACCATCGCGAGGACCAGCACGAGCGAGATGAACGCCCGCACCCATGCGTTGCCCGGCAGATGCCGCCAGATCCAGCCGTACATGCCGTCCCTTTCCGTTCGGTACCGCTCCAGACTAAGGGGCGGCAGGGGCCTGCGGGTCAGCTGCGCAAAGCTTCCGGTTTGCCCTGCGTCACAGGCTGGGTGGCGTCCAGATGGGCCCACGCGATCAGCCGGTGGCTGCTGCCCCACTCCGGATCACACGTCGTCAAGGTCAGATACCGGCCCGGATCTTTGAAAGGTGACTTCTTCGGAACGGGATCGATCACTCCGATATCGGTCGGGACCGTTCTGTAGGGCTTTCTGTCGATCCGGTAGGTGAACCAGGTCGTGCCGTCCGTTAGTACGACGGCGTCCCCGGGCCGCAGCCGCGGAAAGTCCTTGAAGGGGTCACCGTAGGTCCGGCGGTGTCCCGCGACCGAGAAGTTCCCCCGGCTGCCGAGCGCGGCCGTGCCCGCGTAGTGGCCGAGGCCCTTCTTGAGGGTGCCGACCCCGGTGCCTTCGAGAACGGGCCAGTCCCATGTCCGGCCGAAGCGTGGGATGTACATCACGGCGAAGGGCCTGCCGTCGCGGTAGGCGGCGGGCGGCCGCGGGGCCCCGTCCGAGCGCCCGGGGGCGGCTCCGCTTGAGGCGGCGGAGCCCGGCCGGCCGCCGGGGGCCGCCGCGCCGTCGGGAGCGCTGACGGGCGGTGCGATCGCGCCCCGCGACCACTCGTCCTGGAGGCGGTCGATCTGCCCGTCGGTGGCACCGGCCGCCTTGACCCCGGTCCAGAACAGCACGTACACCACGAACAGCACGATGACGGCACCGACCGTGATGCACAGTTCGCTGAAGCTCCTGACGACCAGCCGAACCGACACCGGACCCCCAGCGCTACTCCACGGGCTTCGCGTAATGGAGATCCACTGTGCCCGAGTACCCCGGAAGAGTCACCGCCTCGCGCTCGTCGACTTTCCAGCCGAGGCCGTACGCCTGCACGTACAGCTGGTAGTTCCGGATCGCCGGGGACGCGTCGAGGGCCTTCTGGAGCCGCCCCCGGTCGCCGACGGCGGTGATCTTGTACGGGGGTGAGTAGACCCGCCCCTGGAGGATCAGGGTGTTGCCCACGCACCGCACGGCGCTGGTGGAGATCAGACGCTGGTCCATGACCTGGATGCCCTCGGCCCCGCCCTGCCACAGGGCGTTGACGACCGCCTGGAGGTCCTGCTGATGGATGACCAGGTCATTGGCTGTCGGCTCCGGGTAGCCGGAGGCGGCCCGGGCATTCGGCGGAGCGTCGTTGAGAGTGACGGTCAGCGCGTTGCCGCTCACCTTCTCGGTGCCCGCGGCGCGCTTCAGGGCGCCGAACTGCTCGTCCTGCGCCTTGGTCGAGCCGTCGTCGCGCTGGGCGAGGGCGTCGACGTCGTCGCGGAGGGCCGCCGTGGACTCGTCGAGTTCGCCGTTCTTGTCGCTGCGCTGCTGGATCAGGTCCGAGAGCTTCAGCAGGGAGTCGTCCGTACGGAGGTTGGTGCCCTTGGCGGTGTTGAAGGAGGTGACGAAGATCAGCCCGGCGAGGGCGAAGACGGCAGCGGTCAGCACCCTGCCGGTCACCCGTCGTCCACCCATCGTCGAACCCGTACCTCTTGCCTCGTGTGCCACTCGGACCGCTTCCGGCACCGGCCGCCTTGGGCCCCTGGCCGGAAGTCGGCAGAATTGCTCAGCGTACCCTTATCTCATCAGGCGCCGCGGAAGCACTACGCTAACGGACGCCCGGGGGAGGCAGTGGTCCCCGTCGCTCCAGCCCCCGGCGCCAGCCACAGTTTCCCTGCGCGGTCACGCAGCGCATCGACAGGAGAGTCCCTCGTGCCGAAGTCACGTATCCGCAAGAAGGCCGACTTCACGCCGCCTCCGGCCACGAAGCAGGCGACGAACATCAAGCTCACCAGCCGCAGCTGGGTTGCGCCGGTGATGCTCGGGCTGTTCCTGATCGGGCTCGCATGGATCGTCCTCTTCTATGTGACCGAGGGCGAACTGCCGATCAAGTCCATCACGAACTGGAACATCGTCGCGGGCTTCGGGTTCATCGCGGCGGGCTTCGGCGTCTCCACCCAGTGGAAGTAGCGGAAGCCGCGCAGGCGGGGAGGGTCGCGGGGACAGCAGCCCGACCACCTCGACGTCAAGCTCTGCCCCAAGGTTATCCACAGCGTTGTCCACAGTGGGGAAAAGGTCAGACGATCTGTGGATAACCTTCAGAACGTTGACGCCGGTGTGACTGCGTCGACCACCTTGATGATGTGCTCCGTCCCTTGTCCCCGCTGGGTAAACCCGTAGCGGCGACAAGGGGCACACATGTTCCCCACAGCATGCACAAGATCCGCCACACACTGTGGACAACTGTTGGGACGCGTCCCGCTCAGGTGAGCGACGACAGGGTCCCGGACCAGCGGATGCGGTGCTCCCGGGCCGACTCCCGGACCTCCGCGTCCACACACAGCCGCTTCCGGATCGCTCCGGAGCCACCGCGGTCGAGCCGGAGCCCCTGCGGTGGTCCCACCCTTCCCGGGCATGCCGGATCACTCCGGCATGGCTCGGGGCCGGTTCGCGGTGGGGTCGGCTCCGGATCATCGACTCCGGTGATCGGTCCGGGACGCTCATCCGGTGAGCGCCATGGTTCTGACGATCATGATCACGACGATCACCAGCAGAACAGCGGCAAACGTGACCGCCTGGATGGCCGTACGCCGCTCACGCGGCCCGTAGACGAGCCCCAGAGTCAGCAGCACACCGGTCACCAGACCGCCGACGTGCGCCTCCCAGGAGATCGAGTCGGGCCGGGAGAAGGTGATGAGGAGATTCAGCGCGATGATCGCGATGACCGGCCGCATATCGAGGTTCGAGCGCCGCGCCAGCACGGCGAAGGCTCCGACCAGGCCGAAGATGGCACCCGAGGCACCGATCGTCCCCCGCCCCGGGAACTCCAGCAGATACACGACGGCGTCACCGCCGAGCCCTGAGATCAGATAGAGGGCGAGGAAACGGCTGCGGCCGAGCGCGGGTTCCACCATCCTGCCCAGGAACCACAGGGCGAGCATGTTGAACGCGAGGTGCGCCATCTCCTGGTGCACGAACATCGAGGTGAACAGGCGGTACCACTCGCCGTCCGCCAGCCCGACGATCTCGCCCAGCCGCGGGTCGTACGCGTATCCGACCAGCTCGGTCTCGTGCACGAACCGCCAGCCGAGCGCGAGCACCAGGACGTACACGGCGAGATTGATCCCGACGAGGATCTTGGTGACCAGGAACGAGTCGGCCGCAACCGTGCCGCCGGCGATGGTGCGCGGCTGATTGGCCGTGGGGCTGTGACCCGTACCGGAGCCGGTACGGACACATTCCGGGCACTGGAACCCGACGGACGCGCTGATCATGCACTCCGGACAGATCGGGCGCTCACAGCGGGTACAGGTGATACCGGTCTCGCGATCCGGGTGCCGGTAGCAGCTGGGCACACTGTGCGCGCCCGGCGACTCAGGTGGACTGCCTGGCGCCTGGTCCATGAAATCCCTCAATCACTATTCCCGACTCAACACACCGCCCCGTCCATCCAGACGGATGGACGGGGCGTATTTGTTCCCCGACCGCGTGGCGGGTGTCCGCACGGGGCACGGGGAAGGTGTGCGGGAGCGGGTCCGCCGGTGCGTACGCGGGCGTACAGACCCCTCAGAGCCTCGAACGCGCGCCGACGCCGGAGCGGGGCGGCGCGGCAGCACACTGAGTGCCGGGCAGGGGCGCAGGCGCCCGGTGGGCTCAGCCCTCGCGGGTTTCGACGACGACGGACTCGATCACCACGTCGTCGAGCGGGCGGTCGGTGCCCGGGTTGGTCGGCGTGGCCACGATCGCGTCCACGACCTTCTTGCCGGCGTCGGTGCTGACCTCGCCGAAGATGGTGTGCTTGCGGGTCAGCCACGCGGTCGGGGCCACGGTGATGAAGAACTGCGAGCCGTTGGTGCCCGGACCGGCGTTGGCCATGGCCAGCAGGTAGGGACGGTCGAAGGCGAGCTCGGGGTGGAACTCGTCGGCGAACTCGTAGCCGGGGCCACCGGTGCCGTTGCCCAGGGGGTCGCCGCCCTGGATCATGAAGCCGCCGATCACCCGGTGGAACACCGTGCCGTCGTACAGCCTGTCGCTGGACTTCTTGCCGGTGGCCGGGTGGGTCCACTCACGCTCTCCCTGCGCGAGCTCGACGAAGTTCTTGACCGTTTTCGGCGCGTGGTTCGGCAGGAGCCGGATCTCGATGTCGCCGTGGTTGGTCTTCAGGGTGGCGTAAAGCTGCTCGGCCACGGTCCTGCCTTCCGTAAGTCGTCTCACTGAACGTCCCCGATCCTCGCACGGAAGGGCGGCCCGGGCGGAAATCCGGTCGGAGTGAGCGCAGCGAAGGCGCGCCGCGGCCGGAATCGTGGCATCGTCGTTCGCAGGTTCCCCGTACGACCCGGATGCCCGCGCCGCTGACCCGGATGCCCGCACCACATGCCGAGACGGCGGTCGGCAGGCATGATTTCCCAGCAGACGGAAAGGCGAAATGTGCCGAGCTGGGGCGCACCCCAGGACCCCAGAAACGCCACCGAGGAGGAGGATCCCCGTGACCCGCATGGACAGCGTGCGCGCCGCGACCGATACGGCGAAGGACAGCGTGCTGCACGCCGCGGAAGTGGTGGCGCCATACGCCGGTACGGCCAGGAACCAGGCCGTGCACTACGCACACGAAGCCCGCGTACGGCTCGCGCCGAAAGTCTCGAAGGCCGCTCAGCAGGCCCGCGTCCAGTACGGCACCCGTGTGGCGCCGCATGTGCCGCCGCAGGTGGACGACGCCGCGCACCGGGCAGCGGTCCATGCCCGGAAGGCCGCGCGTCAGGCGGCGGACTACACCAAGCCGCGTATCGAGCACGCGGTCGCCGCGGCTCAGCCCGTACGGGAGGAAGCCGCTGCTCGCTCCACCGCCGCGCTGGCCGCGCTACGCGGTCAGGTGACGCCGAAGGAGATTCGGAAGCTTGTGAGGAAGCACGAGCGGCGGGCGAAGGCCGCACGGTTCGGCAAGGGTCTCGCGATCGTCGGTGTCGTGGCTGCCGGGGCCTTTGCCGTGTGGAAGTGGTGGGACAAGCAGGCGAACCCCGACTGGCTGGTGGAGCCGCCCGCGGCGACCGAGGTCTCCGGGCGTGATCCGCTGTCGTCCGTCGACGGCAGTCCGGAGGCGCTGGATCCCGAGGTACAGGCCAAGCAGGCCGAGTCGGAGGCTTCGGACCGCGACGACCGCCGCTGATCGGACACCGCCTTTGAGGCGGGCTTCGGTGGATGGCGCCGGGAGTTGCCGATGCGGCTCCCGGCGCTTCACGCTGCCGCGAGGTCTGCGGTAGAGGGGTGCGCGGCGGTGCCGGGAGCAGGTGCGAGGTCCCGTACGGGGCGCGCGGCCAGGTGGGTGACACGGCGCTGCGCATCCCCCTGCTCCCGCTCGTGCTCCGATGCGAGCGCCCGGTCCGGGGCGCCCCGGCGGGCGTCCGACGATGACACGGCGGCCGTCACCGGCACGGCGTACAGAGGGGCGAAGGCGGGGGGCGCGGCGGGCAGGCCGGTCGCACCCGTCCGCTCGTCCTCGCTCCGGCGCGGGTGACCGGAGTCGGCGGAGGGCTCGACCGAGACGGGCGCGTCCTGGGCGGGCACGAGGAAGGCCGGAGCTGCGTCCTGGGCGGAGGCGTGGACAGGAGCGTTGTGGACAGAGGCGTTGTGAGCGGGGACCCGGCCCATGGCCGTACGGCTGCCGTCGGGGGTGCGGCCGTCTTCGTGGGTGCGGCCTTCAGGGGCGCGGCTGTTCCCGGACGTCCGGTCGGTGAGCATGCGGTCCATGGCGGCCGGTGTGTCCCCTGCCGCGAAGGAGTCCGGGGTTCGCACCCCGCCCGGAACGACCGCCCGGTCCACGACCCGTGAGCGGTCCGCCCTCAGCGCCCGGTCCGCCACCGCTTCCGCGGCCCGGACGGTCAGGGGACCGTCGAGGTCGAACGCGGGCACCTTGCGGACCGAGGGCGACGCCCCGTGCGCCTCGGCACGGATGCGCTGCTTGATGGTGGGCGGCAGCGACCTGTCGCGCGCTCCCGTGTTCCAGCGGGTGCTCTGCGCGGGCACCAGCGCCGGCAGCAGGGCCCGGGCGGCTCGCTCGCGCTCCCGCTCCTGGCGCACAAGCACCGGTCGACCGGTGTGCGCCGGCTCCTGAGGCTTCACCGCGCCCTCGGGCTGCGCCGACTCGTCCGGCGTCCGCACGGCGGCCTGCTGCGCGGCGGCGGAGCCGGTCAGCCCCAGCGACGCCAGCAGCGCGACGAGCGCGCCGAGAAGCGCACTCCACAGATTTCTGACCTTGGCACAGGTCATGACCCCTCGCTTTCAGATTGGGCGATCTGCATACCTTTCTCATGATGTGTATGCATCTTGAGTTGCGAGGGACCGACGCAGCCGCTAAGCGGTTCTTCTGATGAACACCACCCGTACGGCCCACACCGCCCCGGTTGCGGCACCCGGGAACCGGTGCTGCGGCAGAGGGCGGCGCGGGATGGCACCAGAGAACACAGTCATTGCGCCCCTCCGGCGGAATGTGGCGCCACATGGGGCTTGCATGGGCACCAAGGGCAACACCGTCATGACGCTACGGGCCTCACCCGACGAGAGCCATCGGGACCGGTAGCCGTTTCACGTGAAACATCAGCCTGATAGCCCGTTTCACGTGAAACACCAGGCCCAGAACGGGGGCACCGGATCTCCGGCGCCCCCGGAGGGATCAGCGGCGCTTGGGCTCGGGACGCTGGCCCTTGGAGTCGACCACGGCACGCTCCAGAACGGCGGTGCGCCCGGTGACGGTGCCCGCCTTGACGTCGTCGAAGCCTTTGAGCTGGACAACACGCTCACCGAGATAGGCATACGTGGACCGGTCGAAGACCCACTCCGAGCGGGAGCCGTCCGACGCATCCGTGTGAGCGACGGCGATACCGTCCCGGCCGAATCCGTCCTCCGCCTTGTCCAGGACCACCACACCCGGAATCTTCGCGGCGGCCTGGTAAAGGGCAGCGGACAGCTTGGGCGGAGCAAACTCTTCACGCAGCAGGTCGCCGATCGCGGTGAACGCCTGGGCGTGTGGCCCCCTGCTCTTGCCCTGGCCCTTTGAGTCCTTGTAGATCTTCTCAAGCAGAACATCAGGGTCGGTCGGGAGTGTCTTGAGGTAGTTGTAGCCACTCAAGGGCTGCCCGGGACCGTCATCGTCGAGGGTGATGCCGTTCTTGAACCTCCCCTCCTCGATGAGCCAGCCCTTCTTGCCATCGGGGGACAGCCAGACCTCACGCAGGTGCGGCTTCTCCACACGCGACTTCGTCTTACTCGAATCGGCGTTGATCTCCTGGCTGAGGTAGGACACCCGGCTCTTGATGTAGACGTACTGGCCCGGCTTCGGCTCGGGAACCCGCTGCTTGGCGGCCGCTGTGGAGATCAGGTTCAGGGTGGTCGCCACCTTCCCCGTGCTGTCGTCGTCCAGCCGCACGACCGGTGCCTTGGCCTTGTCGGATCCGCTCCCGTCATCGGTGATCGCGCCCACCACGAGTGCGGTGGTCACGGCGAGCGCGGTGACGGGAACGCCGATGAACAGCGCGCGCCGCACCGGTCGTACCGGCTTGGGCTCGGGGGTCTGCTGGATCTCACGCATCAGATGCTCCTCAAGGAGTCGGCGACGGTCGCGTGAAAGATCCGGATCACCGGGCGCGGGCAGCAGCCCGGCCAGTTCCGCATGGTCGAGCGGTTCCTGCGTCCGCCGCCAGAGGGTGCGGGTCATCGGTTCTTCTCCTCATTCGACCGGGCCGCGTCCGTGCGGCCACCCCGTACTTGTCCGTAGCCGGGGGTGGGTTCCAAAGAACGCCGCGATTCCCTTGGTTCCTGACGTCCTTGCCGTTCCCGCGCGGGGGATTCGCGCAGCTCCTGTTCGGCAAGAGCGCGCAGGCGCGTGCGGGCTCGGGAGAGACGGGAGCGGACCGTGCCCACGGGCACGCCGAGGGCCTCGGCGGCCTCCGCGTACTCCAGCCCGGACCAGACGCAGAGCGTGAAGACCTCTCTGTCGCCCCGGCGCAGCTTCTTCAGCGCTCGCTGCGCGGCCGCCAGCTGGGCGGCATCGGTGAGCCGTCCGACAAGTTCGTCCGCGAAGTCGGGCACGGTGTCCCGGACCACCAGCCGGCCCAGCGCCGCACGGTGTCGGCGGGCGGTACGCGTGGTGTTGCGCAGGACGTTGACGGTGATTCCCATCAACCACGGCCGGGGGCTCTCCCCCTCGTCTCTGAGCTTGTGCCGCAGCCGCCACGCTTCCAGGAACGTGAGGGAGACAACGTCCTCGGCGAGCGCCCAGTCACCGGTCGTCCGTACGGCATGGCGGTACACCAAGGGCGCATGGGCGTCGAACAACTCCCTGAACGCCTCCGGGTCACCGTCGCGTATCCGGCCGTGCATCGCGTAGTCCACGTCATCAGTTGTCCGCTCGGCACCCGGAGTTCCGGTGATTCAGCTCACACGAGCGCTGTCCCGGCATCCGCCGCCACGAGCCCGGCCCTGGCAGGGCACACCGTTCACGATCCCATACAGGCCGTTCAGTGGACGATGCTGTAACTCCGCCAGGGGGGCGCGTCCGGAGCGACCACATCGGACGTCCCGGTCGCCACATAGATCGACATGGAACCGGAGCAGTCGGTGGTGGGGTACATGATGATGTCGACCAGCGTCCCGTTGGTGACCGAGACGGCGCCTGTGGATGTGAGCCGATGGCAACCCGTGACCACGGGGCTCTTCACCACCACATGCCCGGCCCCCTTGGTGTCGTAGGAGACGGGCCCCACAGCCGTACGTCCCAGACCGGAGCACCCGGCGAGTGAGGCGGTCAGGAACGCTGCCCCTGCGGCGCCTGCGAGCCGCCGGTATCGGGTCACGGCCATGGCCAGTCCTTGTCTGCGCGAAGGTCCGGGGGAGATCATCGCGCGGGAAGGTGTCCGGGTGGGAGGATCCTGCTCAAGGCCACCCTGCCGCCTCCCTCGGGGAACGGCATCCCGCGCTGGGCTGCCCGGGTACATCGCCCACGGTGCAGCCGGCCGTGCCCGTCGTGATCGGGCCACCCCGCGTGCCCGGCGCGATCCCGCATCCGGGCTGCGCGCCGCACCGGCCGGCATCCCGGGGGCCGGAATCGGGCCCGCAGTTCGACGGGCGGTCGGCACAGTGCCGGGGCATCGACGCCAGGAGGCTCTCTGAAACATGCGTTTCCGCAGTTCAGAGAGCCTCTCACGATGTGGAGCCTAGGGGAGTCGAACCCCTGACATCTGCCATGCAAAGACAGCGCTCTACCAACTGAGCTAAGGCCCCGAGTGGATGGGTGTGGTCCGGTGGACGCGCTTGGCGCCCACCGCCCGCACCAGAATACCGGGTGCGCCCGGTGATCCTGCAAAAGGATAGGACTCCCGATGAACGACCACTCTCCGTAAGATGCACGACGTGGTTCGCAGCAGCGAAGCCCGCCTTGGGGAAGCGATGGGGAGACGCACATGGACGCCGCTCAGCAGGAGACGACCGCCAGAGCCAGGGAGCTGCAGCGCAGCTGGTACGGGGAGCCGCTGGGGGCGCTCTTCCGCAGGCTCATAGATGACCTCGGGCTGAACCAGGCCCGTCTCGCGGCCGTGCTCGGGCTGTCGGCTCCGATGCTGTCGCAGCTGATGAGCGGACAGCGGGCCAAGATCGGGAACCCCGCCGTGGTTCAGCGAGTGCAGGCACTCCAGGAGTTGGCGAGCCAGGTCGCGGACGGCAGCGTCAGCGCTGTCGAGGCCACCGGGCGCATGGAGGAGATCAAGAAGTCCCAGGGGGGATCCGTACTGACCGGCACCAGCCAGACCACCAGCAGCTCGGGCGCCCCGACGGTGCGCCGGGTCGTGCGCGAGATCCAGTCACTGCTGCGTTCCGTGGCCGCGGCCGGGGACATCATCGACGCGGCGGACTCCCTCGCCTCCACCCACCCGGAGCTGGCAGAGTTCCTCCGGGTGTACGGAGCGGGGCGAACCGCGGACGCCGTCGCGCACTACGAGTCGCACCAGAGCTGAAACCGCGACAACAGGGCCGGACAGGGCCGACCGCCGGGCAGCGAGGCGGAACCACCGCCTCACGAGGGAACGGGGAGCGGACGCAGCGCCATGGGTGAGGTCTTCGCGGCTCGGTACGAGCTGATCGACCCGATCGGGCGCGGTGGTGCCGGTGCCGTCTGGCGCGCCTGGGACCACCGCCGCCGCCGCTATGTAGCGGCCAAGGTGCTCCAGCAGAGCGACGCGCACACGCTGCTGCGCTTCGTCCGCGAACAGGCCCTGCGGATCGATCACCCCCATGTCCTCGCCCCGGCCAGTTGGGCCGCGGACGACGACAAGGTGCTGTTCACCATGGATCTGGTGGGCGGCGGGTCGCTGGCGCATGTGATCGGCGACTACGGCCCGCTGCCGCCGCGCTATGTGTGCACCCTGCTCGATCAGTTGCTGTCCGGACTCGCCGCGGTGCACGCGGAAGGCGTGGTCCACCGCGACATCAAACCGGCGAACATCCTGCTGGAAGCCACCGGGACCGGACGGCCGCACCTGCGGCTGTCCGACTTCGGCATCGCCATGCGCAAGGGCGAGCCGCGGCTGACCGAGACCAACTATGTGGTGGGCACGCCCGGTTACTTCGCGCCCGAGCAGATGACGGGCTCGGAGCCGGACTTTCCGGCCGATCTCTTCGCTGTCGGCCTGGTCGGGCTCTACCTGCTCCAGGGCCAGAAGCCGGACGCGGTGGCCCTGGTCGAGCACTTCACCGGCCACGGCACCCCGGGAGCCCCTCTGGGCATCCCTGAGCCCCTGTGGCAGGTCCTCGCCGGTCTGCTCCAGCCCGACCCCGAAGACCGCTTCCGCACCGCCGCAGGGGCCCGCAAGGCCCTGCTGACGGCCGTCGAGGCGCTCCCGGAGAACGCCGCCGACGACGAACCGGTCGAGATCTTCGATCAACTGGAGCCGCTGCCATCCGGCTTCGGCCCGGCGGGCCCCGAGGGGCCTCCCGCGCCCGGCACCCAGGCCGCACGGGCGGCCGCGGCGTCCGGCACCGGACAGACGGCCGCGCAGTCCCCCGTGCACCCCGTGCTCCCTGCGCTCGTGCCGGGGACGGGGACGGGTGGCGTCCTGGTGCCCCCACCGCCGCAGCAGCCGCCCACACCGCCACCGCATCCGGTCCAGCCGGCCACTCCTCCCCCCACGTCCGCTCCTGTGCCCGCGGCACCGGAACGGACGCCACCACCGGCTGCGGCGCCCGCCCCCGATCCCGTACCCGCGCACAGCGCCCACCCCCTTTACGCCCAGGCGCCCGAGCAGCACCTCTCGCAGCCGCAGGCGGCTCCCACGGCCCCGCTGCCGTACGAACCCCCTCCTACTCGTGCATACACCGCCCGGACCCCCCAGGTTCCGCTCTCCCGCGCTGAGATCCGCCGGGCCGCCCGCAGAAAGCGGCGCAGGATCCCCACGCCGAAGGTCGTGATCCCGGTGCTGCTTCTCGCGCTGATCTGCTTCGGCGTGGGTTTCTGGGCGCTGTCCCAGTCCTGAGCCGCTTCCCATCACGACGTGAGCCGCGGGAAGCACCCCCAGCCCCCGGAGCTTTTGCTTAAGCAACCAGAATATTCACTCAAGTAAACAATCGGGCGGCGGGCAGCAGTAAGCCCCGGCCGCATTGCGCGACCAGGGCTTCAGTCCAGAATTCTGCTGCGTCTCACACACCCGAACCTGCGGGCACGGAGTCGGTCGCCTCCGTCCACAGATCCTGCTCGGCGCGATCCGCCTGGATCTGGCGGTACACGAGGAGCCCGCCGATGGCGGCCAGTGCGACCAGGAGAAGCTTCTTCACCGCGCGACCTCGTCTTTCCTTGACGTATGAGGACTTCTGGCGCCCGACTATACACACCGACCGATACCGATCGGTGACCTGCGTACCTCTTGCCCTTGCTCCAACTACTGTTCCGGACGACCCGTTCGCCCCGCATAAAGGCCTTCCGTACGGGATGAAGGGCGCCAAATCGGACCACGGCGAGTGAACTCCTGGCCTGGCCTGCCCCGGGCCCGCTCCACCGGTGACCTCGGCCCCGGCCAGGGGATCCCCACCGAGCGCCGCAGGAGACGGGCGGGGCCGACGGGCCAGAGCGCAGGGCCGCGGCGTTTCGGCCCGGCGGCGGGGCAGAGGTGATCTCACGCACCGGCCGGACGGTCCCCGGCACACCGCCGGCCGCGTTGCCCCGGGGCGGCAGGTGGCACGCCCGTCATGGGCATGATCGGCCGCACCGCGGCCCGTGTCTGTGAAAGGCGCTTGACTCTCCATCTGCTGGAGGGAGGAGAGTTGCCCTCGTGAGCGACCACACCGGGATGCTGACCATCGGAGAGCTCGCCCGGCGCACCGGGCTTTCGGTGCGCACGATCCGTTTCTGGTCCGACAGCGGCGTCGTTGCGCCGACCTGCCGTACGGCGGGCGGCTTCCGGCTCTACGACGCCGATGCCGCCGCCCGCGTCGACCTGGTCTGCACCCTGCGCGAGCTGGGACTGGACCTGCAAACGGTACGCCGGGTGCTGAACCGGCAGGCGACGGTGCCCGACGTGGCCCGGACGCACGTGCGGGCGCTGGATGCGGAGATCCGCACGCTGCGGGTGCGGCGCGCGGTGCTGGACCGGGTCGCTCGACGCGGCGGTACGGCGGAGGAGATGAGAGTGATGCATGAGCTGGCCCGGATGTCCGCCCACCAGAGGCAGCGGATCATCGACGACTTCGTCCGCGAGACCTTCGACGGTGTCGACCCCGAAGCGCCCGGCGCCCACCTCGCCCGGGCCATGCGCACCATGCCGGCGCACCAGGTCGCCGGCCCGACTCCTGAGCAGGTGGATGCCTGGGTGGAGCTGGCCGAGTTGGTCGGCGACGGGTCGTTCCGCACAAGGGTCCGCGAGATGGCCCTGGCCGGGGCCCGGGGAGAGCAGCAGCCGGAGGGGTCCGACCCGGCGAAGGTCGCGGAGTACGCCGGCCGGGCGGTGCGAGAACACATCGCCCCCGAATCGGCCGCCGGCAAGGAGATCCTTCACCGGATCATGGACCCCGGCCTACCCGCGGCAAAACGAGCCCGGCTCGCCGCATGGCTGGCCACCTTCACCGACAGCAGGGTCGAACGGTACTGGCAACTGCTCGGCGTACTCAACGGGTGGCCGCCCACCCCCTCACAGGTACCGGCGGTCGAATGGCTGATCACCGCGCTGCGAGCAGACGTCCGGTGACACGGCTCTGAACCCCCCGGTTGCGAGCCCACACCCAGTCGGCCCGCATCGCACGGCCATCACCCGAACCCGCGGGGGCGCCCCGCCCTGCCGATGCGGGCACGGCCGGTCACCCCTCCGACGGGCCCGCCTCGCCGGACCGGTTGTCACACGGGGGCGCCGTCGTTCCGGCGGGAAGCCTCACGGCAGACCCACCGGGCTTGTCGAGGGGCAAGGGCGTCAGACGGGTGGTCGAGTTCACGCCCGCCTCCCCGCCGATCACTCCCCCCCAGCGACCGTGCATCTACAGCCTGTGGACGGTGATACAGAAAGGCCGCACGACGTTTTCGGGTTGGCGTGCAAGTTACGGACTAGTACCGGACTCTCAAGATCAACCCATGCAACCCATGCAGAAGCCCTGTAGATCCAATAGACCTACAGGGCTTCTGACCTGCTGTTTGCTTCTGTGGGGCTAACAGGATTTGAACCTGTGGCCTCATCCTTATCAGGGATGCGCTCTAACCAACTGAGCTATAGCCCCGCCGCGCTGCGCGCTGACCACTGAAGATTAGCGCACGTCCGGCGTAGCTCCCAAATCCGTTAACGGAAGCCCCCGGCCGGCCGGCCCCGGCCCCCGTGACCAGGGCCGACCGGGTCCGGGCAGACGGCTACTCGTCCTCGGCCAGCGTCAGCTCCACGCCGCCCACGAACCCGGCGGAGAGGTTGTAGATGAACGCTCCCAGCGTCGCCAGCGCCGTCGCCAGCACCACGTCGATCACCGCGATCACCGAGGTGAAGATGAGCACTCGCGGCAGCGACAGAAACGCCTGGAGATCAAAGCCGTTGCTCTCGTTCGAGCCGGTGGCCTCGCTGATCGTCCCGCCGACCGTGGAGAAGACACCCATCGCGTCCATGACCATCCACAGCACCGCCGACGCGACGACGGTGCAGATGCCCAGGGCGATCGAGAGCAGGAAGCTGACCTTCATCACCGACCACGGATCGGCCTTGGCCACCCGCAGCCGCGCCTTGCGCGTACGAGGTGTCGTACGGGCCCCGGTGCGCGGAAGACGCACCCCGCCGCCCTGGGTCCCTTCGCCGCCCTGAGGCGACGGATACGCCTGCGGCGGGTGGTACGGCCCCGCCGCCTGCTGCGGCGCGGGCTGCTCGCCGCCGAACATCTCGAAGGGGGACTGGCCCCCGCGGGTCTCTGTCACGGCAACCCCCTGGGAGTCCGCGGCGGAGCCACGGGCACCGTTCCCTCCACCAGCAGCTCCGGCAGCGGCCGGACCGGCGCCCGTGGCTCCACTCACGCTTTACTCCTCGTGCTCCCCGGCCGAAGGCGCGGTGCCCTCGGCTGCCGCCTCGGCCGTACCACCGCCGGCCTCACCGGTCATCCCTACGACCTCTTCAGAGGTCTCGGCGACCTCTTCGGTTCCGTCACCGTCGACTTCGGTCCCGTCGACTTCCTCGGCCTCACGACCGGCCTCGGCATTGCGAGCGATACCCACCACGGCATCGCGCTTGCCCAGGTTGATCAGTTGGACACCCATGGTGTCACGGCCCGTCTCCCTGACCTCATTGACTCGCGTACGAATCACACCACCGCCGAGGGTGATGGCCAGAATCTCGTCGGACTCCTCGACCACCAGAGCGCCCACGAGCGAGCCGCGGTCCTCCACGATCTTGGCGGCCTTGATGCCGAGGCCGCCGCGCCCCTGGACGCGGTACTCGTCGACGCCGGTCCGCTTCGCGTATCCGCCGTCGGTAGCGGTGAAGACGAACGTACCGGGCCGGACCACATTCATCGACAGCAGTTCGTCTCCTTCGCGGAAACTCATCCCCTTGACACCCGAGGTGGCACGCCCCATCGGGCGAAGCGCCTCGTCCGTCGCGGTGAACCGGATCGACTGGGCCTTCTTGCTGATGAGCAGCAGATCGTCCTCGGCCGACACCAGTTCGGCGCCGATCAGCTCGTCGGCGATGCCGTCGCCCTCGGCGTCGGTCTCCCGGAGGTTGATCGCGATGACACCACCCGATCGGGGCGAGTCGTAATCCTTCAGCGATGTCTTCTTGACCAGGCCGCCCTTGGTGGCGAGCACCAGATACGGCGCGGCCTCGTAGTCGCGGATCGCGAGAATCTCGGCGATCTGCTCGTCCGGCTGGAAGGCGAGAAGATTGGCGACATGCTGACCACGGGCGTCCCGGCCCGCGTCCGGCAGCTCGTACGCCTTGGCGCGGTACACCCGGCCCTTGTTGGTGAAGAACAGCAGCCAGTGGTGGGTCGTGGAGACGAAGAAGTGGTCGACGATGTCGTCTTCCTTGAGCTTCGTGCCCCGCACACCCTTGCCGCCGCGCTTCTGCGAGCGGTAGTCGTCCGTCTTTGTACGCTTCACATAGCCGCCACGCGTGATGGTGACGACGATGTCCTCCTCGGCGATCAGGTCCTCCATGGACATGTCGCCGTCGAAGGGCACCAGCATGGAGCGCCGGTCGTCGCCGAACTTCTCGACGATCACGGCCAGCTCTTCGCTGACGATCTGGCGCTGCTTCTCGGGGGAGCCGAGGATCGCGTTGTACTCGTTGATCTTCGACTGGAGCTCGTCGTGCTCCGCGACGATCTTCTGGCGCTCCAGGGCGGCCAGCCGGCGCAGCTGCATCTCCAGGATGGCGTTCGCCTGGATCTCGTCGATCTCCAGGAGGTCCATCAGGCCGCCGCGCGCGATCTCGACGGTGTCGCTGCGCCGGATCAGTGCGATGACCTCGTCGATGGCGTCCAGCGCCTTGAGCAGACCGCGCAGGATGTGGGCCCGCTCCTCCGCCTTGCGGAGCCGGAACTTCGTCCGCCGGACGATGACCTCGATCTGGTGGTGCACCCAGTGGCGGATAAAGGCGTCCAGCGACAGCGTGCGCGGCACCCCATCGACCAGCGCCAGCATGTTCGCGCCGAAGTTCGTCTGGAGGTCGGTGTGCTTGTACAGATTGTTCAGTACGACCTTGGCGACGGCGTCGCGCTTGAGCACGATGACCAGCCGCTGGCCGGTCCGGGACGAGGTCTCGTCGCGGACGTCGGCGATCCCGCCGATCTTGCCGTCCTTCACCAGGTCGGCGATCTTCTGCGCGAGATTGTCCGGGTTGACCTGGTACGGAAGCTCCGTGACCACCAGGCACTGGCGGTTCTGGATCTCCTCGACCTCGACGACCGCGCGCATCGTGATGGAGCCGCGGCCGGTGCGGTACGCCTCCTCGATACCCTTGCGGCCCACCACCAGGGCACCGGTCGGGAAGTCGGGGCCCTTGATCCGCTCGATCAGCGCGTCGAGCAGTTCCTCGTGCGTGGCCTCAGGGTGCTCCAGGGCCCACTGGGCGCCGGCCGCGACCTCGCGCAGATTGTGCGGCGGAATGTTGGTCGCCATTCCGACCGCGATCCCCGCCGAGCCGTTGACCAGCAGGTTCGGGAAGCGCGCCGGGAGGACCGTCGGCTCCTGGTTGCGGCCGTCGTAGTTGTCCTGGAAGTCGACGGTCTCCTCGTCGATGTCCCGGAGCATCTCCATGGACAGCGGCGCCATCTTGCACTCGGTGTAGCGCATGGCGGCGGCCGGGTCATTGCCCGGGGAGCCGAAGTTTCCGTTGGAGTCGACCAGCGGCATCCGCATCGACCAGGGCTGGGCCAGCCGCACCAGGGCGTCGTAGATCGAGGTGTCGCCGTGCGGGTGGTAGGTGCCCATGACGTCGCCGACGACGCGGGCGCACTTGTAGAAGCCCTTCTCGGGGCGGTAGCCGCCGTCGTACATCGCGTAGAGCACGCGCCGGTGGACGGGCTTGAGGCCGTCCCGCACATCGGGCAGCGCACGCGACACGATGACGGACATCGCGTAGTCGAGGTAGGAGCGCTGCATCTCCGTTTCGAGCCCGACGGGCTCGATCCGCATCGTGGGCTCTTCTTCGGTCGTGGCGGGGTTGGGTGTCTCGTCGGCCATTGCTGGTCTTCGTTCCTTTCGTACGGTCAGCTGAGACCGACTCAGATGTCGAGGAAGCGGACGTCCTTGGCGTTGCGCTGGATGAAGGAGCGCCGGGCTTCGACGTCCTCACCCATCAGCACCGAGAAGAGGTCGTCCGCCTGCGCGGCGTCGTCCAGCGTGACCTGGCCGAGCACGCGGTGCTCCTGGTCCATGGTGGTGACCCGCAGCTCCTCGGCATTCATCTCGCCCAGACCCTTGAAGCGCTGGATCGAGTCCTCGCGGATCCGCTTGCCCTGCTGCTTGCCCAGCTCGACGAGCGCGTCACGCTCACGGTCCGAGTACGCGTACTCGAAGTCGTCCCGGCCCCACTTGATCTTGTACAGCGGCGGGCGCGACAGAAACACATGCCCGGCCTCGACCAGCGGCCGCATGAAGCGGAAGAGGAAGGTCAGCAGCAGCGTGTTGATGTGCTGTCCGTCGACATCGGCGTCCGCCATCAGAATGATCTTGTGATAGCGGAGCTTCTCGATGTCGAAGTCCTCGTGGACTCCGGTGCCGAAGGCCGAGATCAGCGCCTGGACCTCGGTGTTCTGCAGGATCTTGTCGATCCGCGCCTTCTCGACGTTCAGGATCTTGCCGCGGATGGGCAGGATCGCCTGGTACATCGGGTTGCGTCCGGACTTCGCCGAGCCGCCGGCGGAGTCACCCTCGACGATGAAGATCTCGCACTTGGTGGGGTCGTTCGACTGGCAGTCGCTCAGCTTGCCCGGCAGCGAGGCGGACTCCAGCAGTCCCTTGCGGCGGGTCAGATCACGGGCCTTGCGGGCGGCGACACGGGCCGTCTGCGCCTGGATCGACTTCCGGACGATGTCCGCGGCCTCGTTGGGATTGCGGTCGAACCAGTCGGTCAGGTGCTCGTGCGCGACCTTCTGGACGAAGGTCTTCGCCTCGGTGTTGCCCAGCTTGGTCTTGGTCTGTCCCTCGAACTGCGGCTCGCCCAGCTTGATCGAGATGATCGCCGTCAGGCCCTCGCGGATATCCTCGCCCGAGAGATTGTCGTCCTTCTCGCGCAGCAGCTTCTTGTCGCGGGCGTACCGGTTGACCAGGCCCGTGAGCGCGGCGCGGAATCCCTCCTCATGCGTACCCCCCTCATGCGTGTGGATGGTGTTCGCAAAGGAGTAAACGCCCTCGCTGTACTGAGAGTTCCACTGCATCGCGATCTCGACCGAGAGCATCCGCTCCTTGTCCTCGGCCTCGACGTCGATCACGGTGGGGTGGATCAGCTCACCCTTGCGGGAGTTCAGGTACTTGACGAAGTCGACGATGCCGCCCTCGTAGTAGTACGTGACCGTGCGGACCTGGTCCTCGCCCGGCTCCTCGGCGGTGTCGGCGCCCGCCGTGGCCTTCGCGGACTCGCGCTCGTCGGTCAGGGTCAGGGTCAGGCCCTTGTTGAGGAAGGCCATCTCCTGGAAGCGGCGCGAGAGCGTCTCGAACGAGTACTCGGTCGTCTCGAAGATGTCGCCGTCGGACCAGAAGGTCACCGAGGTGCCGCTCTCCTGCGTCTCCTCGTTGCGCGAGAGCGGGGCGGTGGGGACGCCGAGCTTGTAGTCCTGGGTCCAGCGGTAGCCGTCGCGCTTGACCTCGACGGCGACCTTGGAGGAGAGCGCGTTGACGACGGACACACCCACGCCGTGCAGACCGCCGGACACCGCGTAGCCACCGCCGCCGAACTTGCCGCCCGCGTGCAGGACCGTGAGCACGACCTCGACGGCGGGCTTGTTCTCCGACGGGACGATGTCCACGGGGATACCGCGGCCGTTGTCGATGACGCGCACTCCGCCGTCGGCGAGGATCGTCACATCGATCGTGTCCGCGTGCCCGGCCAGCGCCTCGTCGACGGAGTTGTCGACGACTTCGTACACCAGGTGGTGAAGACCACGCTCACCGGTCGAGCCGATGTACATGCCGGGTCGCTTGCGGACCGCGTCCAGACCCTCGAGGACGGTGATCGCGCTGGCGGTGTACGAGGCGGTGACCTCGCCGCTCCCACCGGCGGGGGTGGACGGGTTGTTCTCGTTGGGGTTGCCGGAATCGGCCACGAAGCGCCCTTTCTGGCACAGCACAAGCCGTTCTCCGGGCAAGCGGGAGCGGCTGCGTCGTTCGACATGTTCCGCAAGGTGGCGGGATTGTCCACCAGTCTACCGGTACCGCCGACATGAATGGGGGTTTGGCGGTAGCTGAGTCCGCATGTGCCGCCCTGAACACCGCCTGTCCGACTCCCCATATTCGGGAAGGGGCTCCAGGAGCCCCACACGGGCGTTGAGCGCTTCCGGCCTGTCAACCGTCGGCTACGGTGAGAAAGGCCCCGGGCAAGGGCCGCGCGCGGGTGCCCGCGGCGGTGGCCGGCGGCTCCCCGCACCCGCCGCGGCCGGTTCCATACCCTTACCGCGGCTGGATTCCGACCCGTGGTGGCACCGCTCCGTGGTGGCCTCCCGGCCCGGCGGGCGCCCCTGCCCGGCGACGGGTGGAGGCGCCCTGGCACGGTCCACGTCACGGGTGCTCCCGCGGACGATCTCGTACGGGACGGTCCGCACCAGGTCGCCACCCGCTGTCCGCGGCGGCGGGGTGCCAGGCGATCACAGGCGGCCGGCGATCACCGGAGGCGGGCAGCGGCCCACGACCGGCCTGCCCTCGGCGGGCGGCCCGCCCGCCGGGTGATGCCCGCCGTACATACGTCCGAAGAATCCGGCGCACGGCGGAGTGTCCCGGGTCCGCGCGCGTCATCGGGGAGCCGAAGGCCCGCGTACCCGGCCGTCGCTCCTCGCCACCCGCCCGGAGAACCGTTCGCCGGAACCGGAGCCGCCGCTACCCGTAGGTGTCCCCGGGCCCCACGCTCCCGGGTGCCCGCAGGGGACCGAAGCCCTTCCGGGGTGCGCTCGGGCCCTGGACCCTGAGGAGGCGGACCGTGCCCTGGCCCAGGTCCTCGTTCAGGCGGGCCACCAGCCGGGGGGCCAGCAGCCTCAGCTGGGTCGCCCAGGCCGTGGAGTCGCACTGAACCGTCAGCACCCGCTCGTCCTCGTCGTACCTCTCCGGCACGCAGTGATTCGCCAGCCCCTCGCCCACGATCTGCGGCCAGCGGCCCATCACCCCGCCGACCGCGGCCGGGGTCTCCCAGCCGCGCTCGGTGATCAGCCGGTTGATCGCCGCACCCAGCGGCAGCGGATCACGGCCGTCGGCACGGGCTCCGGAACGCAGACCTCCGCCTCGGCGCGCCTGCCGCTTCTCCTGCGCGGCCGCGCCCCGCGCCCGCGCCTGCTCCTTGGCCGCGCGCAGCGCCACCCGCGCCAGGTCGACCCCGGACGCCTCGGGCACCACCGGGGGCACGGGCACCACCGGGGGCACGGGTGCCACCGGAGGGACGGGTGCCACCGGAGGGACGGGCAGGTTCCGGTTCTCGGGCGCCGGGATGTTCTCGCTCATACCCGTACCACCTCACCGTCGGCCACCGTGTACCTCGCCCCCGCCAGCGCCCCCGGCACATCGTCGTCGACGGCCGCGGTCACCAGGACCTGCTCACCCGGAGCCACCAAGTCCGCCAGCCGTTCCCGCCGCCGGGCGTCCAGCTCCGCGAAAACGTCGTCCAGGACGAGGACGGGTTCATTGCCCTCCGCCCTCAGCAGATCGTACGAAGCCAAACGCAGCGCCAGCGCATACGACCAGGACTCGCCATGGCTCGCGTAGCCCTTCGCGGGCAGCTGCCCCAGCTTGAGCACCAGCTCGTCCCGGTGCGGCCCGACCAGGGTCACGCCCCGCTCGATCTCCTGCTTGCGCGCCTCGCTCAGCGCGGTGACCAGCTGCCCGTACAGCTCCTCCCGGCCGTGCGGCAGACCGTGCGCCTCGCCCGCCGGACCGGCGGAGGAACGGTACTCCAGCGCGATCGGGCCACCGCCCGGCGCCAGTGCCTCGTACGCTTTGTCGGCCAGCGGCTGCAGCGCACCGATCAGCTCGACGCGCTGCGCCAGCAGCTCCGCCCCGGCCCGCGCCAGATGCTGGTCCCACACATCCAGTGTGGACAGATCCGCGCCCGAGGTCGCCGATGATTTTCCGTGCCGCCGTGCCATCGCCGCCGACTTCAGCAGGGTGTTGCGCTGCTTGAGGACGCGCTCGTAGTCCGAGCGCACGCCCGCCATACGCGGCGCGCGCGCCGTGATCAGCTCGTCGAGGAAGCGCCGCCGGTCGCCCGGGTCGCCCTTCACCAGGGCCAGATCCTCCGGCGCGAAGAGGACCGTACGGATGATCCCCAGCACATCCCTCGGTCTGACCTGCGACGACCTGTTGATACGGGCCCGGTTCGCCTTCCCCGGGTTCAGCTCCAGCTCGATGAGCTGGGAGCGCTCGCCCTGGGTGACGGCCGCGCGGATCACCGCCCGGTCCGCTCCGGCCCGTACGAGCGGCGCGTCCGACGAGACCCGGTGGCTGGCGAGCGTCGCCAGATAGCCGATGGCCTCGACCAGATTGGTCTTGCCCTGGCCGTTCGGTCCCACGAACGAGGTGACGCCCGGATCGAGAGGGACCTCGACCCGGGCGTACGAGCGGAAGTCGGCCAACGACAGATGCGTGACATGCATGGATCTGGGCCGACCTCCCCCGGCTCGGAGCCGTTACTTCTTGTTCTCCACCGCGTGCCCGCCGAACTGGTTGCGGAGCGCGGCGATCATCTTCATCTGCGGCGATTCGTCCTGCCGGGAGGCGAACCGGGCGAACAGCGACGCGGTGATCGCGGGCAGCGGTACGGCGTTGTCGATGGCGGCTTCCACAGTCCAGCGGCCCTCGCCGCTGTCCTGCGCGTAACCCCGCAGCTTCTCCAGGTGCTCGTCCGCGTCCAGGGCGTTGACCGCCAGGTCGAGCAGCCAGGAACGGATGACCGTGCCTTCCTGCCAGGAACGGAAGACCTCGCGTACGTCGGTGACGGAGTTGACCTTCTCCAGTAGCTCCCAGCCCTCGGCGTACGCCTGCATCATCGCGTACTCGATGCCGTTGTGGACCATCTTGGCGAAGTGGCCGGCGCCGACCTTGCCCGCGTGGACGGAGCCGAACTCGCCCTCGGGCTTGAGCGCGTCGAAGACGGGCTGCACCTTGGCGACGTTCTCGGCATCGCCGCCGTACATCAGCGCGTAGCCGTTCTCCAGGCCCCAGACACCTCCGGAGACGCCGCAGTCGACAAAGCCGATGCCCTTGATGCCCAGCTCGACGGCGTGCTTCTCGTCGTCCGTCCAGCGCGAGTTGCCGCCGTCCACGACGACGTCGCCGGGGGAGAGCAGTTCGGCCAGCTCGTCGATGGTGGACTGGGTCGCGGCACCGGCGGGGACCATCACCCATACGACCCGCGGTCCGTGGAGACTGTCCACAAGCTCCCTCAGGCTGTGGACGTCGGCGAGGTCCGGGTTGCGGTCGTAGCCGATGACGGTGTGGCCCGCGCGGCGGATGCGCTCGCGCATGTTGCCGCCCATTTTGCCGAGGCCGACGAGGCCGAGCTGCATCTCAGTGTCCTTAAGCGTTGTCTGCCGAATTCGTACCCGCGTCCGAGCCTACGCCGGAGGGCCCGGTACGGCCCGGCGGGCCCGCTCGGGTGGGAGCGGGCCCGCCGGGATCGTGGACTGCCGGGTCCCGGACGGCCTCAGCCGGAGAGCCGCACGGGCATGATCAGGTACTTGTACGCCTCGTCCGCCTCGGCGTCCACGGCCGGCTTGCCGCTCAGCAGCGCCGGCTTGGTGGAGGTGGTGAAGGACAGCTGGGCGACCGGGGAGTCGATCGCGCTCAGTCCGTCGAGCAGGAACGTGGGGTTGAAGGCGATCGAGATGTCGTCGCCCTCCAGCTGCGCGTCGACGCGCTCCACAGCCTGTGCGTCGTCGCTGGAGCCGGCCTCCAGGATCAGAACGCCCTGCTCGAAGCTGAGCCGGACCGGAGTGTTCCGCTCGGCGACGAGGGCCACGCGCTTGACGGCCTCGACGAACGGCGCGGTCTCGATCACCGCCACCGAGTTGAACTCGGTCGGGAACAGCGTCCGGTACTTCGGCAGATCGCCTTCGAGCAGCCGGGTCGTGGTCCGCCGTCCGGCACCCTCGAAACCGATGAGGCCCTCACCGGCGCCGGAGCCGGAGAGCGCCAGCGTGACCGTGTCTCCGCTGGTCAGAGCCTTGGCCGTGTCCAGCAGGGTCTTAGCGGGCACCAGGGCGACGGCGGACGCATCCGGGTTCTCCGGCTTCCACAGGAACTCACGGACCGCGAAGCGGTACCGGTCGGTGGAGGCCAGGGTGACGGTGTCGCCCTCGATCTCGATGCGCACGCCGGTGAGGACGGGAAGGGTGTCGTCGCGGCCCGCGGCGATGGCGACCTGGGCGGCGGCGGACGCGAAGATCTCCCCGGGCACTGTGCCGGTCGCGACCGGCATCTGCGGCAGCGCGGGGTACTCCTCCACAGGCAGGGTGTGGAGGGTGAACCGCGAGGAACCGCAGACCACGGTCGCCCGTACACCGTCTGTGGAAATCTCCACCGGCCGGTTGGGGAGAGCGCGGCAGATGTCGGCGAGAAGACGGCCGGAGACGAGCACGGTGCCGTCCTCGTCGACCTCCGCCTCCACCGAGACCTTCGCCGAGACCTCGTAGTCGAAGCTGGAGAAGCTGAGGGCGCCGTCCTCGGCCTTCAGCAGCAGACCGGCGAGCACGGGCGCCGGGGGACGTGCTGGAAGGCTCCTGGCCACCCAGGCCACCGCCTCCGCGAGTACATCGCGCTCCACCCGGATCTTCACCGGAACCGCCTCCTGCTGTCGCTGGCTCGCCCTGCTGGCCTGTGTCGTCGGCTGTGTCGCCGGGGACCAGTCTGACGTACGGCACCGACAGTAGGTGCGGCTCGGGGTCAAGTCGTGACAACCGGCGTGGCGGGCTCCGGGAGCGAGTTGTGCACAGGGCCCCCTTCGAAACCAATTCCCCGGTAACTCTGAGTGGGAGTAGTAGTAGGGCCTGTGGAAACCGTGGATAACGTCGTCCACGCAGGTCAGACCCACTTTTTTGTCCACCGTGCCTGTGGGCGGAACCAGTGGACAACCGGGTGTTTCTGTGGACACCGGAAAGTTCTGCACAACCGATGCACAGCCGGGGGGCAGTTCTCCCCAGCCCTGTCCCCAGCTTTACCCAGGTTCCCCACAGGCCAATCCGCCTCGTTGGTGTGACCGCTTTCACTCGACCCGGTGAGAGCCGGTGTTTTGTTGCCGAACAGTGGACAGCGGTGTGGAGAAGCTGTGGGCAACCGGGCCCTGCCTGTGGGTCACCGGTGGACAACGCAGGTCAGGCCCTGTGGACGAGTTCTGTGTCCACAGCCTGTGGATGACGGTTGGCCACAAATCCCCAGCCGGTTGACCTGCTGTGATCATGTACCGGCGGCCCGGCCTGTGGATGCGATCTGGACAACTTTGCGGTCCCCAGGCTGTGGACGGGAGATTCTCCCCGGATCTGTGGAGAACCGCGCCACCGGGGCCCGTATTCGAACACCGCGGCCCGGGACCAGGCGGCGACAGCACGTGGAAACGCCCCGGGGCACAGGGCTCCCGGGGCGTTCGGGCGGGTCGGCCGGGCCCGTGGAGGGCCCGGCGGCGGGGCGGAGTAGGCGGGATCCGGGGGGGCGGATGGACGGAGAAGGGTCCGAGGGTGCGGGCGGAGGGCCTCGCTAGCCGTTCTTGATGCGGTTGGTGAGCTCGGTGACCTGGTTGTAGATCGAGCGCCGCTCGGCCATCAGCGCACGGATCTTCCGGTCGGCGTGCATCACGGTCGTGTGATCGCGCCCGCCGAACTGCGCACCGATCTTCGGCAGCGAGAGGTCTGTCAGCTCCCGGCACAGATACATGGCGATCTGCCGGGCCGTGACGAGCACCCGGCTGCGGGACGAGCCGCACAGATCCTCCACCGTCAGCCCGAAGTAGTCGGCAGTCGCCGCCATGATCGCGCCCGCCGTGATCTCGGGTGCCGAGTCCTCGCCGCCGGGGATCAGATCCTTCAGCACGATCTCGGTGAGCCCGAGATCCACCGGCTGCCGGTTCAGCGACGCGAACGCCGTCACCCGGATCAGCGCGCCCTCCAGCTCACGGATGTTGCGCGAGATCCGGGACGCGATGAACTCCAGCACCTCCGGCGGAGCATTCAGCTGCTCCTGTACCGCTTTTTTGCGGAGGATCGCGATCCGGGTCTCCAGCTCGGGCGGCTGGACATCCGTGGTCAGACCCCACTCGAACCGGTTCCGCAGCCGGTCCTCCAGCGTCACCAGCTGCTTGGGCGGCCGGTCCGAGGAGAGCACGATCTGCTTGTTGGCGTTGTGGAGCGTATTGAAGGTGTGGAAGAACTCCTCCTGCGTCGACTCCTTGCTCGCCAGGAACTGGATGTCGTCGACCAGGAGGATGTCCACGTCGCGGTAGCGCTTGCGGAAGGTGTCGCCCTTGCCGTCGCGGATCGAGTTGATGAACTCGTTGGTGAACTCCTCGGAGCTCACGTACCGCACCCGGGTCCCCGGGTAGAGACTGCGCGCGTAGTGCCCGATCGCGTGCAGCAGGTGTGTCTTGCCGAGCCCCGACTCCCCGTAGATGAAGAGCGGGTTGTACGCCTTGGCCGGCGCCTCGGCGACCGCCACGGCGGCCGCGTGCGCGAAGCGGTTGGAGGCGCCGATGACAAAGGTGTCGAAGAGGTACTTCGGATTCAGCCGGGCATGCGGCTCCCCGGGGCCCGGAGCGGGCGAGGGCTGGGCCCCCAGGGATCCCGGCGCGCCCGTGGGGCCTCCCCGGTGCGGAGGCTGGGAGTCGGGGCGCTCGTGCCGCTCCGGGCGCTGCGGCTCGTAGCCCTGGCGGTCGGGCGGCTGTGGCGAGCGGTAGTCGCGGTGGGGCTGGTGCGGCCGGGTGGCCGCGTACGGATCACGGTCCTGGAAGCCGCCGAGCCGCGGCTGCTGCCAGGACAGGTCCTCCTGGGTGCGCGGCCAGGCGCCGGGCTCGGGCCGCTGCTGCTGATACTCCGGGTACGCGGGACGGATCTCCGGCAGCCCGTCGTCGGCCGGCCGGTGTCCGTATCCGCTGTAGGGGTCGTTCTGCTGGTAGTGGTCCGCCCCCGGATCGTCGTGTCCCCCGCGCCCCTGATGTCCCTGGTGGTCCTGATGTCCTTGATGGCCCTGATAACGGGGAGGCCCCGGCTGCGGGGACGGGGACTGCTGGGGCGCCGGGGGCTCGCCGGCCGAATCGTCGACCGTGATCGCGATGCGGATCAGCCGTCCGCATTCCCGGCTGAGAGTCTCGCTGATCAGCGGGGCGAGCCGGCCTTCGAGGACGCGTTTTCCGTATTCATTGGGGACGGCCAGCAGCGCGGTGTCCGACACCAGCGCGAGCGGCTGGCAGCGCTCGACCCACTGTTTGTCCTTGGATTCGATTCCTTGCTGGCCGTCGGCGAGGAGCTGTTTCAGCACTCGTGGCCACACTGCGGCAAGATCGGCAGGTACGTCAGCCACAAGGCACGCTCTCTCGCAGGTCCCACGAATGTGTGGTTCTCGGGACGGTATGGGAAGGACAGTCAAGGACAGAAAGGAAAAGATTCGGAGTTCAGCCACGGTAGTCAGGGCGACCCGCGCGGTTCAAGTTGTTGTCCACAGCCTGTGCACAGTGGCCGGTGCAAGGGGCTTGGTTTGACCGGATGGCGCAGCCGCGCGTACCGTAACGAGGTCGAGTTGTCGATGGCTGCTGCCGCCTGCCTCCGATGGGCAAAGATCACGATCCGTGGTCGTGAAGCGGTGCACTCGGGCGAAACGCGAGCTACTCGTGGGCGCACGGTGACAGCCAGGCGATGTCCCGCCACCTACGAATCTCTTTCTGGAGCCCCCGAGTGAGCAAGCGCACCTTCCAGCCGAACAACCGTCGTCG
Source organism: Streptomyces sp. NPDC004609 (assembly GCF_042873655.1). NCBI lineage: Bacteria > Bacillati > Actinomycetota > Actinomycetes > Kitasatosporales > Streptomycetaceae > Streptomyces > Streptomyces sp. NPDC004609. Next base: position 152,848 of record NZ_JBIALS010000005.1, on the reverse strand, counting down.
TGCGAAGACCCACGGTTTCCGTCTGCGTATGCGTACCCGCGCCGGCCGCGCGATTCTCGCGACGCGCCGGAGCAAGGGTCGCGCTCGCCTGTCCGCCTGATCGCGTACAGGTCATGACGTGCTGCCTACCGAGAATCGGCTGAGGCGGCGCGAGGACTTCGCGACCGCGGTACGACGAGGGCGCCGGGCCGGACGCCCGTCCCTCGTCGTCCATCTGCACAGCGGTTCACCGGACCCGCACGCGTCTGGGGAGAGCGCTCCCCCGACGTGTGCGGGTTTCGTCGTGAGCAAGGCCGTGGGTGGTGCGGTCGTACGCAACCAGGTCAAGCGCAGGCTGCGGCACCTCATACGCGATCGGCTCGCCGAGCTGCCCCCCGGTAGCCTGGTTGTCGTACGGGCGCTGCCCGGCGCGGGCGACGCCGATCATGCACAGCTGGCCCGAGACCTGGATGCCGCCCTCCAGCGGCTTCTGGGAGGGGGCGCGCGATGAAGTACCCGCTGCTGGCTCTGATCAAGCTGTATCAGTGGACGATCAGCCCTCTGCTGGGGCCCGTCTGCCGGTACTACCCGTCGTGTTCCCACTATGGATACACGGCCATCGACCGGCACGGTGCGGTGAAAGGCACAGTGCTCACCGCCTGGCGGATTCTGCGGTGCAATCCGTGGTCCCCGGGCGGAGTGGACCATGTGCCGCCCCGCAAGCGTCCGCGGTGGCACGAGATGCTGCGTGACGCCGTGCGTGGCAAGAAGGGCGGGCACTGCGCAGATGTGCCTTCCCGGGGGTCGGCCTCCGAGCCCCCGAGTCCGGCCGCAGAGACCTCGCCCAATGCTCAAGGAGCCTGATTAGTGGACACGATTGCCAGTCTCTTCAGTTTTATCACCACGCCTGTTTCGTGGATCATCGTCCAGTTCCACAAGCTCTACGGGGCGATGTTCGGCCCCGACACGGGCTGGGCCTGGGGACTGTCCATCGTGTCGCTGGTGGTCCTCATCCGTATCTGTCTGATCCCGCTTTTTGTGAAGCAGATCAAGTCGATGCGGAACATGCAGGCGCTCCAGCCGAAGATGAAGGCGATCCAGGAGCGTTACAAGAGCGACAAGCAGCGTCAGTCCGAAGAGATGATGAAGCTGTACAAGGAGACGGGCACCAACCCGCTCTCCTCGTGTCTGCCGATTCTGGCGCAGTCGCCGTTCTTCTTCGCGCTCTACTACGTGCTCTCCAACATCGCCTCGGGCAACACGGTCGGCGTCATCAACGAGTCGCTGCTCGCCAGCGCCCGGCAGGCCCATATCTTCGGGGCACCGCTGGCGTCGAAGTTCATGGACAGCGGGAGCAAGGTCTCCGCCCTCGACGCCTCGCTGACCGATGTGCGCATCGTCACCGCGGTCATGATCATCCTGATGTCGGCGTCGCAGTTCTACACCCAGCGCCAGCTGATGCAGAAGAACGTCGACCTGACGGTGAAGACGCCGTACATGCAGCAGCAGAAGATGCTGATGTACATCTTCCCGGTCATCTTCGCCGTGATGGGTATCAACTTCCCCGTTGGTGTCCTCGTCTACTGGCTGACCACCAACCTGTGGACCATGGGCCAGCAGATGTACGTGATCAACCAGAACCCGACCCCCGGCAGCAAGGCGCAGGACCAGTACCTGAACCGGCTGCTGAAGAGCGCCACCGCCCACGGTGAGGTCCGCTCGCGGCGGAAGCGCAAGATCGTCCAGACCATCGTGGCCAAGGGCCCGGACCGCAACGACAACGAGCGCCGTTTCATCACCGGACTGTCGAAGGCCGGGTACGCCGCCCAGGCGGACGGCACCGTCGCCAAGAGCGACACGGCGGTCCTGGAGGCCGAGGGCGGCACCACGCAGCGGCGCCAGCAGCCCAAGCGGCAGACCAAGGCGAAGCGGCAGTCCGGCACGGCCCAGCAGGGCGGGACCAAGGCAGGCGACTCGGACGACTCCGAGTCCAAGCCCTCCCTCCAGAAGAAGGCCCCCGAGGACGCCAAGCCCAAGCAGGCCGGAAGGGCGTCCTCGGGATCCGCGCGACAGCAGCCCAAGTCCGGACAGCGCAAGGGCCAGCAGCGCCCCAAGCACCCGTCGTCCAAGAAGTAAGCAAGAAGGAGTCCATCCGTGACGGAAGGCACCATCCCCGCCGCCGCCGAGGGAAGCGACACCCTGACCCGCCTTGAGCAGGAGGGGGAGATCGCCGCCGACTACCTCGAAGGTCTGCTCGACATCGCCGATCTCGACGGCGACATCGACATGGACGTCGAGGCCGACCGGGCCGCGGTTTCGATCATCAGCGACGCGAACAGCCGGGATCTCCAGAAGCTCGTCGGACGCGACGGTGAGGTTCTGGAGGCCCTGCAGGAGCTGACCCGGCTGGCCGTCCACCGGGAGACCGGTGACCGCAGCCGGCTGATGCTGGACATCGCGGGCTTCCGGGCCAGGAAGCGCACCGAGCTCGCCGAGCTGGGAGCCAAGGCCGCCGACGAGGTGAAGAACAGCGGCGAGCCCGTGAAGCTCAAGCCGATGACGCCCTTCGAGCGCAAGGTCGTGCACGACGCGGTCGCCGCGGCGGGGCTGCGCAGCGAGTCCGAGGGCGAGGAGCCGCAGCGCTTCGTCGTCGTGCTCCCCGCCTGACCCTCATCGTTTACTCGGCCCCGTCTGTTTCGCAGGCGGGGCCGATCTTTGTCAGCCTGATAGTCAGCCACCACAGTCCGCAGTGCGACAGTGCGGTACGGAAGGACGGTCCCCGTGACGGAGGCAGCGGAGCTTCCCCAGGCTCCCGAAGCGGCGCAGAGGGTTTTCGGAGAGTTCTTCCCGGAGGCCGTGCGCTACGGGGAACTGCTCGCCGATGCCGGAGTCAAGCGCGGACTGATCGGCCCGCGCGAGGTGCCGCGCTTGTGGGAACGCCATCTGCTGAACTGCGCCGTGCTCTCCGAAGTCGTACCCGAGGGGGTCACGGTCTGCGATGTGGGCTCGGGCGCCGGTCTGCCCGGTATTCCGCTGGCGCTCGTACGTCCGGATCTGAAGATCACGCTTCTGGAGCCGCTGCTGCGGAGGACGAACTTCCTTCAGGAAGTGGTCGAGCTCCTCGGCCTGGACCATGTGACCGTCGTCCGCGGCCGTGCCGAGGAGGTCCTCGGCACTCTGCCTCCCGTCCATGTGGTGACGGCGCGGGCCGTGGCGCCGCTGGACCGGCTGGCGGGCTGGGGCGTGCCCCTGCTGCGGCCGTACGGGGAGATGCTGGCGCTCAAGGGCGACACCGCCGAGGAGGAGCTCCGGGGCGCCCGGGCGGCCCTGAGCAAGCTCGGTGTGGTGGAGACGTCCGTCCTGCACGTCGGTGAAGGACTGGTCGATCCGCTCTCCACGGTGGTGCGGGTCGAGGTCGGGGAGAGCCCCGGTGGGGTGCGCTTCGCGGCGAAGCGTGCCAAGGCCGCCCGGACGAGCCGCACCCGCCGACGTCGTTGAGTCAGTGCTGGTGCGCGTTGTGTCCCTGAGCCAGGCCCGCTTGAGTCGGATGCCGCTGAGTCGGGCGAGCTTGAGCCGGGCGCCCCTGAGTCGGGCACGCTTGAGGCCGCCGGACTGGGGCGCATGTCCCTGAGGCCGGGTGTTGCAGGGGTGGATGACACAGGGTCAGGCGATTCCGGGGGTCAGGGAGATACTCCGGAACCACGCGGGACATCCCGGGGGAAAGTCCTCTGCTGGATTCGATACGTACGCATTTCGGAGTGTCGTCCGGATCTCGTTCTGGTGCCCAGGCATCGTGTTTCACGTGAAACGTCGCTCACTGCTGCAAGGAATCATCAGCCGCGGGCGTGCTGCCGCCCCGATTCGGACCCGGAAGCCCCTCCCAGGGGTGACGAAGTTGTTCACAGAGGTGGATTCGTCCACAGAAGCACGGGCCTCGCTGGTTCATGACCCCGAAAGCATGGCAGGCTCTGTTCATCGCGAGCCTGAAGTCGAGGAGAGTGAATCCTTGCGGTCCGACGCCAACATCGCGGGACCGATGACCGATCCGGTCCCCGGTCCCCGTACCGAATCGGCGGGAGAGGATGTTTCACGTGAAACACCGCCCCCGATGGACGACACCCCCATCGGCCGAGCTGCCCAGCTCGCCGTGGAGGCGCTGGGGCGTGCCGGTGAGGGTCTTCCCCGACCTGAGCAGACACGCGTCATGGTCATCGCCAACCAGAAGGGCGGTGTAGGGAAGACCACCACCACGGTCAACCTCGCCGCCTCGCTCGCACTGCACGGTGCGCGTGTTCTGGTCGTGGATCTTGATCCACAGGGCAATGCATCCACGGCACTGGGGATCGACCACCACGCCGAAGTCCCCTCGATCTATGACGTCCTAGTGGAGAGCAAGCCGCTCTCCGAAGTGGTCCAGCCGGTCCCGGACGTCGAAGGACTCTTCTGCGCCCCCGCCACCATCGATCTCGCCGGTGCGGAGATCGAGCTGGTGTCGCTGGTGGCGCGGGAGAGCAGACTTCAGCGGGCGATCCAGGCCTATGAGCAGCCCCTGGACTACATCCTGATCGACTGCCCGCCCTCGCTCGGTCTGCTGACCGTCAATGCGCTCGTCGCCGGCGCGGAGGTGCTCATCCCTATTCAGTGTGAGTACTACGCGCTGGAGGGCCTGGGCCAGTTGCTGAGGAATGTGGACCTGGTGAGGGGGCATCTCAACCCGACCCTGCATGTGTCCACGATCCTCCTCACGATGTACGACGGCCGTACCCGGCTTGCCTCCCAGGTCGCCGACGAGGTCCGCAGTCACTTCGGTGAAGAGGTCCTGCGAACCAGCATTCCCCGGTCGGTGCGTATCTCGGAGGCTCCGAGCTATGGGCAGACGGTGCTGACCTACGATCCCGGCTCCAGCGGGTCCCTGTCGTACCTTGAGGCGGCTCGTGAGATCGCGATGCGCGGGGTCGGCGTTCGCTATGACCCGCAGCACGTCCATCTGGGCGCCCAGAACAACCAGCAGAACATCTCGGAGGGGATCCAGTGAGTGAGCGACGTAGAGGGTTGGGGCGGGGACTCGGTGCCCTGATCCCTGCCGCTCCCCAGGAGAAGCAGGCACCGCCCAGCGGCGCCGTCGGCTCTTCGGGGGTGTCCCCGGTACTGACGGCAGAGCGCGGTGTGGCGGCCGCCAAGGTGGCGACCCTGCCCTCGGCGGCCGTGGCTCCCGATGTGACGATGTCATCGTCGGAGCCGGGTGGCGTACCGCAGTTGACGGAGCCAGCCGGAGCGCACTTCGCCGAAGTGCCGGTGGACGCGATCAAGCCGAACCCACGGCAGCCCCGTGAGGTCTTCGACGAGGACGCTCTGGCCGAGCTGGTCACCTCCATCAAGGAAGTCGGGCTTCTCCAGCCGGTGGTCGTCCGGCAGTCGGGGCCGGACCGCTATGAGCTCATCATGGGTGAGCGCCGCTGGAGGGCCTGCCGTGAAGCCGGCCTGGACCGGATCCCTGCGATCGTCCGGCACACGGAGGACGAGAAGCTTCTGCTGGACGCGCTGTTGGAGAACCTCCACCGCGCTCAGCTGAACCCGCTGGAAGAGGCTGCCGCCTACGACCAGTTGCTCCGGGACTTCAACTGCACGCATGACCAGCTGGCCGACCGTATCGGGCGCTCGCGCCCACAGGTCTCCAATACGCTGCGGCTGCTCCGGCTGTCCCCTCCCGTTCAGCGCAGGGTGGCTGCCGGCGTGCTCTCGGCGGGCCATGCCCGGGCACTGCTCTCGGTGGAGGACTCCGAGGAGCAGGACCGCCTGGCGCACAGGATCGTTGCCGAGGGGCTCTCGGTGCGTGCGGTCGAGGAGATCGTCACGCTGATCAACTCCAGTCAGAAGAGCACGGCCAAGCCCAAGGGGCCCCGGGCCGGTGCCCGGCTTTCACCCGCACTCTCCGATCTGGCCACTCGTCTGTCGGACCGCTTTGAGACACGGGTGAAGGTCGACCTGGGCCAGAAGAAGGGCAAGATCGTCGTCGAGTTCGCCTCGATAGAGGATCTGGAGCGCATCCTCGGCACACTCGCCCCGGGCGAGGGCCGGGTCTTGGAGCATGGGCTCACCGATGACGCCGAGCAGGACGACGAAGGCTGAAGACTCTTTTGCCGTGTCCACAGGGCGGGCCGTGTCGTGGTGACTCACCGGGACACGGCCCGCCCTGTGTGCTGTGGCGGTACCCGCGTCGGGAGCGGGTCGATACGATGCGATCCGGTATGGACGCATCCACCGTGATCACCTCGGAGGAAGGCGAGAGCCATGCGAACGGTCAGCCGCAGTCAGCTGGTGACGGCGGGATTGGGCCTGGGGGCACTGGGCGGCTTCATCAGCAGCCTGCTCCATGAACGGAGCGTCCTGGCAGCCGCTCGTAGTGCGGCCGGGAAAGGAAGCGAGGAACAGCCTTCATGGGGCGTCGGCTTGCACCCCTCACGCTGGACAACCTTTCGGACCTTCCCAAGCGCTGCCGTGCGTGCGTCTTCTGGGAACTTGATCCGGTCAGCGGGGAAGCGGCGGTAAGAGCGGGAAGGCCGGAGCTGGAGAAGGAGGCATGGATCTCCGCGGTACTGCTGGAGTGGGGTTCATGCGGGCGGATCGTCTATGTCGACGATGTACCGGCCGGCTTCGTCCTCTACGCGCCTCCGGCGTATGTGCCGCGCTCGCTGGCCTTCCCGACGAGCCCAGTCTCGGCGGATGCCGTACAGCTGATGACCGCCTGGATCAATCCGGGCTATCAGGGGCAGGGACTCGGCAGAGTCATGGTGCAGACCGTGGCGAAAGATGTGCTGCGCCGGGGCTTCCGGGCCATTGAGGCATTCGGCGACGGCCGTTGGAAAGCGCCCGCCTGTGTGCTGCCTGCCGAGCATCTGACGGCGGTGGGCTTCAAGACCGTGCGCCCGCACCCGACCTATCCACGGCTGCGACTGGAACTGCGGACAACGCTCTCCTGGAAGGAAGATGTGGAGCTGGCGCTGGACCGGCTCCTGGGGGCAGTGCAGAAGGAACCGGCCCTGCGTCCGCTCTGATGCCTCTCGACATGGATGTGGGCTCATCCCCAGGGGATGAGCCCACATCCATGTTTCACGTGAAACAGTGCCGCTACTCGCTGATGAAGCTCTCCAGGTCGCGCACGATGGCGGCCTTGGGCTTGGCTCCGACGATCGTCTTGGCGACCTCGCCGTTCTGGTAGACGTTCAGCGTGGGGATCGACATGACGCCGTACTTGGCAGCGGTGGCGGGGTTCTCGTCGATGTTGAGCTTGACGACCTCGATCTTGTCACCGTGCTCGGCCGCAATGGCTTCCAGGGACGGCGCGATCTGACGGCACGGGCCGCACCAGGCGGCCCAGAAGTCCACCAGCACGGGCTTGTCGCTCTTGAGGACATCCTCTTCGAAGGTGTCGTCGGTAACATTCTTCAGCGCGCCGGCCACGGCGGCCTCCTTACTCTTCAGGGGTGACGGGGAGACGGTGCGGGATTCAGACCGCGGGCGCCGGCTCCGCCGGCTGGGCCGCGTTCTCGCCGTCCTGGAGGGCGGCGAGGTGACGTTCGGCGTCGAGGGCGGCCGAGCAGCCGGTTCCGGCGGCCGTAATGGCCTGGCGGTAGGTGTGGTCGACGACATCCCCAGCGGCGAAGACCCCGGTGAGGTTGGTACGGGTGGAGGGGGCGGCCACCTGGAGGTAGCCCTCGTCGTCCAGGTCGAGCTGGCCCTTGAACAGCTCGGTCCGGGGGTCGTGGCCCACGGCGATGAACAGACCCGTGACCGCGAGATGAGAGGTCTCACCGGTCTTGGTGTTGCGCAGGGTCAGACCGGAGAGCTTCTGCTCACCGTGGATCTCGGCGACCTCGCTGTCCCAGGCGAAGGAGATCTTCGGATCGGCGAAAGCACGATCCTGCATGGCCTTGGAGGCACGCAGGGTGTCACGGCGGTGGACGATCGTCACCGAGCGTGCGAACCGGGAGAGGAAGGTCGCCTCCTCCATAGCCGTGTCGCCGCCACCGACCACGGCGATGTCCTGGTCCTTGAAGAAGAAGCCGTCACAGGTCGCGCACCAGGAGACTCCGCGCCCGGACAGGGCGTCCTCGTTCGGCAGGCCCAGCTTGCGGTGCTGGGAGCCGGTGGTCACGATCACCGTCTTGGCCCGGTGCACCGTACCCGCCGTGTCCGTGACGGTCTTGATGTCGCCGCTCAGATCGACGGCCACCACATCGTCCGGAACCAGTTCCGCACCGAAGCGCTCCGCCTGCGCCCTCATGTTGTCCATCAGATCCGGGCCCATGATCCCGTCCCGGAAGCCGGGGAAGTTCTCCACATCGGTGGTGTTCATCAGCGCGCCACCGGCGGTCACAGCACCCTCGAACACCAGCGGCTTCAGGGCGGCACGCGCCGTGTACAGCGCCGCCGTGTAGCCGGCCGGCCCGGAGCCGATGATGATCACGTTACGGACGTCGCTCACGGGTTTCTTCCTCGTCTCTGCAGACTGCCTGCTGACTGCCGGGCCAGGTCAATGACTCTCACCCCACCCAACGGATACTAAGGGGCGCGCATTCCCGAGCCCGCCGCGCAGCGCAGCCGGATTCGTCAGCCGAGCGGGAAGGTGTCGGCCAGCAGAACCTTCCCTGCGGACGTGGGCGCCTCGCTCACGCAGGCAGCATCGATGACAAAGGCATGGACGCGCTGGAGATCCGCAGGGTCGGGGAGAACGAGGAGATAGGCGTCGATGTTCTGGTACACGCCCTGCTCCACCGCGATCGGTGCGTCGGTGCGGTCCGTACCCAGTTGCACACAGGGCGGTACCGAAAGCCTGGCTGTTTTCGGGGTCGCAGGCGCGAAGGAAGGTGACCTCTCCCGGGGCGTCCTTCCTCTGTCGCTCTTGATCTCCGCTTGGGGCGGAGTGGTGGAGACCAGAGCCTTGACCCTGCTCCTGAGGGTGGACGCGGAGAAGTCGCCGTCGTTGCCCGCCGAGGATGCGGTGGCGACATCCTGGGACGTCCGGTCGTCTTCGCCGGACTGGGACTGGAGAACCAGCACACTCATTCCGACCGCCGCCACACCGATGATCGCCCCCAGCACAGTGGTGCGGCGCCGTCGCCCCTGGCGGCTGCGACCGGGGCCCGTCGTACCACGGGAATGTCCAGCGGGCCGGTCGCCGGGCTTGGTCTCGCCCTGCTGAGCGGTGGGCGTTGTTTCACGTGAAACATGAGTGCTTCGGTCGGACGCGGTGGAGCCCGGAAGAGCCTCGGCGGCCAAGGCGGCATCGATACGGCCCACGACATCCTCGGGCATCTCCGGGACACCGGGGAGCGTGCCGAGCAGCCCACGGATCTCTTCGAGGGATGCACGGACATCGGCGCACAGCTCACAGTCGTCCAGATGCTGCGCCACTTCGGCGCTCTGGTCGGGGGAGAGAAGCCCTTCCGTGAGAGCGGAGATCTCCGAGACGTCCGGGTGCTGAGTCATGTCGGCCGTGGGTGTCACGTGCGTCCACCTCCGCCCTTCACAGCAGCAGGATCATGCGGCCCTGCGTCCTCTTGCCTCGACCCCGGTGGGACGGATGTCCCCGGCGTCCGGTTCCTTCGTGTGCCAAGTCCGCTGTCATCCCCGGCGTCACCACGCAGATGAGTGAGCAGGGGCAGCAGCCGGGCTCTCCCCCGGGCGCAACGGCTCTTGACCGTCCCGGTCGGCACATCGAGCACACTGGCGGCCTCGGCGACCGAGTAGCCCTGCATATCCACCAGGACCAGAGCCGCCCGCTGATCGACGGGGAGTTTGGCCAGTGCTGCCAGCAGCTCCCGGTGCAGATCCCGGCGCTCGGCCGGGGCGTCGGCGGACTCATGGGGTTCGAGGAGCTGCTCCAGCCGCTCGGTGTTGTCCACGGGGGAGGTCTTGCGCGATGCGGCCTTGCGGGCGCGATCGAGGCACGCGTTCACCGTGATGCGGTGGAGCCAGGTGGTGACGGCGGACTGGCCACGGAAGGTGTGGGCGGCTCGGAAGGCGGAGACCAGCGCATCCTGGACCGCGTCAGCGGCCTCCTCGCGGTCCCCCAGAGTGCGCAGGGCGACGGCCCAGAGCCGGTCACGGTGCCGGCGTACGAGCTCGCCGAAGGCATCGGGTTCCCCCGCCACATGGCGGGCCAGAAGTTCCGCGTCACTGGGTGTGTTGGACGCCCCCGTCGTCACGGCCTCCACCCTCTGTTCTGTCCCACCCCGCCCGTGCCCTGCTTGTCTGCCGCCGGATCTGTCCTGTCGGCGGCACAGTGCGGGGCTTCCGAGCGAATCCTGTCGTCCGGTCGATTCGGCTGCGGCTCGGTCTGTCTATCACGATTCATGCCGACGGGGGCATAGGGATGAAGAATCCCGTGAACGGCTGGGCGGCGACGGAGGCATCGCCGCCCAGGGTGTGCTGAAGGCCGGTGGGGAGTGCCCCACCGTCACCTTCTCAGCGGCCGAGGATCTGAATCTCCGAGATGCCGCCCCGGTAGGTTTTCGAGGACGATCCTTCCGGCGGCAGCTCGGTGATCCGGATCAGTACGTACCTGGTCCGGGTGGGTTCCTCGAAGGTCGCGTTCAAGGTCTTCCCCACGGTCTTCAGGCCGGTGAGGCGCTGGGAGAAGTCCGAGAGCGAGGTCGGTTCGGAGGCGTCCTCGGCGGCGGCGAGTACCTCGGTCTTCTGACCGCTGCGGTGCATGTCGATCTCGACGCCGGAGACATCGCGCACCTTGCCGAGATCCACGATGATCCCGCTGCCCTGCTTGCGATTGTCCAGATTGCCGAAGTTCGGGTAGCCCCGGTACTGCGGGGTGATCCAGGAAGTATGCGATGTGCCGTCGACGGCATTCGGCACCTCGTCCTCCTGTATCCCGGACCCGCTGGGGGCGAACTCCGTAGCGTGCTCGATCGACAGCGGCTTGTCGGGTGCCTTCACCTTCTCGTCGTCGTCACCCTCCTTGGGGGTGGTCTGCGTCGGTGTCGAGTCCTTGTCCCGGGACAGCAGCTCGTCGGCGATCTGCCAGCTGCCGAGGCCCAGTGCGGCGATCAGCAGAGCCGCAACCCCCCACTTGAGGACCTTGCCCGTGCGGCTTTCGAGAGGCGCCAGGGGGACGGCCATCGTGCGGCCGACCGCCGGTCCGGGCCGGGTGGCGGGGCGGCCGTAGGTCCCCTGCTGGTAGGTGGTCCGCTGGTACTCCGGCGGGCTGGTGAAAGTGGGTTCGGGACGGCGGATGCGGGCCATTGCCCCGACGGCCTTGGCCAGCTCGTCCGGGGTGGTGCAGGGGGGCTCCTGCCGGGAGGCAGTGGCGCCGTCGTTGACCAGCGCGCGCATGGCCAGTTCGGAGAGACCCCGGTGGACCCCTGCCCGCACCTGGTCGGGAGGGAGCAGCCCGACGCCCTTCGGCAGCCCGGAGAGCCCGTACGCGTCGTTCTCGTACGGCCAGCGCTGGGTGAGGGCGGCGTACAGCAGGGCACCGATCGCCTCGGTGTCGGTGCGCTGCGGCCGGTCGGCGGTGATTCCGCGCAGTGCGGCGTTCACTGCGAGCCCGCGGATGCGGTACTGCCCGCTGGAGGTCCGCAGCACGGCGCTCGGGGTGAGCTTCAGATGCGCGAGCCCCTCACGGTGGGCGGCGGTCATGGCCTGGGAGAGCTGGTCCACGAGCTGGTAGGCATCGTGGGGCTCCATAGGGGCCACGGCGAGCAGTGCGGTCAGCTCGGTGGCGTCCGGGAGCCACTCGTGGACGACATAGACGAGGTCGTTCTCCTCGACGGCGTCCAGGACCATGACAAAGCGGGGGTCCCCGAGCAGCGCCGCGGAGCGTGCCGCCGCGAGCACCGAACGGGCCCGGGGGTGGTCGGCCGGGAGTAGATGCACCCCGACGGCCCGGCGCAGCTTCTCGTCGACAGCCCGCCAGCTGCTGAAACCGTCCAGACGGGTGATGCACTCTTCGAGGCGGTAGCGTCTGGCGAGCTTGTGGCCGCTGTGCAGTTCGGGTGCGGCGGTGGCGGGCTCGTCGCCCTTCGGCTCGCTGTTCGTGTCCGGCGAGGTCTTCTCCGCCGTGTCCTGGGATTCAGCCGCCCCGTCGGTCGTGGCCTTGTCCGCCTGCGCGGTCAGCGGGTCGTCTCCGCTGTTGTCGGCCACGTCGACGGCAGCCGTGCTACGTTCCGCCACCGTCGTTCCTGCCTCCCCATTCCGTTGCGCATAACCAACAGCCATGCCAATTGTGCCCACAGTCCGCCGCTATGCACGACACACGGCAGTCAGCGATGGTTGTGCGGGATCGTGCCGTCCCAGGATCTCAGCCCCTGGCGGTGGCGCGACCCCTGGGCCCGTCTTCCGGATCTTGCCGGGTCGGGGCGTCCGGCACCTGCGCTTTCTCCGGGCGCGGGCCTCTCGGCGATCGCGTTTGGTCAGGGGTCTAGCGGCCGAGGCGGCCGCGGACCATGCCGACCATGGAGTTCAGCTCCTCGATGCGCATCCGCTTCGCGGCGAGGAAGAAGACGCCCAGCAGCACGATCCCGCCGCCGAGGAGCGCTGCGAGCGAACCGGCGGCACCGCCGCCGAGGGCCTTGGTGATACCGAAGGCGGCCAGGCCACCGATCACCGCCGCGGGCAGGGAGGCCATGCACAGACGGGCGTAGGTACGCATGATGTGCGAGCCGTCCAGATCGCCGCCGAGCCGCTTCTTCAGCCTGCGCCAGGCCACACCCACGCCGATCATGTAGGCGAGACCGTAGGACGCGGCCATCCCGACGACCGCCCAGCGGGCGGGCAGCACCACAAAGCTGACCGCGGCGGCCGTCGCGTTGACGAGGGCGACGATCACCGTGTTGTAGAAGGGGGTGCGGGTGTCCTCGTACGCGTAGAAGCCCCGAAGGACGACGTACTGAACGGAGTACGGAATCAGTCCCAGGCCGAAGGCCATTAGAGTGAATCCGATGTTGCGGGCACCCTCGGGGCCCGACCCGGCGTACAGCAGGCCGGCCATCGGCACACCCAGGGCGAGAAACGCGAAGGCCGAGGGCACGATCGCCACGGCGGAGGTGCGCAGCCCGTACGAGATGTCGTCGCGCACGGCAGCGGGGTCCCCGTCATGGGCGGAACGGGAGATTCTCGGGAGTACGGCCGTCATCACGGAGACGGTGATGATGGCCTGCGGCAGTTGCCACAGCAGCAGCGCGAAGTTGTACGCCGTGATGCCGGTGCCGGTGAAGCCGTCCTTCTCGGCCGCCGCGCCCGCCGCCGTGGCGAGCTGGGTGACGACGATCATGCCGAGCTGATTGGCGAGGACGAAGAAGAACGTCCATTTGGCGAGCCCCGCGGCCTTGCCCAGTCCGTGGCCCCTCCAGTCGAAGCGCAGCTTCATCCTGAAGCCCGCCTCCCGCAGGTACGGGAGCATCGCGAGCGCTTGGACGGTGAGCCCGAGCAGGGTGCCGATGCCGAGGAGCCGGACGCCTTCGGGGGTGATGGTCGCGGTGCTGACGCCGGACTCGGTGAAGCTGCCGAACGCCCAGATGAAGGCACCGAAGGTCGCGATGATCACGATGTTGTTCAGGACGGGGGTCCACATCATCGCGCCGAATCGCCCGCGTGCGTTCAGAATCTGGCCGAGCACCACGTGCACGCCCATGAAGAACAGGGTGGGCAGGCAGAAGCGGGCGAACGCGACGGCCACATCCATCTTCTGCGGGTCGGAGGCGATGGTCGGCGACATCATGCGGATGAGCAGTGGCGCCGCCAGCACACACACCGTGGTGACACCCGCGAGCAGGACGATCACGAGGGTCAGCAGGCGGTTGGCGTATGCCTCGCCGCCGTCCTTGTCGTTTTTCATGGCCCGGACGAGTTGGGGGATGAAGACCGCGTTCAGGGCGCCGCCGCCGACCAGGACGTAGATCATCGTCGGCAGGACATTGGCGACCTGGTAGGTGTCGCTGAGGACGCCTACGCCGATGGCCGCGGCCATCACGAGGTTCCGCAGGAAGCCGGTGAGGCGGGAGACGATCGTGCCCGCCGCCATCACGGCGCTGGACTTCGCCAGGCTCGACACCCGCCCGCCCGAGCTCTTGGGGGCCGGCGGGGGCGGAAGCGGTTCCTGCGCGGGCGCCGGGACCGTCTTGGCGGTGCCCTGCTGGTCACGGAAGAGATGGGCGAAGGCGTCGGGCTCCGGATCCTGCTCCCCCGCCCGTGTCACGAGATCGTCGACGCCCGTGTACTGGGTGGTCCTGGCGTCGTCGCCGTAGGGCAGATGACGGGACGGGCCCGAGGGCTCGGGGGGAGGGGTCTGCGCCCAGATCCGGGGGTCGGGCGCGTACGGGGGAGACGGCGGCTGCTGGTACAGCGGCTCGGGCTCCTGGTAGGTGCCCGGAGGCGGCGGGGGGTGGGCGGCGCGGTCGTAGAGGGCCTCGGTCACCGGGTCCTGGGCGGACAGATCCTGCGCCCGATAGGGGTCCTGGTCGTAGGCGTGCTGGAGATACGGATCCTGTGCGGGGTCGGCGGCAGGCTGCTGCGGTACCTGGCCCGCCGGATCCACGCCAGCGCCCTGACCGCGGTCACCGTCGTACGGCGCGTTCATTGCTACCCCACCTCATCGTCCCCGGCCGGCCGGCCACGACATCGCTCAACGGTCCACTTTCTCACCCGTGCCCGAAGGGTTGCCGCTTTCCGGACGGGTGTCCGGTGCCGGGTCACTCGGCTGCCCGGGATCCGGGCCGTCGATGTCACCTGCGGGCCCTTCCGGTTCCCCCGGCGAGCCCTCCTCGGCCGCCGGGGACGAGGCATCTCCGGCGCCCGCGGGGGCCGGTTCTCCGGCGGCCTCCCCGGAGTCGCCGTCGGGATCTTCCGCGGCCTGGTCCTGCTCGGCCGTCCCCTCCTGTTCAGCCGCCCCGTCGTGGGCGGAGGCCCGCTTGCGCTGGGTGTACATCCGCACCCCGGCGAGAACGAGCAGCAGGACACCGCCCGCGATGACCAGCATCACGGTGGGAGTGAACTCGGAGACTTTGACCGTGAACTGCATCTTCGCGCCGTACGGCTTGCCGTCCTCGGTGTACAGCTGGGCCGTCATCTGTACCTGACCGTTGACGTTCGACTGGGCGTTGAACTTCACGGACTGGCTGTGACCGCCCTTGACCTTGATCGGCCGCTCGTCGACGCCTTTGTCCCCGTCGAGGCTGAGGCGGGCCGCGTTGTCCGAGCTGAGCCGCAGTACGAGGTGGTCGACCCCCTGCACCAGCCTGTTCTGCACGGTGACGGGGATGGTCGCGCTCCGCCCCGACAGGGTGATCTGCGACTTCTCGATCAGCTGTACTTCCTCGGAGAGGCCCTGGAGGTTGGTGCGGACCTCGACGCGGTACTGCCGGGCCGCCTCGGTCTGGCCTCGCCAGGAGGTGGACATCTCCCGGTCGATGGCCCGGCTGAAGGGCGTCTCGACCCGGTCCATCGCCGTCAGGATGACCTTGAAGTCGTTGAGCGCGATCTGGGTGGCCCGGATGTCCTGGAACGCCTGGGCCGGGAGCTCCTGCTCGCGCAGATGGCCGGGATAGCGCGAGGACGGGGGCACCTTGGTCACGGCATTGGCGTCGGGTTTGGCCTCCGACGCCGCGACCAGGTCGAGCGGCTGTGTCCAGCGCTGGTCGAGGGCCTCCAGCGCCCGGGCCATGGACTGCGCCTGCGAAACGGTCGGCGTCCGCTGGGGTCCGACGACGATGCTCCGCTGATGGTCCGGATCCTGCAGGCTCACCGCGAGGGTCTGGGCGAGGAACCGCTGGACCGCCAGGGTCGAGGCGCTGCTGTTCAGCATGTCGCCCTCGAACGCCTTGGACAGCCGGGCGTCGGCGACCACGGCTGTCGTCCCACCGCCGATCGGGCGCGCCGCGGTGGGCGTGTACGAGAGGTCG
This sequence comes from Streptomyces sp. NPDC004609, assembly GCF_042873655.1. Taxonomy (NCBI): domain Bacteria; kingdom Bacillati; phylum Actinomycetota; class Actinomycetes; order Kitasatosporales; family Streptomycetaceae; genus Streptomyces; species Streptomyces sp. NPDC004609. The sequence continues at coordinate 136,955 of NZ_JBIALS010000005.1, read as the reverse complement.
TCACGCAGGCTGTCGCTGCGCGCGATGACATTGTGCGCACCGGCCGAGGTCGCGACATCCACGATGGAGGAATCGATCGCCCCTTCCACGGGCCAGGCGAAATCCACGGACGGCTTCTGGTGGATGATCGTCTCCACGGTCCGCTCCGCGACCTCCGTGGCCTGCTGGAGGTGGCTCAGCGACCCGGAGACGTTCTTTCCGCGGTGTGCCAGGGAGGCCAGGTCGGGGTCGGCGAACGGCAGCGCGATCACCTTGTCGCCCTGGACCGCACGCTGCACCGAACTCAGCCACTGCTTGGCGACGGCCTGGTTTCTGCCCGGGACGGTGTCGCTTCCGTTCTTGACCTCGTAGTTCCTCGTCATGGCGTCGACGGTGGCGAGGAGATCGGGATCGATGACCCAGGTGACGGGCAACTCGCTTCCCAGGGCGACGAGTTGTCCGAGCCGGCCGTCCGGGGCGATCTCCCTGGCGAGGGACTCGTCCTCGAAGACCGGAGTCTGCTGGGCGTCCGACCCCGTCTCGGAGGTGAGATGGGTCGAGGAGATCAGCGGCCAGAGATAGGTGAGATGGGTCTTCTTCTCCGGCGCCTCGGGCTGCCAGGGCAGGAAGGTCCGCTCGATACCCAGCACCTGCTCGAAGGGCTCGTCGGGTGTTTGTCCCGACAGGCTGACGCCGAGCTGGTAGACGCCTTCATCACCGAGATCGAGCTCCTCGACCGGCACCGACAGCGAGAATTCCCGACTGACACCGGACACCAGCTCCGGCAGCTTCACCGTGTGCTTGTCGCCGACGGCACCGCCGTCGACGTTCCGGTCGAATCCCGTCCGCTGGGCGGCGCGGTCGATGGCGGATCTTCCGGTCAGCTTCGCACCCAGCCGCAGATCCACCTCGGCACCGGTGATGGTCTGCTTGCCCTCATTGAGGACCGTGCCCGAGATGGTGAGCGTGTCGTCCTTACCTGGAGCACTCGGTGTCAGTGTGTTGAGAGACACATCCACCATGCGCGAACCCGAGGCGGTGTCGGAGGCGTGTGCGGCCGGTGCGACGGGCCCCCCGAGCAGCCCTCCGACAAGGGGAGCACAGAGCATCACGGTGACTGCGCGGCGCAGCCACCGGCGGGCAGGAGAGGGATTCATCCTCTGGAAGTCTGCCGCCTCGGCCACGCGTCCGTCCGTCCCTCGTCGTCTGATGCCGTTGGTCGTTGTCGCTCATTGCGTCCACGCATGGTAACGAGATGCGCTGTGCCGAAGTGCCGCGGACCGCCCCACAAGATCGCAAGGGCCTTTCGGGCACACCTCACCCGCGGGTGGCACGACCTGGGTACGCCCGGGCAGCTGCGGGTCCGCCCGCGGGAGCGCCCGGGAGAGGCGGCCGTAAAAGAGGGGACCTCGGGGCCGCCGGGGCACGTACCCTTTTCTGTTGTGCCGAACGCCAATGATGACAACCCCACCGAACTGAGTCAGGTGCAACGCCGCGCGGTGACGGAACTACTGCGCGTAGCACCCGTCGCCGACGATCTTGCCCGCCGTTTCCAGGACTCCGGGTTCAGCCTCGCCCTGGTCGGCGGTTCGGTCCGGGACGCGCTGCTCGGCCGGCTCGGCAATGATCTGGACTTCACGACGGACGCCCGCCCCGAGGATGTACTGAAGATCATCCGGCCCTGGGCGGACTCGGTGTGGGACGTGGGGATCGCCTTCGGCACGGTCGGAGCACAGAAGAGCGGCTATCAGATCGAGGTCACGACCTACCGCTCCGAGGCGTACGACAGGACCTCCCGCAAGCCCGAGGTGTCCTACGGCGACTCGATCGGGGAGGATCTCGTCCGCCGCGACTTCACGGTGAACGCGATGGCCGTCGCGCTGCCGGAGAAGGAGTTCATCGATCCGCACCACGGGCTGGAGGACCTCGCCGCCCGTGTACTGCGGACGCCCGGCACGCCCGAGGCGTCCTTCTCCGACGACCCGCTCCGCATGCTGCGGGCCGCTCGTTTTGCGGCCCAGCTGGACTTCGAGGTGGCACCCGAGGTGGTCGAGGCCATGGAGGAGATGGCCGCGCGGATCGACATCGTCTCCGCCGAGCGAGTGCGCGAGGAGCTGAACAAGCTGATCCTCTCGGCGCATCCCCGCCAGGGGCTCGCCCTCCTCGTGGGCTCGGGCCTGGCCGATCATGTGCTGCCGGAGCTGCCCGCGCTGCGACTGGAGAGCGATGAGCACCACCGGCACAAGGACGTGTACGAGCACTCGCTGACCGTTCTGGAGCAGGCTATCGATCTGGAGGACGAGGGTCCCGACCTCGTTCTCCGGCTGGCCGCGCTGCTCCATGACATCGGCAAGCCGCGGACGCGTCGTTTTGAGAAGGACGGCAGAGTCTCCTTCCACCACCACGAGGTGGTGGGCGCGAAGATGACCAAGAAGCGGATGGCCGCTCTCAAGTACTCCAATGACCTGGTCAAGGACGTCTCACGCCTGGTGGAGCTGCATCTGCGGTTCCATGGCTACGGTGAAGGCGAGTGGACCGACTCGGCTGTGCGGCGCTATGTGCGTGACGCCGGACCCCTGCTGACGCGGCTCCACAAACTGACGCGCTCCGACTGCACCACCCGCAACAAGCGCAAGGCGGCCGCCCTCTCCCGTACCTATGACGGTCTTGAGGATCGGATCGCCCAGCTGAAGGAGCAGGAGGAGCTTGAGGCCATCAGGCCCGACCTGAATGGGAACCAGATCCAGGAGATCCTCGGTGTGGGTCCCGGTCCGGTGATCGGCAAGGCGTATGCGTTCCTGCTGGAGCTGCGGCTGGAGAACGGCCCCATGGGCCATGACGCAGCGGTCTCGGCGCTCAAGGAGTGGTGGGCGGCCCAGGGCTGAGCGGGAAACGGTGCCATGTTTCACGTGAAACATGGCACCCGGCCAACCCGGTACGCAGGACGGAGGGGCGATGTTTCACGTGAAACATCGCCCCTCCGCTCTGGCCGGCTACGGCATTACTACGTGATCTGGTCCAGGCAGAGCACAAAGTCCCTGCTGGAGCCGCCGCTCCCGTGCTGCTCCCAGTAGCCGAGGTCGGACTTGGACTCGCAGGCCGCGGCATCCGAGGTGTCCTTGATGACATCAACGACCTTGTACTCGGCTGTGGTGCGGTTGCAGTCCACAATCTTGAGCTCGGGCTTGCTCTGTGTTCCCTCATTGAGCATGCAGTCCCCGATCTTCGCGCGGTCGGGCTCGTCCTTGCTCGCCGCGACGGCCACGATTCCGACCACGATCAGCCCGATGGCAAGGGTGCCGATCAGAAGGATCTTCTTGAGGGGCGACTTGCGGGGCCCCGGAGGAGGGGGCGCGCCCCACTGCTGCTGAGGGGGGTGGGGCTGCTGCGGGTACCCTCCGAACCTCGGCTGAGGCTGCTGCGGATAGCCGGACTGGGGTACGGGGTGTGTGGGCGGCTGCTGGCCGTACGGGCCCTGGTTCCCATAGGGATTCCCGCCCTGCGGCGGCGGATTCTGGCCCTGTGGCGGCGGAAAGGTCATGCGAGGGTCCCCCGTAGTAAGTGAATGCTGTATGCGCGCGCATGCTAACCGGAGCGACTGACACGGCTCCACCTGCTTATGCCCGCGGTGATCGCCGCGTAGATCAGAGCGACGAGAACGACAAGCTCGACCGACCGTCCGTCAGGGGGCAGTATCAGGGCGGCGACAGCCGCGGCTCCCACGAACGAGACGTTGAACAGGACGTCATAGAGAGAGAAGACCCTGCCACGGTAGGCGTCGTCAACAGTTGTCTGCACCACGGTGTCGGTGGTGATCTTCGTGCCCTGGGTCACGAGCCCAAGGACAAAGGCGGCGACCAGTATCGGCGCCGGCTCGAACGGCAGCCCCAGAGCCGGTTCGAGGATGGCCGCTGTTCCCGCGCAGGCGATCATCCAGCCGTACCGGCCGAGGCGCTCGATGGCCCAGGGAGTCATCACGGCCGCGACGAAGAAGCCCGCCCCCGAAACGGCCACGGCCACGCCGAGCAGCGCCAGGCCGTCCTGCTCGTTCTCGTACCAGGCATAGCGGCACAGCATCAGGACCATCACCAGCAGTGCTCCGTAGCAGAAGCGCATCAGCGTCATCGCGATCAGCACCCGGGTGGCTGACGGGCGCTCGGACAGATGACGGAGCCCTCCGACCAGACCGCGGGCCGTGGAGGCGATCACCGCGGCCAGCCGCGGCTGCTCCTGTCCCTGCTCAGGGCCGAGCAGTTCACGGCTCATCCGCAGGGAGGCGAGGGCCGAGCAAAGATACAGGCCGGCGCCGAGGAGGACGACCGCTGCATCGGAGTCGTCGGCCACCAGCCGGACGGCAAAGGCGAGTCCGCCACCCGCGGTCGCGGCCAGGGTGCCGGCCGTCGGCGAGAGGGCGTTGGCCACGACGAGCCGGTCCTCGTCGACCACCCGGGGCAGCGCGGCCGAGAGCCCGGCGAGGACAAAGCGGTTGACCGCCGTCACGGAGAGGGCGGAGGCATAGAAGAGCCAGTCGGGCACGGAGGCCAGGATGAGGATCGCGGTACCGCACGCCAGGACGGCCCGCAGCAGATTCCCGTACAGAAAGACCTGCCGTCGCTGCCATCGGTCCAGGAGCACACCGGCGAAGGGGCCGATCAGAGAGTACGGCAGGAGCAGCACGGCCATGGCGGAGGCGATGGCCGCCGGTGAGGTCTGCTTCTCCGGCGAGAACACCACATAGGTGGCGAGTGCGACCTGATAGACGCCGTCGGCGGACTGGGAGAGCAGCCGCACCGCGAGCAGCCGGCGGAAGTTGGTCAGGCGCAGGAGTACGCGCAGATCACGTACGGCAGACATGTGATCAAGCGTCACACACCCGGGCTCCGCAGACGCGGAGGGTCCCCGGGTGGATTACCCGGGGACCCTCCGCGGTCGTTCGGCTCGGCTGGGACGACCGGCCGGCCGTCCCGGAGGAGCTGTCCTCAATGGCGTGGCAGCCTCCGAAGACTCAGCGCTCGATCTCGCCGCTGATGAACTTCTCGACGCTCTCGCGGGCCTCGTCGTCGAAGTACTGCACGGGCGGGGACTTCATGAAGTACGAGGAAGCGGAGAGGATCGGTCCTCCGATGCCCCGGTCCTTGGCGATCTTCGCGGCGCGCACGGCGTCGATGATGACACCCGCGGAGTTCGGGGAGTCCCAGACCTCCAGCTTGTACTCCAGGTTCAGCGGGACGTCACCGAAAGCACGGCCCTCAAGACGGACATACGCCCACTTGCGGTCGTCCAGCCAGGCCACGTAGTCGGAGGGGCCGATGTGGACGTTCTTCTCGCCCAGCTCCCGGTCGGGGATCTGGGAGGTGACGGCCTGCGTCTTGGAGATCTTCTTGGACTCCAGACGGTCACGCTCCAGCATGTTCTTGAAGTCCATGTTGCCGCCGACGTTCAGCTGCATCGTGCGGTCCAGGATGACGCCCCGGTCCTCGAAGAGCTTCGCCATCACACGGTGCGTGATGGTGGCGCCGACCTGCGACTTGATGTCGTCACCAACGATCGGGACGCCCGCCTCGGTGAACTTGTCCGCCCACTCCTTGGTCCCGGCGATGAAGACCGGGAGAGCGTTGACGAAGGCGACCTTGGCGTCGATGGCGCACTGCGCGTAGTACTTCGCGGCGTCCTCGGAGCCCACGGGCAGGTAGCAGACCAGAACGTCGACCTGCTTGTCCTTGAGGACCTGGACGATGTCCGCCGGAGCCTCGGGCGACTCCTCGATCGTTTCGCGGTAGTACTTGCCGAGACCGTCGAGGGTGTGGCCGCGCTGCACCGTGACACCGGTGCTGGGCACGTCGCAGATCTTGATGGTGTTGTTCTCGCTGGCGCCGATGGCGTCCGAGAGGTCGAGGCCGACCTTCTTGGCGTCCACGTCGAAGGCAGCCACGAACTCGACGTCACGGACGTGGTAGTCGCCGAACTGGACGTGCATCAGACCCGGCACCTTGCCGGCCGGGTCGGCGTCCTTGTAGTACTCGACGCCCTGCACCAGCGAGGCGGCGCAGTTGCCCACGCCGACGATGGCTACGCGAACCGAACCCATTCCGGTTGCTCCCTGTTGTTCTCGTTGTTCCGGATGAGACCCTGCGAACCGCGGGGTCTCAGTTGACGGTGTCGTCGGACGGATCCGGCGGGGTGGAGGGCCCGGGGGAGCTTGCCCCCGGAGACTCGGCACCCCGGTGCCGGGGCAGGCCGCCCGTCGACCCAGATGTGTGGTGCTGCTGAGCCGCGCCGTCGGGGGAGGAGCTTCGCTGATCCCGCCCCGCCCGCTCGCTCTCGATGAGCTCGTTCAGCCAGCGCACTTCGCGCTCCACGGACTCCATGCCGTGCCGCTGAAGCTCAAGGGTGTAGTCGTCGAGTCGCTCACGGGTACGGGCCAGGGAGGCGCGCATCTTCTCCAGACGCTCCTCCAGCCGGCTCCGGCGGCCTTCCAGCACCCGCATCCGCACCTCGCGCTCCGTCTGCCCGAAGAAGGCGAAGCGAGCCGCGAAGTGCTCGTCCTCCCAGCTGTCGGGCCCGGTATGCGAGAGCAGCTCCTCGAAGTGTTCTTTTCCTTCCGCCGTCAACCGGTAGACGATCTTGGCGCGGCGCCCCGCGAGTGAAGCGGCGAGGGCGTCCTCGGGAGCACTGCCCGGTTCCTCGATCAACCAGCCGTTGGCGACCAGCGTCTTGAGGCAGGGGTAGAGGGTCCCGTAACTAAAAGCCCGGAAGATTCCCAGCGAGGTATTGAGCCGTTTACGCAGCTCGTACCCGTGCATCGGGGCCTCACGGAGCAGACCGAGCACGGCGAACTCGAGGATCCCGGAGCGTCTGCTCACCCTCGCCTCCTTCGCCGTCCTCGGTACTTATCTCGTGCTGATGTATCGAACCGATACATCAGCACGATATGACGGCATGCTCCCTGCGACAAGGGGGGTCAAGGTGAACGGCGTCACATCGTCAATTCGTCACACTCAACTTGCCTGATTTGGGGTGAACTTCAGGTTCGGGAGGGGTTTGGTCGTGCGTAGTCTGTGCGGATGCAGACCACCGGGAACCATGTGGCGCCCGCGGACGTCATCGCCGTGGATGCACAGCGGATGAGCCCTTTGCGCGGCTGGTCCGTATCCATTTCGGGGGGACCGGAACTCCACTGCCGCTTCCAGGCGACTCGCCTGCCCGAGGAGTAATCGTTCGATGAGCGAGCACCGTCGCAAACCGCCGCAGCCGCAAGGTGGCGGGCGTGCGGCTGCCAGGCGCGCCGCCCAGCAGCCATCCGGCCGACGCGCAGCCCCGTCCCGGGGCACCAGTACAGCCTCCGCCTCCGTGTCCCACGGCGAGGAGCGCCCCCACGGCGGGCGGGCGGAGGCCCGCCGCGCCGCCCAGCACGGCGGTGGCCGCCGCCGTATGGACGGTGATACGGGCTCCGGCCGGGGTGGCCGGGGCGGTGGCCGCAGAGGAGGCGGCGCAGCCTCTCAGGACCCGGGCCATGGCGGGCGGCGGCCCGGTAAGAAGCGGCTGATCGACTACCCGCGCCGCAACAAGGACGGCTGGCGCCGCTGGGTGCCGTCGTGGAAGCTCGTCACCGGGCTGTCACTCGCCTTCCTCGGCAGTCTGATGGGGGCCGCGACGATCGCGTACGCGATGGTGGGGATCCCCGACCCCAACAAGACGGCCAAGGCGCAGAACAACGTCTACTACTGGGACGACGGCACCCAGATGGCCGCCACCGGTGGTGAGATCAACCGGCAGAACATCGGGATCGAGAAGATCCCGCAGGACATGCAGAACGCCGTCAAGTCGGCCGAGAACAAGAGCTTCGAGACCGACTCCGGCATCGACCCCATGGGAATCAGCCGGGCCCTGCTGAACATGGCCAAGGGCGGGCAGACCCAGGGCGGCTCCACGATCACCCAGCAGTATGTGAAGAACGCGGTGCTCGGTGACCAGTCGCAGACCCCGAGCCGCAAGCTCAAAGAGCTGTTCATCTCCATAAAGGTCGGCACCAATGTCGACAAGTCGGAGATCATGGCCGGCTATCTGAACACGTCGTACTACGGGCGCGGCGCGTACGGGATCCAGGCCGCGGCCCGTACGTACTTCGGCAAGGACGCCAAGGACCTCGACGTCAGCCAGTGCGCCTTCCTCACCACGCTGCTCAAGGGCGCGACGTACTACGACCCGGCGGGCTCGGTCGCCATCGACCCGGCGGCGACGCCGGAGGCCAATGTGGAGCGGGTGACCAAACGCTGGACCTGGGTGCTCAACGAGATGGTCAAGGACGGGCACCTCGACGAGGCGGAGCGGGCCCGGTTCACCGAGCTCCCCAAGACCAAGCCGGTCGTCAAGGGCGCCAAGCTCGGCGGTCAGATCGGCTATCTGGTGGACCTCGCGAAGTCCAGCATCCTCAGCACCGGGCGGGTCACGTCGGACGATCTGGCGCTCGGCGGCTACGAGATCCACACGACCTTCAACAAGAAGAAGGTCGAGAAGCTCGAAGCCTCGATCAAGAAGATCTACGACAAGCACATCGACCCCGAGAAGCGCCCGAAGACGGACACCCATGTCCAGTTCGGCGGTGCCTCGGTCGAGCCGGCGACGGGGAAGATCGTCGCCGTCTACGGCGGTACGGACGCCACCAAGCACTTCACCAACAACGCGAACAACACGGGTGCCCAGGTCGGATCGACCTTCAAGCCCTTCGTGCTCGCCGCCGCGATGACCCACGGGGTGCGCGACCCCAAGGGCAGCGAGCAGCAGGGGGACGACGAGCGCACCAAGGTCGACCCCGACAAGAGCATCTACAACGGCAAGAACAAGCTCAAGATCAAGAACTATGACGGCTCGGTGTGGCGGGACGAGAACGACCAGGAGTGGCTGCAGGTCAACGACGACGACCGGTCGTACGACAACATGAATCTGCGCGAGGCCATGATCCGCTCGGCGAACTCCCCCTTCGTGCAGTTGGGCATGGACATCGGCATCCCCGAGGTGCGGAACACGGCCATCGAGGCGGGGCTGCTGAAGGAGTCGCTCGACAAGTCGAACGTTCCGTCGTTCTCGATCGGTATCTCCACCCCCAGCGCCATCCGGATGGCCGGCTCGTACGGGACCTTCGCGGCCGAGGGCCAGCAGAACGATCCGTACTCGGTCCGGCGGGTCGACAAGGAGGGCCGCAAGGTCTACGAGCACCAGCCCGACCCCGTGGCGGTCTTCACGCCGGCCGTGGCGAACAATGTGACCGACGTGCTGAAGGACGTCGTCGAGCACCCCGACGGCACCGGCAACAACGCGCAGATCCGCGGCCGGGACGTCGCCGGCAAGACCGGTACGACCGACGGAAACAAGTCGGCCTGGTTCGTGGGCTACACACCGCAGCTCTCGACCGCGATCGACATGTACCGCCTCGACGACAACGAGAAGAACACCAACCGCACCTTCCTGGAGATGTTCGGAACGGGTAACCAGCCGAAGATCCACGGCTCGTCGTTCCCGTCCGAGATCTGGCAGACGTACATGTCGGAGGCGCTCAAGGGCATGCCGGTGAAGAGGTTCCCGAAGCCGGAGCCGATCGGTGAGGCCGTCTGGGGCGGTGGCGCCTCCAGCCCGCCCCCGCCCCCGCAGGAGAAGCCCACGCCGGAGGCGCCGGAGGATCCCCCAAAGAAGACGTCCACACCTCCCCCGAGCACCAAATCGCCCGACGCGAGCGAGTCCTGCGATCCCTGGATCGACTGGAACTGCGGCACCGACGGCGGCAACGGCAGCAACGGCAGTCCGGGCGGCAGCAACGGGGGCCCGAGCGGCAGCAACGGCAGTCCGGGCGGCAGCAACGGCAGTCCGGGCGGCAGCAACGGCAGTCCGGGCGGCAGCAACGGGGGCCCGAGCGGCAGCAACGGCAGTCCGGGCGGCAACAACGGGGGAAGCCCCAGCCGCGGAGGCCTCTTCGGTGGGTCAGGGGGCTGACGCCCCCGCCCAGGACTCGACCCACACGGGGGCCGGCGCATCCGGCGCGTACAGCCTGTGCACAAAGCACAGCGGGGTACGCGGATGCGTCGGCCCCCGCGGCGCACCCCGTCCGGTACGGCAGGATGAGCACCATGCCCAGCGCAGAAGAGATGAGCGTGTACCAGGACGACCGGCCTGATGTACGGCCCACCCGGCGGGACTCCGTCGCTGCGTCCGGCAGCGAGCTGATCGGTGGTCCGGCCGGACGCTGGGCCCTGCGGACGGGCGGCGGCTATCTCACGCCGGTACGCGTTGTCGCACTGGTGGCGATCGGCATGTTTGCGCTGGGCATGGTGCAGAAGATGCCCTGTTACAACTGGGCCTGGTTCCGGGGCGCCACCTCGCAGTACACCCACGCCTGCTACTCCGACATCCCGCATCTCTTTCTGGGGCGGGGCTTCTCGGAAGGCCGGATTCCCTACTTCGACCGGCTGTCCGGTGACATGGAGTATCTGGAGTACCCGGTGCTGACGGGCCTGTTCATGCAGGTCGCCTCATGGCTGAACGTGGCCGACGGCTCCCTCCAGAACCAGGAGCAGGTCTACTGGATGATCAACGCGGGCATGCTGATGATCTGCGCCGTGATCATCGCCGTCTGTGTCGCGCGCACCCACCGCCGCCGCCCCTGGGACGCGCTGCTGGTGGCGCTGGCACCCGCCTTCGTCCTGACGGCCACGATCAACTGGGACCTGCTGGCCGTGGCGCTCACCGCCGCCGCGATGCTGATGTGGTCCCGCGGCCGGGCGGGGGCCTTCGGTGTCCTCATCGGACTGGCGACGGCCGCCAAGCTCTACCCCGTCCTGCTGCTCGGCCCGCTCCTCCTGCTGTGCTGGCGGGCGGGGAAGTGGCGGGAGTTCGCCACCGCGGCGCTGGCGGCCGCGGGAGCCTGGCTCGTGGTGAATCTCCCGGTGATGGTGATGGCGCCCGAGGGGTGGAAGAAGTTCTACACCTTCAGCCAGGAGCGGCAGATCGACTTCGGTTCCTTCTGGCTGATCATCACCCAGCGCACCGGCGAGCAGATCGACGTCGGCCGGGTGAACACCTATGCCACCCTGCTGATGCTTCTGGCCTGCGCGGGGATCGCGGCGCTGGCGCTGGGGGCGCCCCGCAGGCCCCGCTTCGCCCAGCTCGCCTTCCTGGTGGTCGCCGCGTTCATCCTCACCAACAAGGTCTACTCACCGCAGTACGTACTGTGGCTCGTTCCGCTGGCCGCGCTGGCCCGGCCGCGGTGGCGCGACTTCCTGATCTGGCAGGCGTGCGAGGTCGTCTACTTCCTCGGGATCTGGATGTATCTCGCGTACACCATGAGTCCCAAGCACCAGGGGCTGCCGCCCGAGGGCTACCAGGTGGCGATCGCGGTGCATCTGCTGGGGACGCTGTATCTGTGCGCGGTGGTGGTACGCGACATCCTGATGCCCGAGCGGGACGGCGTACGGCAGGACGGCTCGGACGACCCCTCGGGCGGGGTGCTCGACCGGGCCGAGGACGTCTTCGCCGTGGGTCCGTACGCCCGCCCGCAGCGGTATGCGGCGCCCGGGACGGAGGGGCCGAGGGTGGACTGGGGCCGGGCGCCCTGAGCCGGGCGGCGGCCCTCCGCCGGGCCGGACCCTGCCCGGCCACGGATGCCCCGCCCGGTGCCGGGCGGTCCGAGTGCCCCGGCCCCCGGCGCCCCGCCCGGTGCGGGGCTTCCTACCGCCACCGAATCGCTGACTCAGGTCACTAGCGGTCCACCAGCCGGTCGAACTGGGTCGTGGTGTGACGGAGATGCGCCACCAGTTCGTCGCCGACCTTGGGCTCCTGCGCGTCCGAGGGCACGAACAGGATGGAGACCTGCATGTGCGGGGGTTCGGCGAACCAGCGCTGCTTGCCCGCCCAGACGAACGGCGAGAGGTTGCGGTTGACCGTCGCCAGCCCGGCGCGGGCGACGCCCTTGGCGCGGGGCATCACTCCGTGAAGTGCCTTCGGGGCCTCCAGCCCGACGCCGTGGGACGTCCCGCCGGCGACGACGACCAGCCAGCCGTCGGACGCGGCCTTCTGCTGGCGGTAGCCGAAGCGGTCGCCCTTGGAGACCCGGGTGACATCGAGGACCGAGCCGCGGTACTCGGTCGAGTCGTGGTCGCCGAGCCACAGCCGGGTGCCGATCCGGGCGCGGAAGCGGGTCTGCGGGAACTGCTGGCGCAGCCGGGCCAGGTCCCGGGCGGGCAGATGGCTGACGAACATGGTGTGCAGCGGCAGCCGGGCGGCCCGCAGCCGGTCCATCCAGCCGATGACCTCCTCGACCGCGTCGGAGCCGTCGGTACGGTCGAGGGGCAGATGAAGGGCGAAGCCCTCCAGCCGTACATCCTCTATGGCCGAGGCGAGCTGGCCCAGGTCCTGCTCGGACACCCCGTGGCGCTTCATGGAGCTCATGCACTCGATGACGACACGGGCGCCCACCAGGGCGTGCACGCCGTCGACCGAGGAGACCGAACGGATGACCCGGTCGGGCAGCGGGACGGGCTCCTCCCCCCGGCGGAAGGGGGTGAGGACGAGCAGATCGCCGCTGAACCAGTCCTTGATCCGGGCCGCTTCGTACGTGGTGCCGACGGCCAGCGTGTCGGAGCCGAAGCGGGACGCCTCCTCCGCGAGCCGCTCATGACCGAAGCCGTAGCCGTTTCCCTTGCAGACCGGCACCAGGCCGGGGAACTGGTCGATCACGGACTTCTGGTGCGCCCGCCAGCGAGTGGTGTCGACGTACAGGGAGAGCGCCATGGCCGGCCCGGAACCTTTCTGGTGGCTGCGGTGTATCAGAGGTATGAACGAGATCTACGAGGTTACGGCGTGGGCGTCGGCAGCGTCAGCGGCGCGTCGGCCATCGGCGGCACGGCTCGCGTCAGCGGCGCGACATATAGATGTCGAGCGCCTTGTGCAGCAGTTTGTTGAGCGGGAAGTCCCATTCGCCGACGTACTCGACGGCCTCGCCGCCCGTCCCGACCTTGAACTGGATGAGGCCGAAGAGATGGTCGGTCTCGTCGAGGGAGTCACTGATTCCCCGCAGGTCGTAGACGGTCGCGCCCATGGCGTACGCATCGCGGAGCATCCGCCACTGCATCGCGTTCGAGGGCCGGACCTCGCGTCCGATGTTGTCGGAGGCGCCGTAGGAGTACCAGACGTGCCCGCCGACGACGAGCATCGTCGCCGCGGAGAGGTTCACCCCGTTGTGCCGGGCGAAATACAGCCTCATCCGGTTGCTGTCCTCGGCGTTCAGCACCTGCCACATCCGCTCGAAGTACGAGAGCGGGCGTGGCCGGAAATGGTCGCGCACGGCGGTGATCTCGTAGAGCCGCTGCCATTCCTGGAGATCCTGGAAGCCGCCCTGGACGACCTCGACGCCCGCTTTCTCGGCCTTCTTGATGTTGCGGCGCCACAGCTGGTTGAAGCCCTTGAGGACATCGTCGAGCGAGCGGTTCGCCAGCGGCACCTGGTACACGTACCGCGGCTGGACGTCGCCGAAGCCGGCCCCGCCGTCCTCGCCCTGCTGCCACCCCATCTTCCGCAGCCGGTCCGCCACTTCGAAGGCGCGCGGTTCGATGTGCGTGGCCTCGACGTCCCGCAGCCTCTTGACGTCCGGGTCCTGGATGCCGGCCTTGATGGCGGGCGCGTCCCAGCGGCGGATGACAACCGGCGGGCCCATCTTCACGGAGAAGGCGCCCTGCTGCTTGAGGTGGTTCAGCATCGGCTGGAGCCAGTCGTCCAGGTTCGGCGCGTACCAGTTGATGACCGGGCCCTCGGGCAGATACGCGAGATACCGCTTGATCTTGGGCAGCTGGCGGTACAGCACCAGGCCCACGCCGACGAGTTCGCCGTGCTTGTCGAACCAGCCCAGATTCTCCGAGCGCCATTCGGTCTTCACATCAGCCCATGCCGGGACCTGGCAGTGACTTGCCGACGGCAGGGACCGGATGTACGCCAGATGCTGCTCTCGGCTGATGGTCCTCAGGGTCAGGCTCATGCGGGGCGCTCCTCGGCAGGTGTGTCCCCATGGTCAGGGGCTCCGGCTCTCGCGCCGAAGCCTACTGCGCTGGGGGAGCGCCCCGAATGGTCGCCTTCGAACCGCCTTGACTGGCCGCGTTCGAATCCGGGTCAGCCGATGAGCCCGCCGAAGAGACCTCCGTAGGCCATGCCGAGGAAGAATCCCGCGGAGGACAGGCCGAGCCCCAGGATCAGCAGAAACCGCTCACGGGTCGTCGCGGAGATGAATTGTCCGTAGGCCCCCGTGAGGATTCCCACGAGCCCCGACCACGAGCTGAGCAGATGCAGGTTGTGGAACAACGCCGACGCGAAGGAGAGGACACCGAGCACCAGGGTCACCGCTACCAGCGTGTCCTGGAGAGGGTGGGGCTTGCCGTCGGTGGCGAAGAGGGATACCTGACGTCGCGCTGCCTGTGCCATGCGGCACCTCCTGGCGTAGCCGGAGCGCGGCGCATAGTAGTGCCGCGCGCACCCGATGTGTACAGATTGTGCCCGTCCGCCGCCGGATTTCAACCGGACGCACGTCTGCGGGTACTCTGTACGGTCTGCACCGGTGTCTGCCCAGGCCAGAAGCCGATCCCCCGCGATTGTCAGTGGGGCCTGATTTACTCGGACACAGTTGCAGCAACGCATCACGACCCTCCTGCCACGGAACGACCGTGGCCGCTGAGTCCAAAGGAGGTGGGTTCCACATGCGTCACTACGAGGTGATGGTCATCCTCGACCCCGATCTCGAGGAGCGCGCTGTCTCCCCGCTGATCGAGAACTTCCTCTCCGTCGTCCGTGAGGGCAACGGAAAGGTGGAGAAGGTCGACACCTGGGGCCGTCGTCGTCTCGCTTACGAGATCAAGAAGAAGCCCGAGGGCATCTACTCGGTCATCGACCTGCAGGCCGAGCCTGCGGTCGTCAAGGAGCTCGACCGGCAGATGAACCTGAACGAGTCGGTCCTCCGGACCAAGGTCCTCCGTCCCGAGACCCACTGAGCGTCCAGCTCAGAGTCATCGGGTCCGAGTAGCAATAAAGCAGCCAGAAGCAATCCCCGCCGAGAGGTTCACCCATGGCAGGCGAGACCGTCATCACGGTCGTCGGCAATCTCGTCGACGACCCCGAGCTGCGCTTCACCCCGTCCGGTGCGGCGGTCGCGAAGTTCCGCGTCGCGTCCACTCCCCGCACCTTCGACCGTCAGACCAATGAGTGGAAGGACGGCGAGAGCCTCTTCCTGACCTGCTCGGTCTGGCGTCAGGCGGCGGAGAATGTCGCCGAGTCCCTCCAGCGCGGCATGCGTGTCGTCGTGCAGGGGCGTCTGAAGCAGCGGTCCTACGAGGACCGCGAGGGCGTCAAGCGCACGGTCTACGAGCTGGATGTCGAGGAAGTCGGCCCCAGCCTCAAGAACGCCACGGCCAAGGTCACCAAGACCACCGGCCGCGGTGGCCAGGGCGGCTACGGCGGTGGCCAGCAGCAGGGCGGCGGAGGCGGCTGGGGCGGCGGTCCCAGCGGTGGCCAGCAGCAGGGCGGCGGCGGTGCACCCGCCGACGACCCGTGGGCCACCAGCGCGCCTTCCGGCGGTCAGCAGCAGGGCAGCGGCGGAGGCGGCTGGGGTGGAAACTCCGGCGGTTCCGGCGGCGGCTACTCGGACGAGCCCCCCTTCTAGGGAGCCTTCACAGGGGTCTCCCCGGGGCGTTCGTACCCCCACTTCTTGATCACACAGGAGAATCACATGGCGAAGCCGCCTGTGCGCAAGCCGAAGAAGAAGGTCTGCGCATTCTGCAAGGACAAGACCGTTTACGTGGACTACAAGGACACGAACATGCTGCGGAAGTTCATTTCCGACCGCGGCAAGATCCGTGCCCGCCGCGTGACCGGCAACTGCACGCAGCACCAGCGTGACGTCGCCACGGCCGTCAAGAACAGCCGTGAGATGGCGCTGCTGCCCTACACGTCCACCGCGCGCTAAGGGAAGGGTGACCGAATCATGAAGATCATCCTCACCCAGGAGGTCACTGGCCTCGGTGCCGCCGGCGATGTCGTCGACGTCAAGGACGGTTACGCCCGCAACTACCTGGTCCCGCGCGGTTTTGCGATCCGCTGGACCAAGGGCGGCGAGAAGGACGTGGCGCAGATCCGCCGCGCCCGCAAGATCCACGAGATCGCGACCATCGAGCAGGCCAATGAGGTCAAGGCCAAGCTTGAGGCCGTGAAGGTGCGTCTGGCTGTACGCTCCGGCGACGCCGGCCGTCTCTTCGGCTCCGTCACCCCGGCCGACATCGCCTCGGCGATCAAGACCGCGGGTGGCCCGGACGTCGACAAGCGTCGTGTCGAGCTCGGTTCGCCGATCAAGACCCTGGGCTCGCACCAGGTGTCCGTGCGGCTGCACCCCGAGGTTGCCGCGAAGCTCGGCGTCGAGGTCGT
Source organism: Streptomyces sp. NPDC004609 (assembly GCF_042873655.1). Lineage (NCBI taxonomy): Bacteria > Bacillati > Actinomycetota > Actinomycetes > Kitasatosporales > Streptomycetaceae > Streptomyces > Streptomyces sp. NPDC004609. The sequence goes on along the minus strand of NZ_JBIALS010000005.1, from coordinate 120,527 downwards.
CGCGGCCTGAGTGCTGCGCACGGCTGAGCTGGGTACGACTGAATTGCAGAAGGGCTGCATCCTGATGGGTGCGGCCCTTCTGTGGTGTCCGGGTGACATCCTGTATGCCGATGTTTCACGTGAAACATCGGCATACGAATGGCGGCTCCCCGGTCAGCGTGTCGCCCCGGTGACGATCCAGCGGCCGGAGCCGGTCCGCAGCCATAGCGTCGCCAAGCGGATGGTCATCATCAGGGCCATGGCCCACCACAGGGCGGTCAGACCGCCGCCGAGAGTGGGGACAAGCAGGGCGACGGGGGCGAAGACCGCCAGGGTCACCAGCATCGCCCTGGCGAGATAGGGGCCGTCCCCCGCCCCCATGAGGACTCCGTCGAGCACAAAGACCACTCCGGCGACGGGCTGGGTCAGCGCGACCACCAGCAGCGCGGGAAGCAGGGTGTCATGCACTGTCGGGTCACTGCTGAACAGGGGAACGAAGAGCGGGCGGGAGATCACCAGCAGCAGGCCGAGGGCGACTCCCGAGGCGATACCCCACTGCACCATGCGCCGGCAGGCCTGCCGTGCCCCCTCGGCGTCCCCGGCCCCCAGATAGCGGCCGATGATTGCCTGGCCCGCGATGGCTATGGCGTCGAGCGCGAAGGCCATCAGATTCCAGAGGGAGAGAACGATCTGATGCGCGGCGATCTCGGCGTCCCCGAGGCGCGCGGCGACGGCGGTCGCGATCAGCAGTATGGCCCGGATTGACAGTGTGCGGATCAGGAGGGGAACGCCGGCCTGGGCGCTGGCCCGTATCCCGGCGGCATCGGGCCGCAGTGATGCCTTGTGGCGACGGGCTCCCCGGATCACCACGACGAGATAGGCGGCGGCCATGCCGAACTGCGCGATGACGGTGCCCCAGGCGGATCCGGCGATGCCGAATCCGGCGCCGTAGACGAGGCCCGCATTCAGGACGGCGTTGGCGGTGAAACCGCCGAGGGCGACATACAACGGGGTGCGGGTGTCCTGGAGGCCGCGCAGGACACCGGTGGCGGCGAACACGATGAGCATCGCGGGTATGCCGAGGCTGGAGATCCGGAGGTAGGTGACGGCGTACGGGGTGGCCGTGTCGGAGGCCCCGAAGACATCGACGACCCAGGGTGCGCCCGGGAGAGTGACGGCGACGACCGCCGTGCCGAGGATCAGGGCCAGCCAGATACCGTCCATGCCCTGGCGGATGGCTCCGGAGAGATCGCCCGCGCCGACGCGGCGTGCCACGGCGGCCGTGGTGGCGTAGGCGAGGAACACGAAGACACTCACGGCGGTCAACAGAAGGGCCGCCGCGACGCCGAGCCCGGCGAGTTGCGGGGTGCCGAGATGGCCGACGATCGCGCTGTCGACGATCACAAAAAGAGGCTCGGCGACGAGGGCGCCGAAGGCGGGGACGGCGAGGGCGACGATCTCCCGGTCATGGCGTCGCCGCAGTGCCTTCGGCGTCACGGGGGCCTGGGTCATCGCCTCAATGTAATCTTCCACAGGTAATAGATGCAAGTGTCATTGGATCCTTACGAGCGTCCAGGTTGAAGGCTTCGGGGTGGGCCGTTTGTTCTGATCTTGGTCCGGTTGGGAAACTTTTTCTCCCCCACAGCCAGTGGATGGAAAAGGGCCAGGTCAAAGGGGGTGAGGCGCGCAGATCGCGACTTTGTCCACAGTGCTGTCCCCCGGTCCGTACACAGGTTCCGAGGGGTTCTCCACAGCATCTGATCGCTCATCCACATGGCCTGTGGATAACCAGATTGGCTGACGGTGGAGAGCGGCCTACCGTGGACCGTCGCCCGACGCGCCGGAAGCGGAGCCGGGCCAGTCGATTTGTCAGTGCTGTGCCGTAGAAAGAGGGGGCACGGCGAGGTCCGCTGCGCGGACGGGAGGAGGTGGCCCGGGTGAGCATTTCCGAGCCCTTGGACGACCCGTGGGCGGCCGACAGCGGTCCCGGCGACCGTCTGCCCGTCTCCCGACCGCGCCGTAACGACACCCGCGGCGGCCGTGAGGACCAGCACGAGCGCGGCAGGGACACCGGCGGTTGGGACGGCAGCTCCCCAGGGTTCGAGCGGGTCCCGCCCCAGGACCTGGACGCGGAGCAGTCGGTCCTCGGCGGCATGCTGCTCTCCAAGGACGCGATCGCCGACGTCGTGGAGATCATCAAGGGCCATGACTTCTACCGGCCCGCGCACGAGACCGTGTACACCGCGATCCTCGACCTCTACGCCAAGGGGGAGCCCGCCGACCCCATCACCGTCGCGGCGGAGCTGGTCAAGCGCGGCGAGATCACCCGTGTCGGCGGCGCGCCGTATCTCCACACCCTGGTCCAGTCGGTGCCGACCGCGGCCAACGCCTCGTACTACGCGGAGATCGTCCACGAGCGGGCCGTGCTCCGGCGACTGGTGGAAGCCGGCACCAAGATCACACAGATGGGATACGCGGCCGACGGCGATGTCGACGAGATCGTGAACTCCGCCCAGGCCGAGATCTACGCCGTCACCGAGCAGCGCACCAGCGAGGACTATCTGCCCCTCGGTGAGATCATGGAGGGCGCGCTCGACGAGATCGAGGCGATCGGCTCCCGCAGCGGTGAGATGACGGGCGTCCCCACCGGTTTCACGGACTTCGACTCGCTGACGAACGGCCTGCATCCCGGCCAGATGATCGTCATCGCCGCCCGTCCCGCGATGGGCAAGTCCACCCTGGCGCTGGACTTCGCCCGCGCGTGCTCGATCAAGAACAATCTGCCGAGCGTGATCTTCTCCCTCGAAATGGGGCGCAACGAGATCGCGATGCGCCTGCTGTCCGCGGAGGCCCGGGTGGCGCTGCACCATATGCGCTCCGGCACGATGACGGACGACGACTGGACCCGGCTGGCCCGCCGGATGCCCGACGTCTCCCAGGCCCCGCTCTACATCGACGACTCCCCGAACCTCTCGATGATGGAGATCCGGGCGAAGTGCCGGCGCCTGAAGCAGCGCAACAATCTGAAGCTCGTCGTCATCGACTATCTCCAGCTGATGCAGTCCGGCGGCTCCAAGCGCGCCGAGAGCCGCCAGCAGGAGGTCTCGGACATGTCCCGGAACCTCAAGCTGCTGGCGAAGGAGCTGGAGGTCCCGGTGATCGCGCTCTCCCAGCTGAACCGTGGCCCCGAGCAGCGTACCGACAAGAAGCCCATGGTCTCCGACCTGCGTGAATCGGGCTCCATCGAGCAGGACGCGGACATGGTGATCCTCCTGCACCGGGAGGACGCGTACGAGAAGGAGTCCCCACGCGCGGGCGAGGCCGACCTGATCGTCGCCAAGCACCGTAACGGCCCGACGGCGACGATCACGGTGGCGTTCCAGGGCCACTACTCCCGCTTCGTGGACATGGCGCAGACCTGACCCCGGGGCGATTGGGTCTCAGATTTCCTGGCGCAGTCTTCTAGCTGACTGCACGTCAGTAACACGTGTGCAGCGGCCCTGAGGCTTGCTGTTCAGTGCACTCACTCTTTCTGGTCGGGGGGCCTGGAGATCGTCCTGGGCGGGATCGAAGCCCAGCTGCCGGAACAGCCGCTCCGCCGGTGCCTGATCGGGTAACCGCCTGTCCTGCCGATCCCGGTCGTTAGGGTGCGGCCCATGCCATCCCTCATCGCCGCCGTTCGCGAGCACCACGACGCCGCCCGCTATCTCGCCTGGCCGGGGGACTTCGAACTGGAACGCGGCGACCACGGCGAGGACGTCCACCTCGCCTCGGGCGCGGCGCTGGAAGGCTTCGCGGGCGACGGAGCCGGAGGCACGTACTTCTTCTGTGGCGACGGCGGTGAGGAACGCCCCGTCCTGTACGCGGACTCCGAAGGCGGCGCGGCCCTGGTCGCCATCGGCCTGCCCGAGCTTCTGCGGCTCCTGCTGGTGGTCCCGTGGTGGCGCGACTGTCAGGCGTTCACCGCGGAGGAGAGCCGCGAGCTCGCTGCCGAGTACCTGGAGGACATGTCCGACCTGGTGGCCCGGCGGGACCGCGCGGCGGCCGCTCTCGGTCTCGACCTTCCGGCCGAGGCCGATGCCCTGGTCCGCCTGCGCGAGGTCGCCACCGGCGCGGGCAAGGACTTCATCCTCGTCTTCACACCGGAGAACGAGCCCTACGATCCGCTGATCACGGGCTGACCGGCCCCGGACGCCGGGGGGCCGCCGACGGCTGATCTCCCACGTCCCGCGCCGTCGCCGTTCCCGCCGGGTCTCCCGACTCCTGTCCGGGCCTCCCGGCGACGGGTTCGACCCCCGTGTGCACCGTCTCCGGACGCCGGATCGGTCCCGGCGGGGGCGGGCAAAAACGAGTAGCAGTCGAATGTATGGCCCACATAACTTGGGTGCTTGTGACCGATGACCCGACGCGCTCTCCGAGTGGTTCGACCGCGCCGTCCGGAGAGCCGGCCGGGGCCGGCACCGAAGCGGGGACGGCGGCTGATCGTACGCCGGGGCGGCGCGGGCCCACCGAGGGACTGTTCTCGCGGAAGTACGCGGCCGCCACCTCCATTTTTGCCGTGGTGATGTTCCTGACCGGGCTTGCCGCGCTCGCCGTGGTGCCAACCCTTCCGACCGCCGCGCGGGCGCTCGACGGGGTGTCGCTCTACCCGCTCGTCGCGGGCTGCTTCGTGGCCGCGAGTCTGCTCGGCGGAGTACTGGGAGGTCACTGGGCGGACCGGGCCGGCGCACACCGTCCGCTGGCGGCGGGCATGGTGCTGGCGGTGGTGACCCTGCTGGTCTCGGGGGCCAGTACCTCGGTCTGGCAGCTGGCGGCCGGGCGCTTCCTGGACGGGCTGGCGGCCGGGATGGTCGCGGTGGCGATCAACACCGCCATCGGCCAGACCTACCCCGGCCATGTGCGTCCCCGTGCCCTGGCGCTGATGAGCACCTGCTGGATCGTTCCGTCACTGGTCGGACCGCCCCTGGCGGGGCTGGTGGCCGAGTGGTGGACCTGGCGCGCGGTGTTCTACGGCCTGGCCGCGCTGACCCTGCTGCCGGCGCTGGTGGTCGTGGCTCTGCTGCGGAGCAGGTCCTGGTCCGCCACGCCCGCGCCGTCCGGGGAAACGGCCTCGCGCCCCGCGCTTCTGGTCGCGACGGCGGTGAGCCTGGGCGCGGCCCTCGGGCAGTACGGCGTTTCGGGCTGGGACCCCCGCCATCTGTTGTTCACGGCCGGAGGGCTCTCCCTGCTGGTGGTGTTCGCGCCCCGGCTGCTGCCGCCGGGCACCTGGCGTGCGGTGCGCGGCCTGCCCGCCACGGTGCTGCTGTGCGGTCTGGGGTCCGGAGTGTTCTTCACACTGGAGGCATACGTACCCCTGCTGCTGGTCACCGAGCGGGATGTACCCCCGGTGGGGATCGGGCTGGCCTTCACGGGTGCCGCCGTGGCCTGGGCGGCTTCCTCCTGGGTACAGGGCCATCTGCTGGAGCACTGGTCCCGCCACCGTCTGGTCGTGACCGGCGCCCTGGTGCTGGCGGGGGCGGTCACGATCGCGATCGCCGGGACGTTTCCGCCGGTGCCCGCGTTTGTCGCCGCGTCGGCCATGGTCGTCGCCGCCGTCGGTATGGGGCTGTTCGCCCCTTCTCTCACGGTGCTGTCGCTCTCCCACAGCCCACCGGGCCGTCAGGGATATGCCAGCAGCGCGATGCAGACCAGCCAGAACCTGGGCCAGGTGTCCGTGCTGGGTGCCGCCTCCGCCGTCTTCAACGCCTTCCTGGCCCTCGGTTCCGGCGACCCCGCAGGCTACGGCGCCGCCTTCGGGCTCCTGCTGGTTCCGTGCGCCGTGGCCGCCCTGTACGCCGTCCGCGTCCGCGCCGGGAAATGACCGCGCGCCGGTGTGGCGACCCGGCCCGGCCCGAGCGGCGGCTCCCGGCCCCAACCCCGGCCTCCTCGAACCCGGCGCCGTGAACGGGCCCGACCGGTCAGCCCGACCGGTCACCACGTCGGCCCGGCCTGCTGGTGAGGATCCGTACCTCGCGCGTTGACCTGCCTCCCGCGCGTGGAGCATGACCCGTGCGTTGACCTTCAAGCCGCTTGAACGCCGACAATCGCGTGCATGGACGACATCGAAGCGCCGCTGAGCATCGGCGCCTTCGCCCGGCGGGTGGGGCTCGCCCCGAGCGCCCTGCGCTTCTACGACGACTGCGGCATCCTGCGGCCCGCCCGGGTGGACGACGGGACCGGCTACCGGTACTACGGCCCGGACCAGGAGGTCCGTGCCGTTCTGGTACGCCGGTTGAGGGAGGCGGGGCTGCCGCTGACCGACGCCTCGGTGGTGCTCGACGGCTCCCCCGAGGAGGCCCGGATCGTTCTGGAGAGGCATGCACGCAGGACCCGGGACCGGGCGTCCGCGGCGCAGTCGGCCATCGAGCGGATCCTCCGTGAACTGCCCGCCGGGGCCGGACGGGCCGAGGCCCGTATCGGCGGGGCCGAGCTGTCCAGCGCGGTCCGGCAGGTGGCTCCGGCGGTGGCGGTCGTCTCCGTGCGGGAGGAGTTTCCCGTACTGGGCTGTGTCCTGCTCGAACTCGACGGCCAGGAAGTCCGCCTGGTGGCCACCGACCGCTACCGCCTGGCGGTGCGGGTGCTGCGTCCCGGCTCCATCGAGGGTGGATCGTGCCATGTCCCGGTCGATGCCGCCGAGATGAAGCACATCGCGTCCTGGGCGCTGCGCCTGCCGGACGTCACCATCGGGACGGACGGGCGCGATGCCTGGATCCGCGGCGGTGACGAGGTGCGGACACTGCCGGGCATCGACGCCGTCTTTCCCTCGTACCGGGAGATTCTCGAAGATCTGCCCGCCGCCCGGCACCGGGTGATCACCGACCGGGACGCCCTTCAGCAGGCGCTTGCCGTGAGGGAAGGAGGAGCCGGGGGAAGCGGACCCGTCACCTTGCGCACCGACGGGCAACGAGTTCTCGTCTCGGGCCGTGGACCGGTGGATACGGCGTTGCGTGCCATCTGCACCGGACCGCCGCTGCTCATCGCCTTCGCCCCGGACGTACTGCTGTCGGCACTCGACGCCGGTGTCGGCCCCGATGTGCTGCTGGAGATCTCGTCACCGACGCAGCCGGTCGTGGTCCGCTCGGCGGATCAGGGCAGTTTCACCACCCTGGTCATGCCCGTCCACCCGGTGACGGTCCGCCCGACGCCTGTCCACCCGGCATCGGGGAACGGCTGAGCCGTCTCCCGAACGGGGCCGGCCCGCTCCTCCCCACGGGCCGGGACTTCGGCCCTGGAGTGGTGCCCCGATGCCACGAGGTGACACCCCTGACCACGAAGAAGGAGGACAACCACATGAACCCCGACAACCCGGTGGTGCGTCTGTGCGCCCAGGGCATGGAGGCCGAGGCCGCCGGCAGGGACGCCGACGCGCGTGATCTCTTCCGCCGGGCCTGGGAGGCCGCTGCCGACGACTACGAAGCCTGCGTGGCCGCCCACTATCTGGCCCGGCATCAGCCCACACCCGAGGAGACGCTCCACTGGAACCGCGAATGCCTCAGCCGGGCGGATCTCGTGGCCGACGAACGCGTCGAGGGCTTCTACGCCTCTCTGCACCTGAACATGGCCAGGAGCCACCTGGATCTCGGAGAACCGGGCGCGGCGCGCGAGCACTTCGTCCGCGCCTCCGAGCGTGTTCACACCGTGCCGCCCGGGCCGTACGGCGACGGGATCCGTTGTGCGATCGCCGAGGGGCTGCGCTCGACGGGCGCGACCGCGCCCCGCGCCGGCGGTGATCTCCTCGCCGGGCTGCTCGCCGCGTTCTGTGCCCGGGGCGACCTCAAGGCCCTGGGCCTGATCCTGCCCGCCTATCTGGGAGACCTCGGCACGGACGACGACCGGGTGCGGCTCTCGACGGCTCTGCGCCTGGTTCACGCCGGCCGGTGGCTGCCGGACGGGGAGCAGGCCACGCTGGGCCGGGTGATCGGCTCCCTCACCGGGCCCGTTCCCGCCGCCACGGCCGCCCCCGGCCGTGAGCTCCGGGATCAGGCCGGTGACATCAGTTCTTAGAGGTTTGTCCCAGTCGTCGATGAAGAGAGGCCGCGCGGGGCCGGCGGATGGCCGACACGGCCGTTGTCGGGCTCCGAAGGTCGTTTCCATACGGGACCGAGGCTTCCCGTAGCCGGTCGAGCACCGCGTCGAAGGCGTCCGGGTCGACACCGAACGCGAGATGTGTGCCGGGCGGCTGCGGAACCGTCGGGAAGTCCAGGGTGAGGGAGTCGTCGACCCGTACGGAGGCGAAGTGGCGTCCGGACCCCAGTAGCCGAGCCGGATGGTGACGGCGCTGTCGTGTGCGATGGCCAGAGGGACGGTGGCGCGCACGATCACCGCGCGGCGCTCCTCAGGACTCATGGCGGGGGCGCGTCACTCCTTTGGCAGGTGGCATGGCATCCAGACCACGGAGTGACTGCTCACCCAGTGATGGCCGGTGCGGGCTTCCGCGCTTCGCGCAAGGGCGGGCTGTGCGCTCGACATGGCGGGCCGTGCGGTCGACTCGGGCCCCCGGTCGGCGATAGACCTGCTTCATGACCTCATCCCTGACAGAACAGCTTCTGCCCGCCACCGAGCGGGCCCTTCTGCATCGCATCGCCGTAGCTCAGTCGGACGGACGGGCGCCTTCCCTCGTCGCCGGGGTGGCGCGCGAGGGCCGACTGGTGTGGACCGGGGCCCGGTCCGGTGGCGCAGGGGCGTCGGCGGGCGCCGATACGCAGTACCGCATCGGCTCCATCACCAAGACCTTCACGGCCGTTCTGGTGATGAGGCTGCGGGACGAGGGGCTGCTCGATCTGAACGATCCCCTGGAGAAGTATCTGCCCGGGTCGGGCGTCGGGGAGGTGACGATCGCTCAACTGCTCGCCCACAGTGCCGGTCTGAGCGCCGAGTCACCGGCGCCGTGGTGGGAGCGGACGCCCGCTTCGCTGCGGCCGGAGCTGGCCGACGTGCTGGGGGACCGGACGCGGATGCATCCGGTCGGCCGCCGGTTCCACTACTCCAACCCCGGCTACACGCTCCTCGGTTCCCTGGTCGAGGCGGTACGCGGCGCGTCCTGGGCGGACGTACTGCGGCGGGAGATCCTGGAACCACTGGGCCTGGAGCGTACGAGCGTGCAGCCGAGGGCTCCCCACGCCGACGGCTGGGCGGTGCATCCCTGGGCCGATGTGCTGCTTCCGGAACCCTGCGAGGACCTCGGGCTGATGGCCCCGGCCGGACAGCTGTGGTCGACCGTCGCCGACCTCTGCCGGTTCGCCGTGTTCCTCGCCAAGGGCGACGACCGGGTGCTGGACGCGTCCTCCGTACGGGAGATGCGGACACCGTCCGTACCCGCGGAGGCGGGCGCCCTCGGCAGCGTCTACGGACTGGGGACCCAGATCCTGGGGCAGGACGGCCGCACCCTTGTGGGGCACACCGGCTCGCTGCCCGGCTTTGTCGCGGGGCTCTGGGTGAGCGTGGAGGACGCGGTGGCCGCGGTCGTGCTCGCCAACGCGACCTCGGGCCCGTCAGCAGGCGTCGTCACCGCCGAACTCGTCCGGATCGTGGCCGAGGCAGAGCCGCGTATCCCCGAGCCCTGGCGGCCCCTGCCGGAGGTCGACCGGGATCTCCTGGCGCTGACCGGACCCTGGTACTGGGGCACCCAGTCCTTCGGGCTGCGGCTGCTCCCCGATCGGGTGCTGGAACTCCAGCCCCTGAGCGCCACCGGCCGCGGGGCCCGCTTCACCGTCGAGCCGGACGGGACCTGGACCGGCCGGAACGGCTACTACGCGGGGGAGACTCTCCGGGTGGTGCGCAGGTACGACGGATCCGTGCGCCATCTCGATGTGGGGTCCTTCGTTTTCACCCGTGAGCCCTATGAGCCGGACGCCGGAGTGCCGGGCGGAGTCGACGAGGACGGCTGGCGCGGGCTGCGGCCCTGAGCGTGTTTCACGTGAAACACCCTCCGCTGCCCGGCCGACGGATGCGCTTACGTCGCGGCTCCCCCTCCGGCGGTGTACGGAAACGGGGTGAATCCTGGCTGCACCGGCCGGGGCCGGGCAGACGCCCGGCATCCGGCCCGGTGGCGCCCGGCCTCCGCCTCGATCACAGCGGTGGCCTCATGTCCGGCGTCGGTGAGCAGCCGCCGGACGATCTCGCCGTCGTGCCCCGGGCCCGGCAAACCGGCCGTTCACCACCGGTGGGCCGAGAGATTCCCCGTCAGAGGCGGAGCTTGAATCCGGCTCGGCAGGCTACGCGGGGATCCGCAGCTCCTCGACCGTCCGGACCAGCGGAGCGAGCGTGGGGTTCTTGGCGGCCTCGTCGAAGGCCTCGCGCAGGGCGGCGTCATTGGTGGGCCGGGCCTCGGCGAGCAGTGCCAGTCCGGCTTCGGTCACATCGGTGTAGATCCCGCGGCGGTCGGTGTCGCACAGGTAGCGGGTCAGCAGTCCTCTGTCCTCAAGCCGGGTGACCAGGCGGGTCGTCGCGCTCTGGCTGAGCACGACCGTGTCGGCGACCTGCTTCATCTGGAGGTGGCCGCCGGGACCGTCGTGCTGGCGGCTGAGGGCGTCCAGGAGGGAGTACTCGCGCACGCTGAGACCGTGCCTGCCCTCCAGGGCCCGCTCGACATGGGTCTCGATCTTCCCGTGGAGCAGGGAGAGGGCGCACCAGCTCTGGGAGAGCGCGGAGAGTGCGGGATCCATGGCGGTCATCGCTGTTCCTCCTCCGTGCTGCCCTGTGCTCGATCCGTTGGTGCGCGACGACAGGGCGCTGTCTCCAGGGTAGACGACAAGCGCAATATTCCGCGTCTGCAACCATCTTGTGTCCGCTCGGCCCGGGCGGCGCCGGACCCCTGACGCTGCCTCGCTCGGCTCTGGGCAACGGCGGCGGACCCCCGAGCGTGCCGTGCTCGGCCCGGACGGCGCCGGCGCACCTCCGACTGTGCCCGGCCCCACCGCGCCCGATGCTCCGACCGGCTCCCGGCCGTGCCCTGAGGTCAGCCGCAGGCGAGCGAGAGCGGGGCGAAGCGCCGGGACCGGTCGCCGGGCAGATCGTCGACGGCACGGATCATCACCTCGTTGAAGGCGATCGTCTCCATGCCGTGTTCCTTCACCCAGGTCAGCAGCTCCTCATGGTGCCCGTCGACGTCCGTTCGCAGGGCACGGTCCGTTCCGGCGGCGAGTGAGGCGATGAGAGCCTTTGCCGTTCTGGTGTCCCCGGCGATCAGCGGGCCCACGACATGCGTGTCCATGTTCGGCCAAGCCGCCGCGTACCCCGTGAGTACGCCGTCCTCCTCCGCCACCCTCAGCTGGTCGGCGAAGGCGGGCAGCCGAGCGATCATATGGGTGCGGTCCAGGCCGAAGACCTCGGTGTCCAGGCGCACGATCGCCGCAAGGTCCTCGGCGGTCGCCGGGCGGGTGGCCGCGTCGGCCGAGGCGGTGAGGGCGGAGTCCCGGAGGCGGCCGCTGACCATCTCGGCGCGCCCCACGGAGGTGAAGCCCAGCTGTTCGTACAGCGGCTGTCCGTGCGGGGTGGCGTACAGCGTGAGCGGGGTGTCTCCGGTTTCGCTCAGCACATGCCGCATCATCCGGCGGCCGATACCCTGGCGCGCGTACCGGTCCGCGACGACCATCATGCCGATCGCCGAGAGCTCGGCGCCGTAGGAGGTCACCACACAGGTGGCGACCAGCCCCTTGCCGGAAGGGTCGTCGATTCCGTGCACGGTCCCCGCAGCCAGCAACAGTCCCCACTTGTGCTCCTCGCGAGGCCAGCCGCGGTCTTCGGCGAGATCGGCACAGGCAACAAGATCGTCCATCGTGAGACGGCGAATGGGGAGTCCCGGGAGAGGAGTTGACATAAGGATCAGACTGTCTGGCCCGGTGATCGCTCGTCCAGTGCTTTCCGGGAAGTGGCCTCCGCGCGCAGTCGCCGACCGCGACGGGTCGGCCCCCATGGCTTCAGTACGGAGATGACGGTCATGAAGAGATAGGCACTGAAGGAGACGATCGGGCCCATCACCAGATCCGTCGCACTGGGCAACGGGGCACCGGAGGCCACGGTCTGGACCGCGTGATCGACACCCGGCCGCAGAGCGAAGACCGAGGCCGTGAGGGTCACCAGGGTGATGCAGAACTTGGTGACAACCCAGCGGTGTCGCATCAGACCCCATGCGGTGCCGAGGGCCAGGGTGAGTCCGCTGAGCAGGGTCAGCACCGCGAGGGGCAGCACCAGCCAGTCGGTGAACACCTTCATCGAACGGGCCGCCGCCTCGGTCATGGTGCCGGAGTCCGTGGTGATCGCGGCGGTGGCCAGCGCGAGGAGACCGAGCGTGAGCCCGAGCCAGCCGGCGGACGCGGAGACATGGACGACAAGGACGGCACGCCGTAGGGGACGCTTGAGTGGTTTCACGTGAAACACGGTGCCGGGCGAGCTGTCGTCCTGCGTCTGACAGCGGGAGTAATCGGCGGTACTAGCCTCGGCGTACGGCCCGCGGTCCGGCCGCCGCCGCGAGACCGGGCAGTGCCGTGCCGGGCACGGCCCCAGGACGGCTCAGCGGCCCGTCCGCGGGCGGGGGGCATCGGCCCGCCCGGCGTGCAAGGACTGCCCCCAGCGAGCGGTCAGCCCAGGTCGGGGGCGTGCATCGCCCGTACACCCTCGATATTGCCGTCGAGATAGTGCCGCAGTGACAGCGGTACGAGATGGACCCCGGCGATCCCCATCCGGCTGAAGGGGACCCGTACGATCTCGTACTCCCCGCAGGGCTCGTCGACCTCCGGGCCGTGGCGCTGCGCCGGATCCATGGATTCCAGACGGCAGACGAAGAAGTGCTGCACCTTCACTCCCGTCACTCCGCCGTCCGCGATGTGCTCGACGGTGTCGACGAAGCAGGGCACGATATCGGTGACCTTGGCACCCAGCTCCTCGTCCAGTTCGCGGTGGAGCGCGTCGATGACGGTGGCGTCGTCGGGCTCGACCCCGCCGCCGGGAGTGAGCCAGTAGGGATCCACACCGGGCTTGGTGCGCTTGATCAGGACGAGATCGTCGCCGTCGAGCAGGATGGCGCGTGCGGTGCGCTTGACCACGGGGCGTTCGGTCATGACTGGAAAATGGCCCGGACGGCCCGGTCTGAAACCCGAGGCCGTCCGGTCACCAGTCGACGGCCGCGCGCAGCAGCCCTTCGTGGGCCCGCGCGATGTGCGGCAGGGCGAGCGTACCGGTGCGTACGACGAGGAAATAGGTGCGCAGCGGAGGCACCTGGGGGTCGAGTAGCGCCACCAGCCGCCCGCGCTCCAGCGCGTCCTCGCACAGATAGCGCGGCAGGACGGCGAGCCCCGCACCGGAGGCGGCGGTCTCCAGGACGGCCCGCAGATCGGGGGCGATCACGGTGCCGGCGGCCGCGGGCCGTGATTCGAAGACGGCGGCCCAGTAGCGCGAGACCAGCGGCAGGGACTCATGGACCTCCACCACGGGCAACTGCTCCAGCACGACATGGCCCCCGCGCAGCACATCGGGCCCCAGCCGCGCTGCCCAGCGCGGGGAGGCGACCAGTACGTGTTCCTCGTCGCAGAGGGGAGTCGACGTCAGCAGTCCACCGCGCGGCCGGGCCGTGGTGATGGCCAGATCGTGATGTCCCGCCGCCAGCCCTTCCAGGGTCTCCTCGGAGTTCCCGAAGGAGGCCCGCAGCGCGAGTCCCTGGGAGATCAGCGGGGTGAGGGCGGGCAGGGCGCGCAGTGAGGTGAACTCGGGAAGACCCGCGAGATGCAGGGTCCGTCCGCCCGCCTCGTCGTCCAGCCCGGCCTCGGCGATCTCCACCAGGGCGTCCAGATGGGGCGCGGCGCGGTGGGCGAGTTCGTCGCCGATGGTGGTGGGGGTGACGCCCCGGGCCTGGCGCAGGAACAGCGGTCGGCCCAGCTGCCGCTCCAGGGTGCGGATCTGTCCGGTGACGGCGGGCTGGGAGAGCCCGAGCAGTGCGGCGGCACGGGTGAAGGAACCGGCCCGGTGCACCGTGACGAACGTGCGCAGCAGGGCCAGATCCATGCCCATGGCCTCCCGACCGACGATGCCCGCGGACCCGCACAACTATAAATAAGTCGATAGGTCGCTGTCGCTACTGTGATTGGACACTGACGCAGAGTCAACTAGCCTTGTTCGCGCGGTTCTTCGGGGAATGAACCGGGACGGCCCGAGCCATGAGGGGGGAGGCTCGGGCCGTCCGCCCCGTGAAGAACGCCCCGGCCACGGGCGCTCCGGGGTATGCGGCCGATCCGCGCGCGGGCCCTATCGCGCCGCGTCGAGCGCCCGCAGCACATCCGCGAGCAGGTCCTCGGGGTCCTCCGCACCCGCCGACAGCCGGATGAAACCCTCCGGTACCGCGTCGCCGCCCCAGCGGCCCCGGCGCTCGGCCGAGGAGCGCACCCCGCCGAAGCTCGTCGCGTCGTCGACCAGCCGGAGCGCGTCCAGAAAACGTTCCGCGTGGCCGCGGTCGGGCAGGACGAAGGAGACCACCGCGCCGTACCGCCGCATCTGGCGCGTCGCGTTCGCGTACGAGGGATCCGACGGCAGCCCCGGATAGCGCAGCCCCGTGATCTCGTCCCGCTCACGGAGCGCCTCGGCGAGGGCCAGCGCGTTGGCGCACTGCCGCTCGATCCGCAGGTGCAGCGTGGCGAGTGAACGGTGGGCGAGCCATGCCTCCATGGGCCCGGGAATCGCCCCGGCGATCTTGCGCCAGCGCCGCACCTGCGCCGCGAGAGCGGCGTCACGGCAGGTCACATGGCCGAGCAGAAGATCGCCGTGACCGGTCATGCCCTTGGTGTCGCTGGCCACGGAGAAGTCGGCGCCCAGCTCCAGCGGGCGCTGGCCGAGCGGGGTCGCCAGGGTGTTGTCGACGGCGACCAGCGCGCCGGCGGCATGGGCGGCGTCGGTCAGCCGCCGTACATCGCACACATCGAGCCCCGGGTTGGACGGGGTCTCGATCCACAGCAGCCGTGCTCCCCCGAGCAGGGACAGCTGCGCGTCGCCGCCCGTCGGCGCGGTCCTGACCTCGACGCCGTACGCCGCGAGCTGCTCGCCCACCAGAGGCAGCGCCTGATAGCCGTCGGCGGGCAGCACCACCGCGTCCCCCGCCCGCAGCAGGGAGAACAGCACGGCGGAGATCGCGGCCATCCCGGAGGCGAAGGTGACGGTCTCGACGGGCTCCCCGGGCGCCTCCAGCTCTCCGATCGCCCGCTCCAGAAGGGTCCAGGTCGGGTTGGAGTCCCGGCCGTAGGTGTACGGGCCGGCCGGCTCGCCCGGCAGGTGGAAGTGGGCCGCGAACACCGGGCCCGGCAGCGTCGGCTCGTGCTTCACCGGCGCGGGCAGTCCCGCCCGTACCGCCCGCGTACCGTCTCCGGCGCCTGCGCTCATGTCCCTGCCGCTCCTCGTGCCGCCGGTCCGCCCGTCACCCCATCCTGCGTGATCCGGCTCAGTCGCCGTCGGGCAGGGCGACGTTCACGGCCCAGGAGACGACCGAGATGATCAGGGCGCCGAGCACGGCGGTCCAGAAGCCCTCGACATGGAAGCCCAGACCGACCGTGTCGGCCAGCCAGGAGGTCAGCAGCAGCATCAGCGCGTTGATGACCAGGGTGATCAGCCCGAGGGTGAGGATGAACAGCGGCAGCGCCAGCAGCTTCGCCAAGGGCTTGACGAGGACGTTGACCAGACCGAAGATCAGGGCGACCAGCACCAGGGCCAGCGTTTTCTTCCCGGTGCTGTCACCGGTGAGCGTGATGTCCGCGACCAGCCAGATGGCCACAGCCAGGGCCACCGCGTTCGCGATCGTCTTGACTACGAAATTCTTCATGTGTCTGATCGTGGCAGACGTGATCGGAACGAGAGCAGGGGCGGACGCAGGATGAAGGCATACCGGCTGGACGAGCTGGAGGTGGAGCGCGCCGCGAACGACGGCGCGTACCTCCAGTTCCTCCGCGAGCGGAACATGTCGGTCGGTCTCTACGCGCTCGACGCGGGGGCGCTGGACCCGCAGCAGCCCCACCGCCAGGACGAGGTCTACTTCGTCGTCAGCGGCCGTGCCGCGATCACGGTGGGTACGGAGACGACCCAGGTCGCACGCGGAAGTGTGATCTATGTCCCGGCCGGAGTGCCGCACAAGTTCCACCACATCACCGAGGATCTGCGGGTGATGGTGGTCTTCTCTCCCCCCGAGAGCTGACCCGCACCCCCGGGAATCCTTAAGGGGCGGATCAGGGGAGTTCAAGGGCTTGGAGCCCCCCGTTGCCCACTGCCGTCCGCCTAGCATCGAGGGCAGGAACTCAGAACCACGAGGAGGAGCGATGGCTGTGCGAGAGATATTCGCGGGGATGCCGTGGTGGTTGAAGTGGGTCGCGGTGCCCGTCATCGCGCTGGCCGTCTTCGGCGGACTGATCACGAGCGTCGTCGGATTTGTGATCGGTCTGCTGTTCAAGGCTCTGGTCCTGGTCGCCCTCGTGGCCGGACTGGTCTTCGTCGTACGCAAGTTCATGACGTCCTCGAACTCGCGCGGTGACTGGTAACCATTGTCGGTTCGGGTGTTAACCCAGCCGGGGGAACACCCCCCAAACCCCAGGTCCGGCGGGTGGGGCGACCATTACAGTGGCAATCCGCCGCCAGGCTTCCGGATTCACCACCCCTAGTGAGCCCTCTTGTGACCTCTTGAGCGCCCCCCTGGGACCGATGTGGGAATCCCCCGAGGGGCCTCGCGGCGGGCACACGGGGACGGCCCCCGCGGGCGGGCGAGTCGCCCGTCACGAAGCCCGGGGGTGACCTTTGGCCACATTCACGAACGCCGTCGGCACACATGCCGCCGTTCCCACACTGATCGGCTCGGTACAGCGGGCGCTCAGGCTGCTGGAGGCGGCGGCGTCCCATCCGGACGGGGCGCCGGCGAAACAGCTCGCCCGGGAAGCGGGCATTCCGCTGCCCACGGCCTACCACCTGCTGCGGACACTGACCCATGAGAACTATCTGCGCCGTGAGAAGGGCGTTTTTGTCGTGGGGGACGCGGTCGACCTGCTGGCCCTTGGGGGGTCTGTGCAGAATCGTCGCACCAGACTGGAGGAGGCACTGGCGCACTGGCGGGACGCGATCGGTGTCCCCGTCTACTTCGCGGTCTACCGCGAGGGCGAGATCGAACTCGTCGCCGTCTCCGACACCCCGTACGCCCCCGCCGTCACCGAGTGGGCGGACTTCCGCGAGACCGGGCATGCTCATGCCATCGGTCAGTGTCTGCTCAGCCAGCTCGGCCAGGCCGCCCGCCGTGACCATCTGGATCGGCATCCCGTACGGCCGGTGACGCCCTACTCCGTACGCGACCGGCGCGCGCTGCTGGAGCGGCTCGCCGCCGTCGAGCGCATGCAGCCGGTCGTGGAGCGGCAGGAGTACGCCCTCGGCACGGTCTGCGCGGCGATCCCTATCACAGCCGGATCCACCGCCGCGGCCATGGCGATTTCCCTCCCCCTGCACCAGGAGGAGCGGCTGCTACCGGCGATCGAGCAACTACGCAAGGGCATAGGCGGGTTGCTCAGCTCCCTCGCGTTCTCTATCAGTATCTGAAAAATCACTCCTTGTAGTTCTCTGGTCGCTTAGAGCACGATTGCACCAAGAGGTTCAGGGGAATCCTTCCTGACCGTTTTCTGCAAGCTTCTTCTAGCAGGCTTCATCCACTGCGGGGTACACAATGCATGAGTCGGTCCAGGCCGAGGTCCTGATGAGCTTTCTTGTCTCCGAGGAGCTCTCGTTCCGGATCCCGGTGGAGCTCCGGTACGGGACGGAGGATCCGTACGCCGTGCGGATGACCTTCCACCTGCCCGGTGACGCGCCTGTGACCTGGGCCTTCAGCCGCGATCTGCTGCTCGACGGCATCGTCGGGCCGAGCGGGGACGGTGATGTGCACATCGCTCCCATGGGGCCCGAGGAACTGTCCGACCTCGGCATCCGGCTCCAGGTGGGCGGAGACCGGGCGCTGTTCCAGGTGAGCGCGGCGCCGGTCGTCGCCTTCCTCGACCGTACGGACCGGTTGGTACCGCTCGGGCAGGAGCGGGCGTTCGGCGACTTCGAGGACGCTCTGGAGAAGGCGCTGAGGAGCATCCTCGCCGAGGAGAACGCGGGCTGAGCCGTACGGGGGCACTCCGCACCGCGGAACCCGCCCCGGTCCGGATCCCGGGCCCGCCGACCCGGACCCCTGGTTCGTACGCCCGGTCCGGACTCCCCGGGTACGGGCTCTCGGGTACGGACGTTCCGGTACGGTCCCGGTTCCGACCTCCGGGTCCTGGTTCCGACCCTCGGGTCCCGACGTTCCGGCTCCCGGACCGACGCACCGGTCCAGCCACCTGACCGACCGCCTGTGGCCGCGACCGACCCCCGCCACGCCGACCCGCCACGACGCCCCCCGGCGCCTTCCGCGGCTGACCCCCGCCGGCGCTCCGGCCGCGCCCCGGCTGGCCGCCCCGCGCGGCCCGCTTCCGCAGTCGCTCCGGCGCGGTTCCTCCCCGCTCCGTCCCCGTCCCCGCCAACTCCGCTCGGGCTACTTCTTGCGGCGGCGTCCGGTGCCGCCACGCCCCGGGAACCCCAGCCCGCCGAACCCGCCCGGCGCCGGCACCCCGCCGCGCGGGGGCGTCCCGGTATGCGCCACCGGGCCGTCGGCACCCGGCCGGTCGGCGGAGACGACCAGCGCCGCGAGCGCGGTGGTCACCGGCACGGAGGCGACCAGGCCGATCGACCCGACCAGTGTCCGGACGATCTCCTCCGCCACCAGTTCACTGTTGGCGACCGTGCCCACACTGCTCTGGGCGATGGTGAACAGCAGGAGCAGCGGCAGCGCGGCACCCGCGTAGGCCAGGACGAGCGTATTGACCACGGACGCGATGTGGTCCCGCCCGATCCGGATGGCGGCGCGGTACAGCTCCCGGGGGCCCATACCGGGATCGGCCTGCCGCAGTTCCCACACGGCCGACGTCTGGGTGACCGTCACGTCGTCGAGCACACCCAGCGAGCCGATGATCACCCCCGCCAGCAGCAGACCGCTCATGTCGATACCGGGATACAGGCCGTGGATCAGGCCCGTGTTGTCGTCGGTGTTGCCGGTCAGGCTCGCCCAGTCGATGAACACCGAGCCGAGCAGCCCGATCAGCAGCAGCGAGATCAGCGTGCCGAGCACCGCGACCGATGTCCGCGCGGTCAGCCCGTGGCAGAGATACAGCGCGATCAGCATGATGGCGCTCGACCCGATGATCGCGACGATCAGCGGATTGGAGCCCTCCAGGATCGCGGGCAGGATGAACAGCGTCAGTACGGCGAAGGAGGCGGCGAGCGCGATCAGCGCCATCACTCCGCGCATCCGCCCCACCAGCACCACCGCCAGCGCGAAGATCCCCGCGAGCACCGCCATCGGGACCTTGCGGTTCACATCGATCACGGAGTACTGGAGATCGCGGGGCGCGTCGGGGGCGTACGCCACCACCACTCCCTGCCCCTTCTCCAGCTGCCGTGACGCGTCGGGCTGGATGATCTCGGTGAAGGTGCGTCCCTTGTCCTTGCCGCTGGTGACCTCGATCGTCGCCTTCTTGCAGTCGCCCTGTTGGGCGTTGACCGCCTCGCGCCCCTGGGGAGTGCCGGTGTCGCCCGTGGGCGGGACCTGCGCGACGTTCACGTCCTTGCAGTCGACGGTGTCGACCCGCGTGACCGTCCCCTGCTGGGTCTGGCGGTCGAAGCCCACACCGGTGCGCTCATGGCCGGGCGCGGAGCCGGGCCAGAGGACCACCAGACCCACGGCGACCGCGGTGGCGAAGGGAATCAGCACCGCGGCGATGACCTTGCGCAGATGCCGGGAGACGGGGGCCGCCGGGCCGTGGCCGTGGGTGTGGCCGTGGACGTGCCCGTCGGGCTCGGACGGCTCCTGTCGCCGGGGGGGCTGCGAAGGTCCGTGCGGCTGCTGGGGGTCGGACGGTGAAGAGGTCACCGGCCGATCATCGCAAGAACGGACGGGGGCACCCTGTTCAGCACGCCAGACATGACGCTAGCGTGGTGGCACCTTTGCACACGCGGGAGCTCGGAGCACCGGGCTGAGAGGGCGCTGATCGCCGTACGACCCGTCTGGCCAACGCCAGTACGCCGTCTGCGGAAACCGCTGCGTCGACCGCCGAACCTGTTACCGGGTAATGCCGGCGTAGGGAGTAGGTCTCATGACCGTTCAGGATGCACGCACGCCTGCCGCCGACCGGAACGCAGACCGGGCCGCCGGGTCCGGCGAGCGCAAGCCGGGCTGGCACAAGGGATATGTCGAGGGCTCACGCCCCGACCTCCGGGTGCCGGTCCGTCACGTGCACCTCACCAACGGGACGGATGTGACGCTGTACGACACATCCGGTCCGTACACCGACCCCACCGTCGAGACCGATGTACGCCGCGGCCTGCCGCCGCTACGGGAGCACTGGATCACCGGGCGCGGAGACACCGAGGAGTACGCGGGCCGTCCCGTGCGCCCCGAGGACGACGGGATCAAGCACACATCGCCGCGTGGCGGGCTCAGGAACCTCGACGCGGTCTTCCCCGGCCGTCCGCGCCAGCCCCGCCGGGGCCGTGACGGGCGGGCGGTGACCCAGCTCGCCTATGCCCGACGGGGCGAGATCACCCCGGAGATGGAGTACGCGGCCATCCGGGAGAACGTTTCCCCCGAGGTCGTACGGGAGGAGATCGCCGCAGGCCGCGCGGTGCTGCCGGCCAACGTCAACCACCCGGAGATCGAGCCGATGATCATCGGCAAGCGGTTCCTGGTGAAGGTCAACGCCAACATCGGCAACTCCGCCGTCACCTCCTCCATCGAGGAGGAGGTCGAGAAGATGACCTGGGCGACCCGCTGGGGAGCCGACACGGTGATGGACCTGTCGACGGGCCGCAACATCCACACCACCCGCGAGTGGGTCCTGCGCAACTCGCCCGTGCCGATCGGCACCGTCCCGCTCTACCAGGCCCTGGAGAAGGTCGACGGCAGGGCCGAGGAGCTGAGCTGGGAGGTCTACAAGGACACGGTGATCGAACAGGCCGAGCAGGGCGTCGACTACATGACCGTCCACGCCGGAGTGCTGCTGCGCTACGTCCCGCTCACCGCCCGCCGCAAGACGGGGATCGTCTCGCGCGGCGGCTCGATCATGGCGGCCTGGTGTCTGGCGCACCACAGGGAATCGTTCCTGTACGAGAACTTCGAGGAACTGTGCGAGATCCTCGCCGCCTACGACGTGACGTACTCGCTCGGGGACGGACTGCGGCCCGGTTCGATCGCGGACGCCAACGACGAGGCGCAGTTCGCGGAGTTGCGGACGCTCGGGGAACTCAACCGGATCGCCAAGCGTTTCCAGGTTCAGACGATGATCGAAGGCCCCGGTCACGTCCCGATGCACAAGATCAAGGAGAACATCGACCTCCAGCAGGAGATCTGCGAGGAGGCCCCCTTCTACACGCTCGGCCCGCTCACGACGGATGTGGCCCCCGCGTACGACCACATCACCTCCGGCATCGGAGCGGCGATGATCGCCTGGTGGGGCACGGCCATGCTCTGCTACGTCACTCCCAAGGAACATCTCGGTCTGCCGAACCGGGACGATGTGAAGACCGGCGTCATCACCTACAAGATCGCGGCACACGCGGCCGATCTCGCCAAGGGGCACCCGGGAGCCCAGAAATGGGACGACGCCCTCTCGGACGCCCGTTTCGAGTTCCGGTGGGAGGACCAGTTCCATCTGGCCCTCGACCCGGACACCGCACGGGAGTTCCATGACGAGACCCTGCCGGCCGAGCCCGCGAAGACCGCGCACTTCTGCTCGATGTGCGGTCCGAAGTTCTGCTCGATGAAGATCAGCAGGGACATCGCCGAGCAGTTCGGCGGCGATGCCGCTGCCTCCACCTCGACGGATGAGGAGATCACCGAAGGCATGCTCCAGAAGTCCAGGGAGTTCGCCGCGAGCGGGAATCGCGTTTACCTGCCGCTCGCGGACTGACCGCCGGTCCCGGTCGAGCGGGCGGTGGGAATCCTGGCCGGATTTCCACCGCTCTGCACAATGGGTCCATGACTGACTCCATGATCAAGGGCGCAAATCTTCCCGTGGGTGCGGCCGTGGTGCGTGCCGTGCTGACCTGGACACCCGTGCCGGGCGCACCGGACGTCGACGCGTCGGCGCTGCTGCTCACCGGCGGCGGACGGGTGCGTGACGACGGTGACTTCGTCTTCTACAACCAGCCGCGGCACACCTCCGGCGCTGTCAGCCATCTCGGCAAGCGCCACGACTCCGGAACCGTCATGGACACCGTCGAGGTGACCCTCGGCGCGCTGGAGCCGGCGATCGAGCGGGTCGTCCTGGCCGCGTCGGCGGACGGCGGCACCTTCGGAGGGCTGTCCGGGCTGGTGCTGCGGCTGCTGGACGCCGCGGCAGGGACCGAATTGGCACGATTCGACATGGAGGCGACGACCGAGACCGCGTTCATAGGCGGAGAGCTGTATCTGCGGAACGGGCAGTGGAAGTTCCGCGCGGTGGGGCAGGGGTATGCCTCGGGGCTGACGGGGCTCGCCACCGACTTCGGCATCAGCGTCGACGAGGAGCCGCCCCCCGCCGCGGTCACGCCGTCGGCCCCTGCCCCTGCCACGGTGCCTTCGGCGGCTGCCACGACCGGTCTCGTCAAGGGGGAGGAGCAACTGCCCGCCGAGATGCGTGAGCGGCTGTCGCTGCGCAAGGAGCAGGTCTCCGTCAGCCTTCGGAAGCACAACGCCTCCGGGGTCACGGCACGGGTCGTCCTGGTTCTGGACGCCTCTGGCTCGATGGAACTCCTGTACTCCGAGGGGGTCGTGGCCGATGTGGTGGAGCGGATGGCAGCCGTAGCCGCGCAGTTGGACGACGACGGCGAGATGCAGGCGTGGACGTTCGCCTCTAATCCGGCCCGGCTGCCGGATCTGAGCCCGGGGGATCTGCCCGAGTGGCTGCGGCTCCATGTCCGGGTCGGAGATGAGGGTCCGGGGGATTGGCCCGAGTGGCTGCGGCTCCAAGTCCGGGCCGAGGGGAGCATTCCCGAGCCGACGCCGGAGCACGGACGTCTGCCCGGTCAGGTGGACATGCGGGAGGTCGGTATCCTGAACGAGGAACAGAAGGTCATCGCCGAGATCCGCGCGTTCGTCCGCGACACCCCGGTGTCCGTGCCCACCCTGGTGCTGTTCTTCTCCGACGGAGGCGTGTACCGCGACGCCGAGATCGCGCAGGAGCTGAGGGAGGCCTCCGAGGAGCCGGTCTTCTGGCAGTTCGTGGGCATGGGAGGGGCGAGCTACGGCGTGCTGGAACGATTCGACACGATGGAGGGTCGGCGGGTGGACAATGTGGGCTTCTTCGCCGTCGACGACATCGCGGCCGTCCCCGACTCCGAGTTGTACGACCGGCTGCTCTCCGAGTTCCCCCGCTGGATCACCGCCGCGAGGCAGGCCGGCGTTCTGTGAGCCCGGCAGCCGTACCGGACCCGGCGGCCGTACGGCTGCGCGTACGGCGAGAGGGG
Source organism: Streptomyces sp. NPDC004609 (assembly GCF_042873655.1). Classification (NCBI taxonomy): domain Bacteria; kingdom Bacillati; phylum Actinomycetota; class Actinomycetes; order Kitasatosporales; family Streptomycetaceae; genus Streptomyces; species Streptomyces sp. NPDC004609. The sequence goes on along the minus strand of NZ_JBIALS010000005.1, from coordinate 96,986 downwards.
CCGTCGGCGCACCGGGACCGCCCCTGAGCACACCGGCTCGCCCGGACCCGTACGCGCCGACCGCCGGCCGGAACCGGGCCGCGGGCACCCCGCCCTCCGGCGTCGCCCGGAAGAGGTCACTCCGGCGGGTGCTCGGGGCCGCCGAAGTCCGGGCTGGTGAAGTCGGGGCTGGTGAACGTGGGCCGCTGCCCCGAGGTCGAGCCCTCGCTCGGACTGGAGTACTCCGGTCCGCTGTAGCCCACCTTCGGGATACGGCTGACATGGCGCGGCGGCGCCGTGGACGTCGGATCCGCGCTCGGATCCGCCAGCGACACCTGGAGGAACGGCAGGATGCCGCGTTCCAGCAGGGCGTGCCGCCAGGCGTCCTTGGCACGTGCCACCTCGTCGGGCAGCTCGCCCGTGGTCTCCTCGGCGGGTACCTGCGTCGCGCCGTTGCGCAGCGCGGTGAGCAGGAGCCCGACCGCGGCGACCAGGATGGCGGCCGCCGTCAGCGCCCCGAAGAACCAGCCCGCGGAGACCAGGGTCGTCGCGAAGGAGGGGGTGGGTTCGAGCATCTTCAGGATGTAGCCGACGAGCAGGAATATCACCGCCGCCGTCCCGGCCAGCACGGGCGCGAGGACGGCGATGACCGCCGCGAACCCGGCGCCGTTGCCGTCGGGCGCGCTCCACGCGGCGTCCGAGGCGGAGTTCTGTCCGCCCGCCGTGACGACGGGCGCGCGCGTCTCCTCGCGGATCTTCCGGTAGTGCTCGTACTCGGCCGAGGCGGCGGTGCTGATCAGCGCCGTCGCGTTCAAGGCCATGGTGCGCAGTTGGGTGGCGTTCAGCCGCTGCCCGATGGCGGCGAGTTCGGGCCGTTCATGGGCGTTACGCAGCGCGTCGTCGAGGACGCGCTCGAACTCGGCGCGGTCCTCGGCCAGCAGGTGCGGAGCGCTGTTCATGTGCATCCCCCGATGCTCCGTAGGGCCGGATCACCCGTGCTACGACGGATCGGCCGGCCGCAAACGGAGGAGAGCCTGCTACGGATAAGCCGATGGTAGAGCCGTTACGGCACGGGGTGACAGGGGGTTTCGGTAAATCGCCTGCCGGGCTTGGCTCAGCCGGGCAGCGGAAGCTGGACGACAAGGAGCTTTCCGGCCATCGTCACACCGCCGTCCATGGCGATGGCCAGCCCGTCCGCGTACACGTGCGGGCCCTCGACGACCGGGCGCTCGCCGTCCTCGCCGTCCTCCGTGCCGACCTCGCCGAGCAGATACGGAATGGGGCTGTGGCCGTGGACGACCCGCCGGCCGCCGTAGGTGGAGAGCAGCTCACGCACGGCCTGGGGGCCCGCCTCGTCGCGGAAGGCGAAGCGTTTGGTCAGCTTGCGGAACAGGTCCCAGCACTCGTCGGCGTCATTGCGGGTCAGGATCTCGTGGACGGTCTCGTTCACGTCCTCGATGGTGGAGCCGTACTCCAGATACGCCGTGGTGTCGGAGTGCATCAGCAGATGCTCGTCCTCCTCGACCACCGCGTCGAGGCGGGACATCCACTGCAGATGGACGTCCTGGAGGCGGTCCATGTCGGCCTTCTGCCCGCCGTTGAGGAGCCAGGCGGCCTGGAAGGTGGCGGTTCCCGCACCGGAGTTCACCGGGGTGTCGCCGAACCGTTTGGCGCCGAGCAGCAGCAGTTCGTGGTTGCCCATGAGGGCCTTGCAGTAGCCGCCCGCCGCGGCGGCCTCGGCGGAGAGCCGCATGACCAGATCGATGACACCGATGCCGTCGGGGCCCCGGTCGGTGAAGTCGCCGAGGAACCAGAGACGGGCATGGCCCGCCGCCCAGCCGCCGTCGGCGTCGATGAGTCCCTGTGCGGTGAGGGCCTCCAGCAGCTCGTCCAGATAGCCGTGGACGTCGCCGACGACATAGAGCGGGCCGAGGCCGTCGGGCGCCGGTGCCTCGTCGGGGTCGACCTGGATCTGGACGGTGTCTCCGGGGCCGCCCCTGCGGATCACCGGCAGATCGCGTTCCGTGGGGGTGTAGCCCTCGGGGATCTCGTCCTCCGGCACGGCGTTGCCCGGGTGACCGGAGGGACCGCCCGGCGGCTGGGGAGGCGGAGGAGGGGCGTGGGTGCTCTGGGGCGCCTCCGAGGGCTGCCGCCTCCCGGGCGCGTCCTCCCCGGCTGACTGCTCGCTGCGGGGGTGATGCGGGAGCGGGTGTTCCCGGCGGGGGTCTCCCTGGGACGTCCGGTGCGGAGGCGTCCCCGGCGGCTGCTGATGCGGCTGCCGGGCGTCGGAGCCCTGGGCAGGGCGGGGGTGCTGAGGATCCTGGGGATCCCGGGGTGTCTCGGATCGCACCGGCATCTGCGCGTACGGCGGAACGCGGAAATCGCGCAATGTCGCCGTACGCACCACGGGTCCCTGACCGGCCCCCTGAGTCATCGACCCCTCCACCACCGTCGCGCCGCCGTTCACCTCTCGGCCCAGCCTGGTCGGGGTGGTCCGCGGTGTCGTGCGCCCATCATAGGAATGAGGTCCGCGCTGTGTGACGCACCAGGGGTGGTGAATCCATCCGCACCCCTGGCACGTCGGTTGTTTCGCCCGAATAGGGCCCTATTGAGGGTTTCTAGTCCGGCGACGGAGAGCGCGGTGCGCTCACCGTCGTCCGCGGGGAGCGGCGCTGCGAGGACGTCCGGACGATCAGCTCGGTCGGTATCACCTGCTCGACCGGCCGGTCCTGGTCGATTCCCTCGATGGCGTCGATGAGGAGCTGGACGACCGCCGTCCCGATCCTCCGCGGCTTGAGCGAGAGCGTCGTGATGGGCGGTTCGGTCGTGGCGTACACGGTCGACTCGCTGCAGCAGACCAGCAGCAGGTCGTCGGGGACGCGCAGGCCGTAGCGGCGGGCGGCGGCGAGGAGGTCGGTGCCGTTGGGGTCGAAGAGGCCGTAGACGGCGTCCGGGCGGTCCGGCCGGGCGAGCAGCCGGTCGGCGGCGACGGCGCCCGCGCACGGGTCGTGGGCGGGGTAGGACTCGTAGACGGGGTCCTGGCCGACGCGCTCGCACCAGCTGAGGTACGCGGTCGTGGACAGGCGCGTATAGGTGTCGGTGGTGGTGCCGGTGAGGAGCCCGATCCTGCGGGCACCGGCGTCGGCGAGATGGTCGAGCAGATCGAGTACGGCGGCCTGGTGGTCGTTGTCGACCCAGGCGGTGACCGGGAGGGTCCCGGCCGGGCGGCCGTCGGAGACGACGGGCAGGCCCTGTCTGACGAGCTCGGTGACGACCGGATCGTGGTCGGAGGGATCGATGACGACCGTGCCGTCGAGTGCGACGTTCGACCAGACGTCATGGCGCGAGGTCGCGGGGAGAATCACCAGGGCGTACCCGCGGGCGAGTGCCGCGGAGGTCGCGGCTCTCGCCATTTCGGCGAAGTACGCGAACTCCGTGAAGGTGAAAGGTTCATCCCCGTAGGTCGTCACGGTCAGGCCGATGAGGCCCGACTTGCCGGTACGGAGGGTTCGGGCCGCGGCGGAGGGGCGGTAGCCCAACCGGTCCGCGACCTCGCGGACATGTCTGCGGGTGGCGTCCGGGAGCCGGCCCTTCCCGTTGAGCGCGTCAGAGACAGTCGTGATGGAGACTCCGGCTGCGGCGGCGACGTCTCGAATGCCTGCCCGACCTTGCCGGCTTCCCCGGCGGGATGTGTCCGTCCGGCTCACCTGGTGCTTCCCTGCTGCTGTCATGGCGAGCCGATATTAGGGCTCGCGTGGGTGGTTGGGCCGGTCGCATATTCACTCGTTGACAGGCACGATTCTGCATGATCATAAGGCATGAACTACCTTGGAAATTAAGGGACTTGACCACGTAACTTGCGGCGCCTGGGGTGTCCGGTCGTATCGACCTGCCGAACGGTCGATGTTTCGAAGAGGTCTCAACTCACCTTCACGGGGGACGCGCGCCACGGAGCGAGCCACCGGCGTGCGCCAGGGCGGCGAGCGCTCCCCCCGGATCCGGCCCGTCCGGATGAGGTTCCCCGGCCGGGGCGGAGGGTGTCCGCGGCCCGTGCGGAGGGCCGCCGTAGCCCGTGCGCACCGGCCGATGGACAAGCTCCGGGGCACGGCATCGCACGGTCCCGCCCAGGTTCCCCGCCTGAGGCCGTACGCATTGCCCGGGGATCCTCATAAGGTGAGCAGTATTGGTTTCTGCGGTGTTGGTTCCGAAGGCGCCGGCTCCGGGACATCACTCCCGGAGCCTCGGCTCCCGGATGTACGGACGGTCGAGGAGGACCTGCGGTGAGTGAGACGAGCCCGAAGCTGCGTGCCGAGCTGGACGGTGTGCCCACCTACAAGCCGGGCAGGCCCGCGGCCGCCGACGGCCCCGTCGCGTACAAGCTGTCGTCCAACGAGAACCCGTATCCGCCGCTGCCCGGGGTGATGGAGCGCGTGATCGCCGCGGCGCAGGGGTTCAACCGCTACCCCGACATGGCCTGTACCGGCCTGATGAACGAGCTGGCGGACCGTTTCGGGGTGCCGGTCACCCATCTGGCGACCGGTACGGGTTCGGTGGGCGTCGCCCAGCAGCTGCTGCAGTCCACCTCGGGCCCGGGGGACGAGGTCGTCTACGCGTGGCGGTCCTTCGAGGCGTATCCGATCATCACCCGGATCAGCGGGGCGACGCCGGTGCAGGTGCCGCTCACCCCCGGTGAGGTGCACGATCTGGACGCGATGGCGGACGCTGTCACCGACCGGACCCGGCTGATCTTCGTCTGCAACCCCAACAATCCGACCGGCACGGTGGTGCGCCGGGCGGAGCTGGAACGATTCCTCGACCGGGTGCCCTCCGATGTCCTGGTGGTGCTGGACGAGGCGTACCGCGAGTTCATCCGTGACCCGCGGGTGCCGGACGGTGTGGAGATCTACCGCGAGCGCCCGAACGTGGCCGTGCTGCGGACCTTCTCCAAGGCGTACGGCCTCGCGGGGCTGCGGGTCGGTTTTGCGATCGCGCACGAGCCGGTGGCCGCCGCGCTGCGGAAGACCGCGGTGCCCTTCGGTGTGTCACAGCTCGCACAGGACGCGGCGGTGGCGTCCCTGCGGGCCGAGGACGAGCTGCTCGGCCGGGTCGGAGCGCTGGTCGGGGAGCGGGCGCGGGTGTACGAGGGCCTGGTCAAGCAGGGCTGGACGGTCCCGGAGACCCAGGCCAACTTCGTCTGGCTGCGGCTCGGGGAGCGGACGGCCGATTTTGCCGCGGTCTGTGAGAGGGCGGGGGTCGTGGTGCGGCCGTTCGCGGGCGAGGGGGTGCGGATCACGATCGGCGAGACCGAGGCCAACGATCTGCTTCTGCACACGGCGGAGGCGTTCCTCAAGGAGATCTAGTGCGGTCACCGCCCTAGGGCGTGTTTCGAAAGTAGCGTCGTCCGCCCGGAGGGCGGGGCCTGCGGCGTCCGGTGCGTGCAATCGCAAGGCGGAGGGTCGCCCTCGTACTGGACGTACTTGGGTGATTCCGACAACGCAGCGAGTGTGCGTGCTGGGCGTCGCAGGCCAGGCGGGACTTTCGATACACGCCCTAGCGGCCGCGGGGAGCTGCGGCGGCCGTCCCGGGAGTACGCGGGGCGCATGAGCTCCGGTGCCGTCCGGCCCGGATCCCGGTGGGGGTCCGGGCCGGACCCGTGTCCGCCTCCGGTGCCTCCGCTCCGAGGGCCCCCGGGGCGGCTCCCGGGGGCGCGCGGCTCACCGTCCGCCCCGAGCCCGCGGCCCGGCTCCCCGGGCGGACGGCCTCCCGCCCGGGGAGCCGGCGGGCAGGGCGCCGGGCTGTCCGTCGCCCGCCCGCGGGAGGCCGCCGGACCGAGTGCCGCGGCTCCCCGGGTTCCCGTACATCCGGGGCGGGGCACGGGCGTCGGCCAGTGGGTGTGGAGCGGTCGCGACTACCCGTACCAGGACGTAGACGTCAAGAGGTACCCCCCGGTCATCAGTGTGGATTTCGTATGAGTCATAATGCTTGTGAATGTGAACGCGTTCACAAGCGTGTCCTGTTCATCCCGCGATAGAGCGGATATTTCAGGCAAACTGCCGCACGACCTCGTCGATGTAAGGAGATGACGACGTGGACTTGGCTCTGGCGCCGGAGACTTTGGCGCGATGGCAGTTCGGCATCACCACCGTCTACCACTTCCTCTTCGTCCCTCTGACGATCTCCCTCGCCGCGCTCACCGCGGGCCTCCAGACCGCCTGGGTCCGGACGGGCAAGGAGAAGTATCTGAAGGCGACGAAGTTCTGGGGCAAGCTGTTCCTGATCAATATCGCCATGGGTGTCGTCACCGGCATCGTGCAGGAGTTCCAGTTCGGCATGAACTGGTCCGACTACTCCCGCTTCGTCGGTGACATCTTCGGCGCGCCGCTCGCCTTCGAAGCGCTGATCGCGTTCTTCTTCGAGTCCACCTTCATCGGTCTGTGGATCTTCGGCTGGGACAAGCTGCCGAAGAAGATCCATCTGGCCTGCATCTGGATGGTCTCGATCGGCACCATCTTCTCCGCGTTCTTCATCCTGGCCGCCAACTCCTGGATGCAGCACCCGGTGGGCTACCGCATCAACGAGGAGCGGGGACGGGCCGAGCTGACCGACTTCTGGCGCGTCCTGACCCAGGACACCGCGCTCGCGCAGTTCTTCCACACCATCACCGCCGCGTTTGTCGTCGGTGGCGCGTTCCTGGTCGGCATCGCCGCGTACCACCTGGCCCGCAAGAAGCACATCCCCGTGATGCGGACCTCGCTGCGGCTCGGCCTGGTCACCCTGATCGTCGCCGGAATGTTCACCGCCATCAGCGGTGACGTCCTCGGCAAGGTCATGTACCGGCAGCAGCCCATGAAGATGGCCGCCGCCGAGGCCCTGTGGGACGGCGAGGCGCCGGCCCCCTTCTCGGTCTTCGCCTACGGGGACGTCGACGAGGGCCACAACAAGGTCGCCATAGAGATTCCGGGCCTGCTGTCCTTCCTCGCCAAGGGTGACTTCGAGTCGTACGTCCCCGGGATCAACGACGTCAACAAGGCCGAGCAGCAGAAGTACGGCCCCGGTGACTACCGGCCCAACATCCCCGTCGCCTACTGGGGCTTCCGCTGGATGATCGGCTTCGGCATGGCGTCCGTCGCCGTCGGGGTGCTCGGCCTCTGGCTCACCCGCAAGAGGTTCCTGCTGCCACCGGCGCTGCGGACCGGTGAGGACGAGGTGCCGAACCTGGTGCTCTTCCGCAAGAAGGCGCTGAGCCCGCGCCTGAGCAGGTGGTACTGGAACATCGCGCTCTGGACCCTCACCTTCCCGCTGATCGCCACCTCCTGGGGCTGGATCTTCACCGAGATGGGCCGGCAGCCCTGGGTCGTGTACGGGGTGCTCCGCACCGAGGACGCGGTCTCCCCCGGTGTCTCCCAGGGCGAGGTGCTCACCTCGATGATCGTCTTCACCCTGCTCTACGCCGTGCTCGCGGTGATCGAGGTCAAGCTGCTGGTGAAGTACGTCAAGGCAGGACCCCCGGAGCTCACGGAGGCCGACCTCAATCCGCCCACCAGGATCGGCGGTCATGACGACGACGCCGACCGGCCGATGGCCTTCTCCTACTGAGGCCCCGAGGAGCTGCTGAGGCATGGAACTTCACAACGTCTGGTTTGTACTCATCGCCGTCCTGTGGATCGGCTACTTCTTCCTCGAAGGGTTCGACTTCGGTGTCGGCGTTCTGACCAAGCTGCTCGCCCGCGACCGCAAGGAGCGGCGTGTACTGATCAACACCATCGGGCCCGTCTGGGACGGCAACGAGGTCTGGCTCCTGTCCGCGGGCGGCGCGACCTTCGCCGCCTTCCCGGAGTGGTACGCGACCCTCTTCTCCGGCTTCTATCTGCCGCTGCTGATCATTCTGTTCTGTCTGATCGTGCGGGGGGTGTCCTTCGAGTACCGGCACAAGCGGGAGGAGGACCGCTGGCAGACCAACTGGGAGCACGCGATCTTCTGGTCCTCGCTGATCCCGGCCTTCCTGTGGGGTGTGGCCTTCGGCAACATCGTGCGCGGGGTCAAGATCAACGCGGACAAGGAGTACGTCGGCAATGTCTTCGACCTGCTCAACGCCTACTCGCTGCTCGGCGGACTGGTGACGCTGACCCTCTTCACCTTCCACGGCGCGGTGTTCGTCGCGCTGAAGACGGTGGGGGACATCCGGGTCCGTGCCCGCGCGCTCGCCACGAAGCTGGGTCTGCTGACCGCCGTCCTCGCACTCGGCTTCCTGATCTGGACCCAGGCCTCGCGCGGAGACGGCAACAGCCTGATCGCCATGATCGTGGCGGTGGTGGCGCTGGTGGCGGCGATCGGGATGAACCTGGCGGGACGCGAGGGATGGTCGTTCAGCTTCTCGGGTGTGACGATCGTGGCCGCGGTCGCGATGCTGTTCCTGACGCTGTTCCCGAACGTCATGCCGTCGTCGCTCAACGAGGCGTGGAACCTCACGGTCACCAACGCCTCGTCCACTCCGTACACCCTGAAGATCATGACCTGGTGTGCCGGTATCGCGACACCGCTCGTGATGCTCTACCAGGGGTGGACCTACTGGGTGTTCCGCAAGCGCATCGGCACGCACCACATCGCCGATGCCCACTGAGCCCTCGTCCATGAGACCGGCCATGGAGATACCCGGACCCATCAGTCGTCCCATCAGCTGCAGGGGATGTTTCACGTGAAACCGATCGACCCGCGTCTGCTCCGGTACGCCCGGACCACCCGCCGCTTCCTGATCGCGGTAGTGCTACTCGGCCTGGCCGGGGCAGCGCTGGTCGTCGCCCAGGCGATGCTCATCGCCGAAGTGGTGGTGGGAGCCTTCCAGAAGGGCTTCTCCGCCTCCGATCTGGTGACCCCGCTGGCCCTGCTGGCGGCGGTCGCCGCCGGCCGGGCCCTGGTCTCGTGGCTGACCGAACTCGCCGCTCACCGGGCCAGTGCCGCGGTCAAGTCGGAGCTGCGGGGACGGCTGCTGGCCCACGCCGCCGCGCTCGGCCCCGGCTGGCTGAGCGGCCGTCGCACCGGCTCCCTCGTCGCCGGCGCGACCCGGGGAATCGACGCGCTCGACGACTACTTCTCGCGCTATCTGCCCCAGCTCGGTCTCGCGGTCGTCGTGCCGGTGGCGGTCCTGGCCCGGGTGGTCACCGAGGACTGGGTCTCCGCCGCGATCATCGTGGTGACCCTGCCGCTGATCCCTCTCTTCATGGTCCTCATCGGCTGGTACACCCAGACACGGATGGACCGCCAGTGGCGGATGCTGTCCCGGCTGTCGGGCCACTTCCTCGATGTGGTCGCCGGACTGCCGACCCTCAAGATCTTCGGCCGGGCCAAGGCTCAGGCCGAGTCGATCCGCTCCATCACCTCGGAGTACCGGCGTGCCACCATGCGCACGCTGCGGATCGCCTTCATCTCCTCCTTCGCGCTGGAGCTGCTGTCCACTCTGTCCGTCGCCCTGGTGGCCGTCACCATCGGAATGCGGCTGGTCCACGGCGACATGGACCTCTACACCGGGCTCGTCATCCTGATCCTGGCACCCGAGGCATATCTGCCGATCCGGATGGTGGGGACGCAGTATCACGCGGCCGCCGAGGGGCTGGCGGCCGCCGAGGAGATCTTCGAGGTCCTGGAGAACGAGCCGCGCACGGGCGGCACCAGGCCGGTGCCCGCCGTCGCCCGCCTGGAGCTGGACGCGGTGACCGTGCGCCACGACGGCCGCGGCGAGCCCTCACTGGACGCCGCCTCGCTGGTCGTCGAACCGGGGGAAACCGTCGCCCTGGTCGGCCCCAGCGGCATCGGGAAATCCACCCTCCTCGACGTGGTGCTCGGCTTCGCCGCACCGGCCGAGGGCACGGTGCGCGTCGGCGGAGTCGACCTCGCCGACCTCGACCCGGCCCGCTGGCGCGAGCGGATCGCCTGGGTCCCCCAGCGGCCGTACTTCTTCGCCGGAACGATCGCCGAGAACGTACGGCTGGCCCGGCCCGACGCCGACGATTCGGCGGTACGGGACGCGCTGCGGGAGGCCGGGGCGTACGACTTCGTGACCGCGCTCCCCCAGGGCGCGGACACCGTGCTCGGCGAGGACGGCGCCGGGCTCTCCGCGGGCCAGCGCCAGCGGCTCGCGATCGCGCGGGCCTTCCTCGCCGACCGGCCCCTGCTCCTCCTCGACGAGCCGACGGCGGCACTGGACGGCGAGACCGAGGAAGGCATCGTCGAGGCGGTACGGCGGCTGGCGGCCGGACGGACCGTGCTGCTGGTGGTCCACCGCCCGGCCCTCCTGGCCGTGGCGGACCGGGTGGTCACGCTCACCCGGACCACGCCGTCCGCTCCGGCCCCACCGACCGTTTCGGAGCCGGTACGGGCCGCTGGGCGCCGCTCGGCCGACGGGCCCACCGCGCACGCGGTGGGCGGCACCAGCTACGAGGACGTCTACCGGGACTTCGACGCCGACACCCCGGGGGACAGGTACCGGTTCGACGGGGGCGCCGAGGGCGGCGTCCCCGCGCTCACCCGGGTACGGAAGGCCGCCGAGAAGCAGCGGGGACGGTTCTGGCTCGCGCTGCTGCTGGGCAGCCTGGCGCTGGCATCCGCCGTGGGACTCATGGCCGTTTCCGGCTGGCTGATCTCCCGCGCCTCCGAGCAGCCGCCCGTGCTCTATCTGATGGTGGCCGTGACGGCGACGCGCGCCTTCGGTATCGGCCGGGCCGTGTTCCGCTACGCCGAACGGATCGTCTCCCACGACGCCGTCCTGCGGATGCTCGCCGAACTGAGGGTCGCCGTCTTCCGCCGTCTGGAGCGCATCGCCCCGGCCGGGCTCGGAAAGAGCAGGCGCGGCGATCTCCTCTCCCGTCTGGTCACCGATGTGGACGCCCTCCAGGACTACTGGCTGCGCTGGCTGCTGCCCGCGGGCTCGGCCCTCGTCGTGAGCCTGGCAGCGGTCGGCTTCACCGCCTGGCTGCTGCCCGAGGCCGCTGCCGTCCTCGCCGTGGGACTGCTGGTCGCCGGGCTGGCCGTCCCTCTGGTCAGCGGCACGGTCGCGCGCCGCGCCGAACGCCGGCTCGCGCCCGCCAGGGGCCTGCTCGCCACCCGGACCGTCGATCTGCTGAGGGGCACGGCCGAACTGACTGTCGCCGGAGCACTGAAGGACCGCCTCGCGGGCACGCGCGACGCCGACCGGGAGCTGACGCGGATCGCCTCCCGGGGCGCCGCCGCCACCGCCGTCGGCGCCGGGCTCTCGGCTCTCGCCTGTGGGCTGACGGTGGTGTTCGCCGCACTCGCCGGAGTACAGGCGGTGCGCGACGGACGGCTCGACGGGGTGAACCTCGCCGTCGTCGTGCTCACCCCGCTCGCCGCCTTCGAGGCGGTCAACGGACTGCCGCTCGCCGTGCAGTACCGCCAGCGCATCCGGCGGAGTGCCGAGCGGGTGTACGAGGTGCTGGACGCGCCCGTGCCCGTGCACGAGCCGGAGCGGCCCGCCGCCGCGCCCGCGTCGGTCTTCCCCCTGCGCGTCCAGGGGCTGCGGGCCCGGTACGCGGGCCAGGACCGCGACGCCCTCGCCGGGCTGGACCTCATGGTCACCGAGGGCAAGCGCATCGCCGTCGTGGGGACATCGGGTTCGGGCAAGACCACCCTCGCGCAGGTGCTGCTCCGCTTCCTGGACGCCCGGGAAGGGTCGTACACGATCGGCGGGGTGTCCGCGGACACGCTGGAGGGGGACACGGTCCGCGGGTTCGTCGGGCTGTGTGCACAGGATGCCCACCTCTTCGACAGCTCCCTGCGGGAGAACCTCAGGCTCGCCCGTACCGAGGCGACCGACAACGAACTGCGCCGGGCGCTCGCGGACGCCCGGCTGCTGGAGTGGGTCGACGAGCTGCCGGAGGGCCTCGACACCCTCGTCGGCGAGCACGGGGCCCAGCTCTCCGGCGGCCAGCGGCAGCGGCTCGCCCTCGCACGGGCGCTGCTCGCCGACTTCCCGGTCCTGGTGCTCGACGAGCCGGCCGAGCATCTCGATCTGGCGACGGCCGACGCGCTGACGGCGGATCTGCTGGCGGCGACCGAGGGGCGTACCGCCCGGGGAGCGGCCACCGTGCTGATCACCCACCGGCTGCGGGGGCTCGACGCCGTGGACGAGGTGGTCGTCCTGGAGGACGGGCTGGCCGTCCAGCGGGGCCCGTACGCCGAACTGGCCGCCGCGGAGGGGCCGCTGCGGCGGATGCTGGATCGCGAGCGGGCGACGGACCGGTCGGTGGAACTGCTCGGGGCCCGGCTGTCGGAGGCGGCGGCCGTCTGACGGCCGTCGAGCGGCCGTTGCCCCCGGGCGAAGGGGGCGGCGGGCACGCCGGTCCGTCTTGGTGCCCGGGTCCGGGACCCTGCCCCGGACCGGGACCGGGACCGGGACCGGTCGGCCGGGGTGAGGCCGGGGCGAGGCGGCGGCCCGGACCGGGTCGGTCCGGGCTCCTGGCCGCCACCATCGCGGCGTCGCCCGGGCCGCCGGTGTCCCCGGCGGGCCCGGGCCGGACCTGGACCGTCGCCGGTCCGGAACCTGACCCGGGACCCGGCCCGCATCTGGACCGGGACCTGCCCCAGACCGGGATCCGGAACCTGCCCCGGACGCCGACCCGGACCGGTCGGCCGGCGGCGGAGAGCGGTCCCGGTCGACCTGTGCGAAGCTGTCGGCCCCACGACCGCCCACGACTGCCCCGACTGCCCGCGGCCGTCCGACCGCCGCCCTCGAACTGCCCCGGACCGGTCCGGGACAGGCGTCCGACCGGCTCGTACGTGGGCCGTGAGGCTTCGCGGCGGCCTGCGCCCGGGCGGCCCGGGGCGGACGCCGGGCCCGGGTCCGCCCTCGCCTCCCGGGAGCCGACTTTCCTCTCTAAATAGGAATTACTAGGCTCAAGGCCATGACAGCGCCCGAATCGCAGGATCCCCGGGATCCACAGGATCCGCTCGACGCCGCGACCTCGGCGACCCGGAGCCTCCAGGGCCTGTCCACCGAACTCACCGCCCGCGTCCCGCAGCTGCTGGAGGCCATGCGGTCCGTCGGCACCGGACTGGAACTGCACTCCACGCTCGACCGGATCTGTGAGACGGCCGCCGAACTGGCCGACGCCCGTTACGCGGCCATCGGCGTCGTCGACGAGGAGGGCAGGGGCCTGTCCGACTTCGTGACGCACGGGGTCGGGGAGGACGTCGCCCGGCGCATCGGCCACCGGCCCGACGGCCACCGGGGACTGCTCGGCGCGCTGATCCACGACCCCGCCCCCGTCCGGCTCGCCGATCTGACGTCCGATCCGCGCTCGGCCGGATTCCCCTCGGGCCATCCGCCGATGCGGACCTTCCTGGGCGTCCCCATCCGCGTCCAGGGCGAGATCTTCGGCAATCTGTATCTGGCGGAGAAGCGCGGCGGGGCCGAGTTCAACGACTACGACCTCCACATGGTGCGCGTCCTCGCCACCGAGGCCGGGATCGCCATCGGCAACGCCCGGCTCTACGAGGCCGCACGGCAGCGCGAACGCTGGATCGACGGCTCGGTCGCCGTCACCACCGCCCTGCTCTCCGGCGGCGACGCCGAGGACGCCCTGACCGTCGTCGCCGAACAGGCCCGAAGACTCGCCGACTCCGCCGCCGGGATCGTCCTGCTGCCCGCCGAGGAGGGCGGCCTGGAGATCGTCGCGGTCGCCGCCGACCATCCCGCGACCTCGCTGGGCACGGTCATCCCGCCCAAGAGCCCCGCGATCGCCAGCCTGCTCGCCGGTGAACCCGTGTTCGTCACGGACTCGGCCACCGATCCACGCGTGCTCACCACGGCCGCCGGACGGTACGGCCCCAGCATGATGCTGCCGCTGCAGAGCGGCGGCCGGGTCCTCGGGGCGCTCGCCACCCCCCGGGCACGCGGCGCGCGACCGTTTACCGAGGCCGAGCGGACCCTCGCCACCCAGTTCGCCTCCCAGGCCGCGCTGGCGCTGATCATGGCGGAGGCACAGCGCGACCGGGAACGGCTCGCGGTGTACGAGGACCGTGACCGCATCGCGCGAGATCTGCACGATCTGGTCATCCAGCGGCTGTTCGCCACCGGCATGATGCTGGAGGGCGCACAGCGCCGGTCGGTCGTCCCCGCCGTGCAGGACGGCGTCGGCAAGGCGGTCGACGAGCTGGACGTGACCATCCAGGAGATCCGCACGGCCATCTTCGCGCTTCAGCAGGGCCCCGCCGAGGCGCCCTCCGGGCTGCGGACCCGCGTCCTGCGCGAGATCAACATGGCGGCCGTGCCCCTCGGCTTCAAGCCCGGCCACCGCTTCCTCGGCACGGTGGACTCCACCGTGGGCGAGCTCACCGGCAAGAACCTGATCGCGGCGCTGCGGGAGGCGCTGTCCAACGCCTTCCGGCATGCCGAGGCATCCCGTATCGAGGTCGTCGTCGACGCCACCGTCACGCTGCCGGACGGCTCCGACGGCGTCCGGCTCACCGTCGCGGACGACGGGGTCGGCATCCCGGCGGGCGGCCGGCGCAGCGGGCTGCGGAATCTCGCCCGCCGGGCGGAGGCGCTCGGCGGATCGAGTACGTGCGGTCCGGGCATCGGGGAGGACGGGCAGGGAACGACGGTGTGCTGGGAGGCACCGCTGTAGCCGTCCGGACTCCGGCACCGCCGTGGCGGCCCTGAGCCAATCGGACCGCGGGCCTGGGGTTTTCCTCGGCCAGGTGGCCGTACGACACCGTCCGGATCCCCGGATTCCCGTCCGCGCCGGGCGACGATCCCGGACATGGGCTCACGACACCGCGACCGGCTGCTGCTTCTCGTCCCGGTGATGCTGTGCGTCCTGCTGACGCCCACCGCGGCGACGGCGTCCGGCGATCCGTCCCACGGACCGGATCCGAACGCCGGTACCGAGGTGGCCCGGCTGTACGAGGAAGCGGCCGAGGCGACCGCCGAGTACGAGCGGAGCAGGCGCGCGGCCGACGCGCAGCGCGCCGGTGCGGGCAGGCTGCAGCGTCAGCTCGACGCGCGGCGGCGTGAACTCGCCGCCGTCCACGACGCCGTGGGGGCGGTCGCCCGCGCCCAGTACCGCTCCGGGGGCCGGCTGCTGTTCACCGCGCGGCTGCTGCTGTCCGGGAATCCCGACGAGCTGATGCGCGGGCGGCGGTTCGCCCGGCAGGCGGAGAAGGCCGTGCACCAGCTGATCGGCCGGTCCAGGGCCGCCGAACGCAGGCTCGCGGCGGCGGAGTCCCGCGCCAGGGCGGGCTGGCACGACTTCGACGCGCGCAAGAAGAGGCTGGCGATCGTCAAACAGCGCATCGAGACCAGGCTGGCGGAGGTGCGGTGGACCCTCCAGGGCCAGGCGGAGAGCAGTGTCGCCGCGGGCACCTGCGCCGGGGCCGTGCGGGACGGCGGGCTCGGCCCCGGCGTCCCTCCGGGGACCGCCTGGGTCACACCGGTCGAGCGGTACGAGCTGTCCGCCGGGTTCGGCAGCGGTGGTGCCCGCTGGGCGCGCCGCCACACCGGGCAGGACTTCGCGGTGGATATCGGCACCCCGGTGCGCTCGGCCGGCGCGGGGCGGGTGCTGTCGGTCTCCTGCGGGGGAGCCTTCGGCATCCAGATCATCGTCGCGCACCCGGGCGGCTACTACACGCAGTACGCCCATCTGGCGTCGGTCGCCGTCGACCAGGGGGAGCGCGTGCGCACCGGCCAGCGGATCGGGCAGGCGGGGACGACGGGCAATTCGACGGGGCCGCATCTGCACTTCGAGGTGCGGCTCACGCCGTATCTGGGGTCGGGGGTGGACCCGGAGGAGTGGTTCCGGGAGCGGGGCGTACCGCTGGAGCCGTCCACGGCCGACTGACGCGCACCGGACCGGAAGGTGTCAGGGCAGGTCCCCGAGGATCCGCTCGATGACGATCGCGACACCGTCCTCGTTGTTGGCGGTGGTCCGCCCGGAGGCGGCGGCGATGGCGTCCGGATGGGCGTTGCCCATCGCGTACGAGGTCCCGGCCCAGGTCAGCATGTCCACATCGTTCGGCATGTCGCCGAAGGCGACGACCTCGCCGGCGGAGATACCGCGCTCGGCACAGCAGCGCGCGAGGGTGCTGGCCTTGCTCACACCCGGGCCGCTGATCTCCAGCAGCGCACTCGGGCTGGAACGGGTGACGGACGCGTGCGCCCCCACGGTCGCGCGGGCCAGCGCGAGGAAGCCGTCGGGCTCCAGCCGGGGGTGCTGCGCGAGCAGCTTGAGCACCGGGGCGCCGGGGCGCGCCTCGTGGTGGAGCAGTTTCTCGGCGACGGCGACGATGGTGCCCGGATCGTGGGTGTACTGCGCCGAGTAGGTCGGCTCGTGGTGGAACCCCTCGGTCGTCTCCACCGCGAAGGAGGTGCCGGGGGCGCGCTCGCGGAGGGAGCGTACGACCTCCAGGGCGGTCGCCCGTTCCAAGGAGTGCACCTCCAGCATCGTCCCGCCACCGTGCAGGTCCACCACGGCGGCGCCGTTGGCGCAGATCGCCAGACCGTGGCCGTGGACATGCTCGCTGACCACATCCATCCAGCGGGCCGGGCGCCCGGTGACGAAGAAGACCTCGATCCCGGCCTCCTCGGCTGCGGCGAGTGCGGCGACGGTGCGGTCCGAGACGGACTTGTCGTCGCGGAGCAGCGTGCCGTCCAGATCGGTGGCGATCAGCCGGGGCGTGGGGGGCTGGATACGGGGATCCGTTGCTGGGGTCACACACGCATTCTCCCGTACGTGTCGCACGGGCGTGCGGGTGGGCGCACATATGAGTGGGTGCGTGGGGGCAGGGGAGCGTAACCCGGTGAACGTATCGGGCTGAAGGGGCGCAGAGGGCGCGTGATACCCGCGCTGGGGGGCGCGGCGGCTCCGGTTTCCATGGCGCGGACCGCCTCCGGGCGACGCCGTGGTGACCGGTTGCGCCGTGCCGGGCCGTGCCGGGGGCGCCCGTGCCGACTGCGGCGCGGGCGGCTCGGGGTCGGGTCGGCACGGGTTCGGCCGGGTGGGTCTGTCCGGACCGGCGCCGGGTGGAGGGCTTGGCCCGGTGTGCGACCGTGACGGCGCAGGCCGGGAAGGCGCGGTCGGCTGGTACGTACGGGCCCTGCGCTGGCCTGGTTCGTACGGCCGGGGCGGTACGCGTCCTGCACGGCCGGGGCTGTACGGGCGAGGCTGGGCGCGCCGGTTGTGCGGGGAGTGGCCTCAGGCCCGTCGGCCCGTGTCGGGCGGACCGGCCGGGCAGGTACCGGCCGTGCCCGCGACGCCCGCGCCTGAGGTGTCCCCACCCGGGGCGCCTGTGCGTGAGGCGCCGGGGTCCCTGTGGGCGGGGTCCGGAGCGGTCGGCCGCATGCGTTCCGCCAGCCTGCGCAGGTCCTCGCGGTCCTTGTCCCGGCCGAGGTGCCGCTTCCAGACGACCGTGTCGGCGAGGGACAGAAAGCACAGACCGCCGAAGACGTCGGCCCGCTCGAACAGCTCGTCGACACCGCCGAGCAGGCTCTCGTACCACTCGTCCGTGATCTCGATCCGCCCGTCGAGCGGGCGGATCGACAGCGAGCCCTCGATCGGCGTCCGGTGCGCCGTGCCGAGCGTCAGCGCCCGTTCCCATGCCCGGCCGCGGGCCACCACATCGAGGTCGGTGATCCGGTCCCGTAGCCCCCGGATGTACAGCGGCGCGCTGCCGCAGATCAGCAGATCACCGCTGGGCAGGCCCAGCTCCCGCAGCCGGCGGAACGGTTCCGTGAGCAGCCGCTCGGGCAGGGCGGGGAGCTGTGACAGCCCGCCGTCCTCCGCCCGAGCGGCTCCGCTCACCCCGAACACCCCGTACGTGACCGGCTCCACGGCGGCCGGCACCACTGCCGGGCCGAGCGCCACCATCCACATGTCCCCTTGTCCATACCGTCTCCCGGGTTCGCTTTCCGACTGCCGAGCCCTGCTCATGACCGGCCGCAAACACCCGGGCGCGCACGCGTGAACGCGTACCCGCACGGGCGCGAACGCCTTGGTAGGAGGCGTGGCTGACGACCACGGTCGGTCGGATCCCACGGTACGGGCGGCCGTCCGGCCGATCCAGACCCCGGAGAAGCGGTCGGCGTCGGCAAGAAACCCGCCCAGATCCCGTACTTTGACAAGGTTCTGCTTCCGGCGGGGGAACTAGGCTGGTCACGCCGTTGCTGGGATCACTTGCCGAGCCCGCTCCGGTCTTTGAGGCAGAAGGAGTTGTGGGGGTGGTAGCCCACAACTCCTGTCTGCTATGTCCAGTTGCTCATCGGCCGTTGTGCGTACGGTTTCTACGGCACGTGTGCAGGCGCCGCCGCCCACCGCCTCGCAGCCCTCGTTGGCCGGCTCTCCGCGCGCGCTCACTCATCGGCGATCTGGGTCAGCCGGGGCAGGTCCCGGATCACCAGATTCCGGTATCCGGTGTCGATGACCCCGTCCGCCCGCAGACCTCTGAGTGACCTCTCCAGACTCGCCTGGGACGACCCGATCAGGGACGCCAGATCGCTGTGACTGAGCGGGATGCCGATCCGTATGCCGCTCTTCCCGGCTGTGCCATGGGTCCTGGCCAGTGACGTCAGCATTCTTGCCAGCCGGACCCGGGGTGTGTACCCGCCGAGTTCGATCCGGGCCTGGTCCGAGGCCCTCAGCCTGTTGGTGACGATCCGCATCAGAGCGAGCGGCATCTGCGGTTCACGCTCGCACAGCGCCCGGAAGGTCTGGCCCGCGACGACGGACACGACGACCATGCGGACGGCGATCACGCTGGCCGACCGGGGGCGGCTGTCGAGCGCGCCCAGTTCGCCGACGATGTCGCCGACGGCGCGGATCGCCAGCAGCGCGGTGTGACCTTCCGCCGTGTGCGAGACGACCTTCACCACACCCTCGCGGATCACCATCACATGGCTGGAGTCGTCACCCTGGCTGATCAGGGGCTCACCGGCGGCGTACGTCCGGACGGAACCGGCCTCGAACAGCGCCAGGCGCGAACTCTCCGACAGCTGCCCGACAAACGACTCGACGGGCCAGTGGGCCTTGCTGAGCCTTCGGGTGTGCGCGTCTCCCGGGCTGGCGGTGCCGTCGGACGTCTGCGCGTCAGCGTTCATCCGGCACCTCCCTGGCGGGGATCATGTATCCGATCGTTCCAGACGACCCGGCCCACCCGCAGCCTGTCGCCATCCGGGGGCCTCCCGCAAGGCCGCGCGGCAGCCGCGGGGCGCGCCGTGCGGTCGCAGCGCGGGCCGGGGTACGGCCCCGGGTGCCCTGCGCGCGTGCGCCCCGCCCGCCATCACTGGTGAGATCCGTCCGGCGCCGGGAATCGATCAGCGCAGCTGCGCGAGCGCCTCGGTCGCGATCTTCTCGAAGACCGCCTGGTCGGCCGCGAAGTCCGAATCGGGGATCGGCGCGTGGATCACGATTTCGTCGATCCCGAGTGCAAAATGCCTGCCGGCGAAGTCCACGAACGCGTCCAGCGAATCGAGCGGCCGCCCCCGGTCCGGGGTGAATCCGGTGAGAAGGATCTTGTCCAGCTCGGCGGTGTCCCGGCCGATTCCGGCGCACGCCGCGCCGAGCCCCTCGATCTGCGCGCGGATGGCCTTGCGCGACTGCTCCGGCGTGCCGTCCTCGAAGATCCTCGGGTCGCCCGTGGTCACCCATGCCTGTCCGTGTGCCGCGGCCAGCCCCATCCCGCGCGGGCCGGTCGCGGCCACCGCGAAGGGCAGGCGCGGGCGCTGCACACAGCCGGGGACGGTGCGGGCCTCGTGGGCGGAGTAGTGGGTGCCCCGGTGAGTGACATCTGCCTCTGTCAGCAGCCGGTCCAGCAGGGGTACGAACTCGGCGAAACGATCCGCTCGCTCACGCGGCGTCCATGCCTCCTGACCGAGCGCGGTGGCGTCGAACCCGCTGCCGCCCGCCCCGATGCCGAGCGTGAACCGGCCCGCGGATATGTCGTCGAGCGACATCAGCTCCT
The DNA here is from genome assembly GCF_042873655.1 of Streptomyces sp. NPDC004609. NCBI lineage: Bacteria > Bacillati > Actinomycetota > Actinomycetes > Kitasatosporales > Streptomycetaceae > Streptomyces > Streptomyces sp. NPDC004609. The sequence goes on along the minus strand of NZ_JBIALS010000005.1, from coordinate 77,042 downwards.
TGGCCAGGGTGACGGGGTGCCGGAAGTTCGGCGAGGTGACGAGGGTGCCCAGGCGCAGCCGTTCGGTGGCGGTCGCGGCGGCGGTCAGCGTCGGCAGCGCGCCGAACCAGGGGCCGTCGCGGAAGGTGCGCCAGGACAGATGGTCATAGGTGTACGCGGTGTGGAAGCCCAGCTCCTCGGCGCTTGTCCACTGCTCCTGCCCTCCCTCGCGCCAGGGACGGACAGGGAGGATCACGGTGCTCAGTCGCATGCCTACGACTCTATGCTCCGGTGACTGGGGGCAACGGTGGCACCGGACATTCCCGGCTGAGGGCCGCCTCAGCCCTCCCGATACCCTCGCTGTCCCGGCGGGAGGCATCGCCGAGCGGGTGGCTGATGATCGGCCCGCGGTAGTGGACGTGACCTGGTGTTCCTTCGCCTTCAGTTCTTCGCTGAGGGACTTGCACCAGCCGTCTCGTCCAGCGCTGCCTCGTACTCGGCGTCGCCCTGTCTCATCCGAACCTCCCCCTCCTCGCTCCCCACCGTATCCGTCACGGTCGATGCCATGGTCACCGCTGGCGTTCCGTTCCGGTCCGGTGCCAGACTGCGGTGAGCGCGGCGACCGGGTCGGTGTCGGCCGGTGCTGCGGGCCACCATTCGCCGTCTCCGTCCCGGACGTAGGGGTACCAGCGGATGTCGGGGCCCAGGCGCAGTTGGATGCCGTGGTCGGCGAGGGTGAGGCGGTTGCGCCAGGTCTTGAGAGGGACGGGGGCGGTGGCCATCTCCATGAGGGCCGTGGCCAAGGCGGTACGGGCGGCCTTCATGGCCGCCGGGGCAGGGGTGTGGGGTTGATCGGCGACGGTGAGGCCGGTGGGGCCGCCGTGGCGCCACGCCCGGGTGAGGCGGGCGAACGCGGTCGGGCTGGCACCGGTGTTCTGGATCAGGCTGTGGAACCACTCGGGTCCATGGCCGCCCGCGGCGATGCGTACCGCGTCCTGGTGCTGGGACAGGCGCAGGTCGGTGGTGTCGCCCGCGAGGAGCCGTGCGGCGCGGGCGGCGGCGTCGGTCATGAGGCGCTCCAGGTCCGTGGTGGCCAGGCCGCTGCCGGGTGGCGGGGTGACCGGGAGCGTGCCGGTGTGGGGAACTGGTTCGGGGGGTTCGGGCAGTGGGGGCGTGTGCTCGGCCCAGCGGGTGTACGCGGCGGCGGCCGGGATGCCGGTCGCCGCCGGTGGGCTCGTGGTCTCCTGGGGTGCCGTACGGCGTGTGCGCAACTGGGCGAGGACCTCCTCGCGGCCACGGCCGCGCAGAGCGAAGACCACGAACGGGTCGGCGTCGATGGTGGCGGCGATGGCGTAGCAGAGCGCGGCGGCGTGCTTGCAGGGGTATCCCCAGTCGGGGCAGGAGCAGTCGGGGGCGAGTTCCGTGGGCTGCGGCAGCAGGGGGACGCCTGCCTGGCGGGCGTCGTCGACGAGTTCGGCGGGCATCTCACCGTCGAGGAGTGCGGCGAGATGACCGGCTCGGGCCGCGATGGTGCCGAGGAGGGTGTCCCACTGGGCGTCGGTGAGGACGGGCAGATGGACGGCGGAGCGGTAGGGGCGGGGCCTGCTGCCCTGGACGGCGGCTTTGACCTGGCCGGGGGCGATGGTGACGGGGCCGACCATGCCCCGGCGGGCGTAGGTGCGACCGCGGGACAGGCGCCCCGAGTCGAGGGTGGAGTCCTCCAGGGCCGTCACCCACGCCTGGCCCCACCATGTCGAGGCGAAGGCGTGCCTGCCGCGGGTGGGCGCGCGGCGCGGGCCGGGGAGTGAGGGGCTCATGACTGCCTTCCGAGAGCGACGAGCTCGGCGAGGTCGGCGTCGGACAGTTCGGTGAGGGCGGCCTCGCCGGAGCCGACCACGGCGTCGGCGAGCGCGCGTTTGGACTCCAGGAGCTTCGCCACCTTGTCCTCCACGGTGCCCTCCGCGATGAGTTTGTGTACTTGGACGGGCCGGTCCTGGCCGATGCGGTAGGCGCGGTCGGTGGCCTGGTCCTCGACGGCCGGGTTCCACCAGCGGTCGTAGTGAACGACGTGGGTGGCCCGGGTGAGGTTGAGCCCGGTGCCCGCCGCCTTCAACGACAGCAGGAACACCGGCACTTCACCGTGCTGGAAGCGTTCCACCATGTCCTCGCGCCGCGCGACGGGGGTGCCGCCGTGCAGGAAGAGGGTGGGGATGCCGCGTTCGGTGAGATGCCTCTCCAGGAGGGTCGCCATCTGCTTGTACTGGGTGAAGACCAGCGCCGATTCGCCCTCGGCGGTGATGGTGTCAACCAGTTCGTCGAGCAGCGCCAGTTTGCCGGAGCGGCCGTGCAGTGGCTGGCGCAGGCTGTGCTCTTTCAAATACTGGGCCGGGTGGTTGCAGATCTGCTTCAGCGCGGTGAGCAGCTTGAGCACCAGGCCGCGGCGGGCGATGCCCTCGGATTCAGAGATCTTCGCCATGGTTTCGCGGACCACCGCCTCGTACAGACTGGTCTGTTCGGCCGTCAGCGAGACGACGCGGTCGGTCTCGGTCTTGGCCGGCAACTCGGGCGCGATGCCAGGGTCGGACTTCCGGCGGCGCAGCAGGAAGGGGCGGACGAGACGGGACAGGCGCTCGGCGGCCTCGGGGTCCTCGCCCGACTCGATGGCACGGGCGTGCCGGTCACGGAACGCGGTGAGCGAGCCGAGGAGTCCGGGGGTGGTCCAGTCGAGGAGCGCCCATAGTTCGGAGAGGTTGTTCTCGACGGGGGTGCCGGTGAGGGCGACGCGGGCGCGGGCGGGCAGGGCGCGCAGTTCGCGGGCGGTGACAGCGTAGGGGTTCTTGACATGCTGGGCCTCGTCGGCGGCAACCAGCGACCAGGCAGTCCCGGCCAGGGCTTCGCGGTCGCGGCGCAGCACCCCGTAGGTGACCAGGACGATCTCGTCACCGGCCAGGTCACCGAGGTGTCGGTCTCCGCCGTGGTAACGGCGTACGGGGATGGACGGTGCGAACCTGGCCGCCTCCCGCTGCCAGTTGCCGAGCAGGGAGGCGGGGCAGACGACGAGCGTGGGACCGGCGGTTGCGGGGCCGGTCTGGCGGTGCAGATGCAGGGCGAGAAGAGTGATGGTCTTGCCCAGGCCCATGTCGTCGGCGAGGCAGCCGCCGAGGCCGAGTTCACACATCTCGGCCAGCCAGGCGAGGCCCCGCTTCTGGTAGTCGCGCAACGTGGCCTTGAGCGCGGCGGGCTGCGGGGCGGGGACGCGGGATTCGGGGTCGCGGATACGGGCGACGAGGTCGCCGAACTGGCCGACCGCCGCGCAGGGGACCGGCTCGCCGTCCCTTTCCACCTCGCCGGTCAGCGCGGCGCCGAGCGCCTCCATGGGGGTGAGTGGTTCCATCCGGCGGCGCCTGGCGCGGGCCACCAGCTTCGGGTCGGCGACCACCCACTGGTCACGCAGCCTCACGAGGGGGCGGCGGGCCTCGGTGAGGGCGTCCATCTCGGCCTCGGTGAGCGGCTCGCCACCGAGCGAGATCTGCCAGCGGAAGTCGAGGAGAGCGGCGGCGTCGAGGAGGCCGCCCGCGCTGGAGCCGGGGGCGGTGTGCTGTCCGATCTCCGCGGTCGCGGTGAGCGCCTTGACCAGCTCGCGCGGCCAGTGCACGTCGACACCGGCCGCTCGCAGCGTGTCGGTGGCGTCGCCCAACAGGTCGAATGCTTCGTCATCGGCCAGCCGGAGCTCGTCGGGGGCGGCGTCCTTCAGCAGCCGCTGGAGCGGGGGCCACGCGCGGGCGCCGCGGCGCAGTGCGAGCAGCGTCTCGGTCTCGGCGCGCGGGCCGAGCAGTCGCTCCACCTCGGCTGGCTCGTTCCACAGCCGTGCGGCGTCGACGACGAGCGCCGGATCCGCCTCGGTGCGCAACTGCAGGACGGCCCGGAACTGCCGGCGCCGCCCCTCGGGCAGGTCGACGCGCAGCGAGACACCGACCTCTGCGGTGAACGCGGCGGTGGTCTCCTCGGCCCATTCACGCAGGGTGTGCACAGCCCGCGTCTCGCGCCAGGCGTACGGCACCGCTCCCATGGCGAGTGGCGCGGCCGGAGTACGGACCAGGTCGTCGGCGACCGCGTCGCAGAACTGGCGTACCAGCGCGGCCGGTTCCGTGATCCGCAGCGGGGCCACCCCGGGCTCGGGCAGGCAGTGGGCGTGAGGTGGGAAGGCGGCGGCGAGGTCGCTCAGAGTCTGACGCTGGGCGGCGGTGAAAGGGCCGGCCTGCCAGGTGTCGTAGCCGGTCGGGGTGAGCGCCGGGTGGAGACGGCCGTCGGCGAGCAGCCGCAGCGCGAAACGGGCGGTGGCCTGCCAGGCGGCGGCGGACGGATGCGGCGGCTGAGCCTCCGCCAGGGCGGACACAGCGAGGGCGATGGGAAGCGCGTAGCCCTGCACCTTGCGCCGCCGGACCGACCGGCCGTGCGGCAGCACCAGTTCCACCGACTCGGTCTCGACGCCCGCGGGCGCCACGCCGTCGCCGGCGGCTGCCCCCACGGGCTGCCACAGCAGCAGTCGTCCGAGGCGGGCGGGCTCACCGGGCAGGAACACCGCCGCCCCGCCGTCGTCGAGCAGACCCCTTGCGAAGGCGGTTGCCTCCGGCGTGGCCAGCGGCGGCGCGACTCTCGTGCCCGCGCGTGGTTCTCGTACGACGACCCGTGCCATGCTCTTTCGCCCTATCGTCTCCAGGCGGCCCTCACCGAGCCCCTCTCACCACCCGACACGCTCGGGCCCGCCTCACCTTTCAGCTACGGGCCTGTTCTACGTGGCGTACACACGCCGGTCGGCTGCCTGTCGACGCCGGGCAGGCCCATCATGACGGCCGGGCGCAACCGCGCTCCAACCCGGACGCCGGGTGGTGGTCTATCTTCGGCGAGCGTAGTCCCGGTTCCACCCTCGGTGGGTACTTTGCACCCCCTGCTGACGTGTGCCGAGCGAGACGACCACTGGCGCATATCGCAGTACCTGATGGCATGGCTGACACGACCCGCATCACGGTGACGCTGCCGACCGAGCAGGTCGCCGAACCGAGGAAGCTCACCGACAACGTATCCGGCGATGTCGCCGAAGCGGTGGCGCGTCAACTGCGGCACCAGTTGCTCGGAGCTGACCTGCTGCGCCACCAGGAGGAGAACGGGGCCTTCAGCGAGGAGGAGCTGGCGGAGGCGCGTTCCAGGATCTTCGGGGCGACGGATGCCGACGGGTCGGCGAGCGCTGCGTGAACGAGCACGTCGAGACTGTCGTCCTGGACTCCCAGGGGCTATCCGCCTGGATCACACAGGATCGCAGGATTTTCGCGATGTTCCAGGTTTTCCATGCCATGGGCGCCGATGTCGTCGTCGGGGCCAACACCGTCGTGGAAGTCAGCCACCTACGGGTGAACATGCCCCGGCTGTGGTGGGTGCCGTCCCGCGTCAAGATCGCGCCGGTCACTGAGGACTCGGCGAGAGCGTCCGCAGAACTGCTCAAGGCCGCGGGTCTGCACGGCCACAAATACGCGATCGACGCGACTGTCGCCGAGATGGCACCGTGTCAGCCGGGGCCGGTGACCATGCTGACGTCCGATGTGGATGACATGGCCAGGCTGTGCGGTGACCGAATCCGGCTCATCGGCATCTGAGTACGGAAGTGCCCTTACCATCCCCGACCCAAAGTGAATTGTCCCAGGTCACGCTGCGATTGGTGAAAAAGGCTTGACTGGGGTGACGAGGGTGCCCAGGCGCAGCCGTTCGGTGGCGGTCGCGGCGGCGGTCAGCGTCGGCAGCGCGCCGAACCAGGGGCCGTCGCGGAAGGTGCGCCAGGACAGATGGTCATAGGTGTACGCGGTGTGGAAGCCGAGCTCCTCGGCGCGTGTCCACTGCTCCTGCCCTCCCTCGCGCCAGGGACGGACGGGGAGGATCACGGTGCTCAGACGCTGACTCATGCCCCAGAGCCTACGGCGGCGGCCCGGCGCCCGACCGCGCCCGTTCCCGGACGCCCCGCCCGCGCCCGTTCCCGGCCGGACCCGACCGCATCGATCGGCCCGCACCCGACCCCGCCCGCACTGGACCGCGTACCCGACCGCGCGCACCGCCCCACCCGCACCGGGCTGCCCTGTCCACACCCCGCCGCCCGCGGCTACCGGTCCTGGAAACGCAGAAACTGCGGGGGTACGGAGTCGGCGAGCCAGACCCCGTTCGCGCTGACCCGGAAGACATGGCCCGCCCGGTGCATCGCCCCGGATTCGACCGAGAGCACGACCGGGCGCCCGCGGCGGGCGCCGACGCGGGTCGCGGTCTCGCGGTCGGGGGAGAGGTGCACATGGTGGCGGGCCATGGGACGCAGGCCGTCGGCGCGGATGGCGTCCAGATTGCGGGCGACCGTGCCGTGGTACAGATACGCGGGAGGCTCGACCGGGGGGAGCCCGAGGTCGACCTCGACGGTGTGCCCCTGGTTGGCGCGGATACGGGTGCCGTCGACGGTGAACCGCCGCTTGTCGTTGACCGCGACGACGTGGTCCAGTTCGGCCCGGGTGAACGGGAAGCTGTGCGCGGCCGCCGCCCGTATCAGCTCGTCGACCTCCACCCACCCGTTCTCGTCGAGGGTGATGCCGATGCGTTCGGGCTGATGGCGCAGATGCTTCGAAAGGTACTTCGACACTCTCACGGTGCGTCGTTCGTCGGGCGTCATGGTCTCAGGGTGGCCCGGCGGACAATCCGGCCGCCACTGAAAAAACTTCTGATCGGCAGGTTTGATCCACAGCCAACTATGGTTATCCACAGGCTAATTGAAGAATCTGTGGACAACTCTGCTTTCTCCTCAGTCTTCTTGATCAAGTCCACTGCCCTCGAAGCCTCTTGAGGCCAGAGCATCCAAGGTCCTTGTCTGCACTTCCCGTTCTGCCGCCGCCGCGATGAACGCCGCCGTGTTCTCCCGGCCAACCAGGGCCTGAACCGCCTGGATTGTCGCCGACGGCAGTGCGACGGAACGGCTCTCGGAGGCCATGGGTGCAGAATCCTCCGCCGCCAGATGCTGGAGGCGCCGCGTGGCGAACATCCGCATGGCCCTGGCCAGTTCGGCGTCGACTGTTTGCTGGGCGAGCGGCCGGAGGCGGCGGACCAGGGATGCCGCTTCGGCCGCGCTCGCGTCGGTCGGCGGACGATGCCCGAGATACCGGGCGAAGACGTGCTCGGTGGTGAACTCAAGGAAACGGGAGGCGATGTGTTCGACCTGACCGCGAAGTTCCCGAAGATGGCCCGCGATTGCGGCCAGAGGGACTCCTGCTGCGTGCAACTCAGCTGCGACCGCCAGCTCTTGAGGGCTGGGAACGAGAAACGCGTCGTCCCGGCCCGGGAGAGGCTCCAGAACACCCAGCTCGATCGCGTCCGCGACAGCCCGCTCGTCCGGAGGGCCACCGAACTTCTCGTCCAGCTCGGCCCGGGTGATCCGGGCGGCCTCCTCATCCGACCAGGGGCCCTGCACCTCGGCGACCAGGCCGAGCACCCCGCCCAGCCCCCGGCCCGCGTCCCACGCCTCCAGCAGCTCCTTGATCGAGGCCAGGGTGTACCCCCGGTCGAGCAGATCGGCGATCTGCCGCAGCCGCGCCAGATGGGCGGATCCGTACACGTTGGACCGGCCGCGCCGCTCGGGCCTCGGCAGCAGACCCCGGTCCTGATAGGCGCGGATCGTCCGGACGGTGGCACCGCTGTGGTGCGCCAGGTCCTCGATCCGGTATTCGGCGACTGACTGCTCGGACAAGCCCGCTCCCTCGACGACAGACCGCGTACGACAGACGGCTCGGCCCGCCCGCCCCCACGGTTACCCCACCTCACCGGCCACGCGGCTCCATCCGCCCCGACCCATGGGTCACCCGCGCCGCACCGGAGACCGTCCCACCGGCGACCCGTCCCCACGGTCCGAACGCTCCTGCGGGCAGACCACTCCCGCGGGCCGGCCGCGGCACCGGACACGTCCGGGCCCGGGCCCGAGCCCGGCTCCCGAACGCCTCTGCGAGGGATGGTACGACCGGCGCCCGCAGTGGGATACGGCCGTGAAGGCCGCGCACCCGACCACCGCCGGACTCCGCCCCCGCCAGGGCCCGTCCGCGTACTCGGAACGGGCTGACCAGCGACATGGACCAGCCACTCGGAACAGGCGGACCAGCCACACGGAACAGGGGCGGGGCCACGCCGGGACGGGTGCCGCCCCGAAACCCCGGCCGCCCTCACAGCGGGGGATCCAGCCGGGCGACCGCACGCAGCACTCGGGGAGATATACGCGATAGGAACAGCGCCCCATGTGCCTCGGGAGTCACCGGGACCACCGCCCGATTCCGGACGACCGCGCGCAGGACCGCGTCGGCCACCTTCTCCGGCGGGTAGTTCCGCAGCCCGTACAGCCGGGCGGACTTCTCGCGGCGGCGCTGCTGCTCGGCCTCGTCGACCCCGGCGAAGCGCGCGGTGGACGTGATGTTCGTATGGACGAACCCCGGGCAGATCGCCGAGACCCCGATGTCCCTGCCCGCCAGCTCCGCCCGGAGGCACTCGCTCAGCATCAGCACGGCCGCCTTGGAGGTGCTGTACGCGGGGAGCGCCTTCGACGGCAGATAGGCCGCGGCGGACGCGATGTTGACGATGTGGCCGCCCTGTCCGCGCTCGGCCATCTGCCCGCCGAAGAGCCGGCAGCCGTGGATGACGCCCCACAGATTGACGTCGAGAACCCGCTTCCAGTCCTCGGTGCCGGTTTTGAGAAGGGGACCGGCGAGCCCGATGCCCGCGTTGTTGACCAGGACGTCCACCACGCCGTACTCGGTGGCGACCTTCTCGGCGAGCTTCTCCATCGTGTCCTCGTCGCCGACGTCCGCCGTCTCGTCCCAGGCGTCGGGGGCGCCGATCAGCTGTGACATCTCCGCGGTCCTGGCCGCGCCCTCCCCGTCCCGGTCCACGGCCACGATCCGCGCACCCGCCTCGGCGAACGCGAGGGCCGTGGCCCGGCCGATGCCGCTGGCCGCCCCCGTCACCAGCACGAGCCGACCGCCGAACCGCTCCGCGTACGGCCCCCGGGGCACGGCCACGGCCGTGCCCGCCGTCCCCGGCGGGCCGCCGTCGTGGGCCCGGACGAAGTCACCGATCCAGGTGGACAGCTGGTCGGGCCGGGTGCGCGGCACCCAGTGCTTGGCGGGCAGGGTACGACGGGTCAACCGCGGGACCCACTCGTCCAGTTCGTCGTTGAGCCGCTCGGACAGAAACGCGTCACCGGTCGGTGTGATCAGCTGGACGGGCGCGTGGGCGTACGCGTCGGAGCGCGGGCGACGCAGCCGGGCACGGACATTGTCCCGGTAGAGCCAGGCACCGCGCGCCGCGTCCTCGGGCAGGGACGGGGTCGGATAGCCGCCGGTCGGCGGCTTCTCCATCCGCCGGAGGATTCCGGGCCACCGCCTGCCCAGCGGCCCTCGCCAGGCCAGTTCCGGCAGCACCGGCGTATGCAGCGCGTACACGTACCAGGACTTGGCGCCCTGGCCGAGGAGCTGGGCGACGCGGCGGGGGGTGGGCCGGGTCGTCCGCTTCCTGATCCAGTGCCCGAAGTGGTCGAGGGACGGCCCGGACACCGAGGTGAAGGAGGCGATACGGCCCTCGGCGCGCCGGACGGTGGTGAACTCCCAGCCCTGTACCGACCCCCAGTCGTGCCCGACGAGATGCACCGGCCGGTCCGGGCTGACCGCGTCCGCGACCGCGAGGAAGTCGTCCGTCAGCTTCTCCAGGGTGAAGCCGCCGCGCAGGGGTCTCGGCGCCGACGAACGGCCGTGCCCCCGCACGTCGTACAGCACCACATGAAAGCGGCCGGCGAGCCGCCCCGCCACCTCGGCCCACACCTCCTTGCTGTCCGGATACCCGTGGACGAGCACGACCGTGGGCCGCTCCGGGTCGCCCAACTCGGCGACGCACAGCTCGACTCCGCCCGTACGCACCCAGCGCTCCCGCGCGCCGTCGAGACTCATGCCGACTCCCTCGCTCATGATGCCCGGTGCCGCACGTGCGGCACATCGTCGTGCTGCCGGGAGGCGCTGTGCTCCGGGTCCCCGGAGTCGGTGACCACGGGATCTCCACCGCGTGGGCGACCACGCCGAAGGGATACGCGCGGTGGCGGTCGGCGTAACCCCGCCGGACCCCGAGCCGGTCCGGGTTCTCGTCGATCTCGCGCGCCGAGCCGCGCGGCCACAGCCTCCGCGCACGCATACACCGGCCGCTGGACGTCCCCCGAACCCCACAGCCGTGTGCTCGCCCCGCACTTCACCACCGAGGTCATGCCACTCCCCCTTCCAAGCCGGTCGCGGTACGCGTCCGTAAGGTGACACTGATGAATGTGACAATGCCCGACGGCTGCGTCAAGGGCCCTGCCCGGCCTGTGGAAAACTCCCCCGTCCGCCGGTCGGCGGACAGACTTCGGTCGGCCGACCTGTCCACTTTGGTATCGACCCCTTACGGGTACGTCCCTCTGGAGTCGGACACCGATCCAGCCGCCCAGGCTGACGTTCTCTGTGTCGTACGCCACTAGCGTCGAACCGTGACTGTGATCGTGACCGAAAGCCTGAGCAAGCGGTTCCCCAGGGTGACCGCGCTTGACCGGCTCTCCATGGACATCGGACCGGGCGTGACCGGTCTGGTGGGTGCCAATGGAGCCGGCAAGTCCACGTTGATCAAGATCCTGCTGGGTCTGTCCCCCGCCACGGAAGGCCGGGCCGCGGTGCTCGGGCTCGACGTCGCCACCAGCGGCGGCGCCATCCGGGAACAGGTGGGCTACATGCCCGAGCACGACTGTCTGCCGCCCGACGTCTCGGCCACTGAGTTCGTCGTCCACATGGCGCGCATGTCCGGACTCCCGCCGACCGCGGCCCGTGAGCGCACCGCGGACACCCTGCGGCACGTCGGCCTGTACGAGGAGCGCTACCGTCCCATCGGCGGCTACTCGACCGGCATGAAACAGCGGGTGAAACTCGCGCAGGCCCTCGTCCACGACCCCAAGCTGGTCCTCCTGGACGAGCCGACCAACGGACTCGACCCGGTCGGCCGGGACGAGATGCTGGGCCTGATCCGCCGGGTCCACACCGACTTCGGGATCTCGGTCCTGGTCACCTCCCACCTCCTCGGCGAGCTCGAACGCACCTGTGACCACGTCGTCGTCATCGACGGCGGATCGCTGCTGCGCTCCAGCTCCACCAGCGACTTCACCCAGTCCACCGCGACCCTCGCGGTGGAGGTCACCGACACCGACGAGCACCCCGACGGCACCGCCGTACTCCGCGAGCGGCTCGCCGCCGCCGGAATCACGCTCCACGCGCGCGTGGAGGACGGTCTGCCCGGAGCGGGCCACATCCTGCTCGTCGAGGCGACCGGGGACGAGACGTACGACGTCGTCCGCGACACCGTCGCCGCGCTCGGCCTCGGACTCGTACGCATGGAGCAGCGGCGTCACCACATCGCCGAGGTCTTCCACACCGCGACACCGGACCGGGCGACGGCCCCGGCCCCCGGGCAGTCGGCGGACCAGGCGATGGAGGCGCAGTCCCGATGAGCACACAGACCCCGGGGGCGGCCCCCGAGACCGCCCGTATCCACAACATCGGCTACCGCAACTACGACGGCCAGCGGCTCGGCCGCGCCTATGCGCGCCGGTCACTGTTCTCGCAGTCCCTGCGCGGCGCCTACGGACTCGGCCGCTCGGCCAAGTCCAAGGTCCTGCCGATGATCCTCTTCGCGGTGATGTGCCTGCCCGCGGCGATCATCGTCGCGGTCGCCATCGCCGGCAAGGCCAACAAGCTCCCGCTGGAGTACACCTCCTACGCGATCGTCACCCAGGGCATCATCGGGCTCTATCTGGCCGCGCAGGCGCCGCAGTCCGTCTCCCGCGATCTGCGGTTCAAGACCGTGCCGCTGTACTTCTCCCGCCCGATCGAGCGGATCGACTACGTCCTCGCCAAGTTCGGCGCGATGGCCTCGGCCCTGCTGATCCTCACGACATCGCCGCTGGTGATCCTCTACATCGGCTCGCTGCTCGCCAAGATGGACTTCGCCGACCAGACGAAGTGGTTCGCCCAGGGCCTGGTCTCGGTGGCGATCCTGTCCGTCCTCTACGGCGGAATCGGCCTGGTGATGGCGGCCCTCACCCCGCGCCGCGGCTTCGGAGTCGCCGCGATCATCGCCACCCTGACCATCACCTACGGCGCGGTCTCGACCGTCCAGGCCATCGCCTCGGAGACGGGCTCGTTCGGCGCGGTCAAGTGGTTCGGCCTGTTCTCCCCGGCCACGCTCGTCGACGGTGTGCAGTCCGCCTTCCTCGGCGCCACCTCCAACTTCCCGCAGGAGGCCGGGCCGGGTGCCGGTGTCGGCGTGATCTATCTGCTGGTCGTCCTCGCGCTGATCGCCGGTTCGTACGGGGTCCTGATGCGCCGCTACCGAAAGGTCGGGCTGTGACCGCCCATCCGTCGCCCACCGCCACCCCTCTAAAGAATGGGCCGCGCCCATGAGCACTCTTCACATCGAGCACGCCTCCCGGTGGTTCGGGAACGTCGTGGCCGTCAACGACGTCACCATGGCCATCGGCCCCGGCGTCACCGGCCTGCTCGGTCCCAACGGTGCCGGAAAGTCCACGCTCATCAACATGATGGGCGGTTTCCTCGCCCCCTCCACCGGAAGCGTCACACTCGACGGACAGCCGATCTGGCGCAATGAATCCGTCTACCGCCGGATCGGCGTCGTACCGGAGCGGGAGGCGATGTACGACTTCCTCACCGGCCGTGAATTCGTGGTCGCCAACGCGGAGTTGCACGGCCTCGGCGCCAAGGAGGCCCGACAGGCGCTGGCCACGGTCGAGATGGAGTACGCGCAGGACCGCAAGATCTCGACGTACAGCAAGGGCATGCGCCAGCGCGTGAAGATGGCGTCCGCCCTGGTCCACGAACCGTCCGTGCTGCTGCTCGACGAGCCCTTCAACGGTATGGACCCGCGCCAGCGCATGCAGCTCATGGATCTTCTACGGCGTATGGGTGCCACGGGCAGGACGGTGCTCTTCTCCTCTCATATTCTGGAGGAGGTCGAGCAACTCGCCTCGCACATCGAGGTGATCGTGGCCGGGCGGCACGCGGCGTCCGGTGACTTCCGCAGGATCCGCAGGCTGATGACGGACCGCCCCCACCGTTATCTCGTGCGTTCCAGCGACGACCGCGCGCTCGCCGCCGCGTTGATCGCCGATCCGTCGACGGCGGGCATCGAGGTGGACCTCGCCGAGGGCGCGCTGCGTATCCAGGCGGTCGACTTCGGCCGGTTCACCGAGCTGCTGCCGCAGGTCGCCCGCGACCACTCCATCCGCCTGCTCACGGTCTCGCCCTCGGACGAGTCCCTGGAGTCGGTGTTCTCCTACCTCGTAGCGGCCTGAAAGGAGCTGTGACGTCATGTACAACCCCACAGTCGCCCGGCTCACCTATCGGGCCGTGCTCGGCCGGCGCAGGGCCGCGATCCTTCTGATCCTGCCCGCGCTGCTGCTGCTGATCGCGGGAGCGGTCCGCGGTTTCAACGGCGCGGACGACCAGATCGCCGCCGATGTGCTCGGCGGATTCGCCATCGCCACGATGGTGCCGCTGATCGGCGTGATCGCGGGCACCGGGTCGATCGGGCCCGAGATCGACGACGGCTCGATCGTCTATCTGCTCGCCAAGCCGGTGAAGCGGCCGACGATCATCTTCACCAAGCTCATCGTCGCGATCGCCGTGACCATGGCCTTCTCCGCGATCCCGACGCTGATCGCGGGCTTCATCCTCAATGGAAACGGCCAGCAGATCGCGGTGGCGTACACCGTGGCCGCGCTGGTCGCGTCGATCGCCTACAGCGCGATGTTCCTGCTCCTCGGGACGGTCAGCCGGCACGCGGTCGTCATCGGCCTCGTCTACGCCCTGGTGTGGGAGTCCCTCTTCGGCAGCCTGGTCGAGGGCGCGCGCATGCTGAGCGTGCAGCAGTGGGCCCTCGCGCTCGCCGAGAGGATCGGCGGCGAAGGAATGATCGGCTCGGACGTGGGACTGCCGGCGGCGGTGATTCTGCTCGCGGCCGTCACCGTGGCGGCGACCTGGTACGCGGGACAGAAGCTGCGGGTCCTCAAGCTCGCGGGCGATGAGTGAGTCGTCGGAAGCCCCCGCCGCATGACGCGAGGCGCCGGCCCCGCCCGGGACTCTTCCGGGCGGGGCCGCTGCCGCTCCGGCGCCCGGCCGGTCCGGTCCGGCCGCCTGCTCGTTCAGGCGCCCGGCACCAGGTCAGGGCCCGGCCCCGAGGGCACGCGCCCGGCGGCCCTCTCCGGCGAGGACGCCGACGCCGAGGCACGGGTGTCCGCGCCGCTGAAGGACCTCGGCTGAAAGGACGGCGCACGGTTCGGCCTCGGCGGGATCACCTCGGGCCGGGGACAGGAGCATCCGGCCCTGCCCTTCATGGGTGTGGCGGGCGTGCTCGGCTCGCACACCTTCACCTTCCGGGTCGTGCCGAGCGCGCCGCAGTAAAAATCGGTGGCGCAGAACAGCCGTGCCGGGGACAGTGGTTGGGCCGGACGTACATCAGTGCGACCGGTCCACCTGCCGGGAGAGGAGCGCGACGATGACCGAGAGTCCGTCATGCTCCCCACAGGGCAGCGCCGGGCAGGCCACGGAGTAGCCATCGCCACTCCGCGGAGCCGCGCGAGCAGCTGCCCGAGGAGGCGGCCGCTTCGAGCGCGCGAAAGCGCGGGCCGCCTCCTTCCCGGAGGGGTGGGGCAGGCCGCTCCCCCAGGGGCTGTCGGCTGACTCCCGCCGGCTGCCGTTTCCCGGCGCGGTGCCAAACGGTCCGCCACGGGCGCAGGGACGTTACGCCTCGGCCGCGAGCAGGGACTCCAGCGTGACCGCGATGCCGTCCTCGTCGTTCGAGGCGGTCATTTCTGTGGCCACTGCCTTCACGTCATCGTGGGCGTTGGCCATGGCGACGCTGTGGGCGGCCCAGGCGAACATGGGGATGTCGTTGGGCATGTCGCCGAAGGCGATCGTGTCGGCGGCGCGCAGGCCGAGACGGCGGGCGGCCAGGGACAGGCCCGTGGCCTTGGAGAGACCGAGCGGCAGGACCTCCACTATTCCGGCGCCCGCCATGACCACGTCGACGAGACCGCCGATGGTCTCCCTCGCGACCGCGGCCAGCGCGTCGTCGTCCAGGGCCGGGTGCTGTATGTAGATCTTGTTCAGCGGGGCCGCCCACAGATCGGACACATCGGTCAGCGGCACATACGGAAGCGGCCCCTCCTGGACCGCGTAGTCCGCGCCGACCAGCACCTCGCCGTCGAGACCGTCGCGGCTGGCCGCCAGGGCCAGCGGGCCGACCTCGCTCTCCAGCTTGGCGAGCGCGATCGCGGCGACCTGGCGGTCCAGGGTCAGCGAGGTCAGCAACCGGTGCTCGCCCGCGTGATAGACCTGCGCTCCCTGGCCGCAGACCGCGAGACCCCGGTAGCCGAGGTCGTCCAGGATGTAACGGGTCCACGGCACACCGCGCCCGGTGACGACGATGTGCGCGGCGCCCGCGCCGGTGGCGGCGGCGAGCGCGTCGCGCGTGCGCTGCGAGACGGTCTCGTCGGTACGCAGCAGCGTGCCGTCGAGGTCCGTGGCGATCAGGGTGTACGGGAACGGGGCGGGGCTCACCGGGCGATCGGCTCCAGGGTCTCCCGGCCGCCCAGGTACGGACGCAGCACCGGGGGCACGCGCACCGAGCCGTCGGCCAGCTGGTGGTTCTCCAGGATGGCCACGATCGTGCGCGGTACGGCGCAGAGCGTGCCGTTCAGCGTCGACAGGGGCTGGACCTTCTTGCCGTCGCGCATCCGGACCGAGAGCCGACGGGCCTGGAAGCCGTCGCAGTTCGACGCCGAGGTCAGCTCCCGGTACTTGCCCTGGGTGGGGATCCACGCCTCGCAGTCGTACTTGCGCGAGGCCGACGCACCGAGGTCGCCGGAGGCCACGTCGATGACCTGGAACGGCAGCTCAAGGCCGGTCAGCCACTGCTTCTCCCAGTCCAGCAGCCGCTGGTGCTCGGCCTCCGCGTCCTCGGGGGCCACGTACGAGAACATCTCGACCTTGTCGAACTGGTGGACGCGGAAGATGCCCCGGGTGTCCTTGCCGTAGGTGCCGGCCTCGCGGCGGAAGCAGGGCGAGAACCCCGCGTACCGCAGGGGCAGCCGGTCGGCGTCGATGATCTCGTCCATGTGGTACGCGGCGAGCGGGACCTCGGAGGTGCCGACCAGGTAGTAGTCGTCCTTCTCCAGGTGGTACACGTTCTCCGACGCCTGGCCGAGGAAGCCGGTGCCCTCCATGGCGCGCGGGCGGACGAGCGCGGGGGTCAGCATCGGGATGAAGCCCGCCTCGGTGGCCTGCGCGATCGCCGCGTTGACCAGGGCCAGCTCCAGCAGGGCGCCGACGCCCGTGAGGTAGTAGAACCGCGAGCCGGAGACCTTGGCGCCCCGCTCGACGTCGATGGCGCCCAGCGCTTCGCCCAGCTCCAGATGATCCCTGGGCTCGAAGCCCTCCGCGGCGAAGTCGCGGACGGTGCCGTGCGTCTCCAGGACGACGAAGTCCTCCTCGCCGCCGACCGGGACCTCTTCGTGGACGAGGTTGCCGAGCTGGAGGAGGAGGCGCCTGGTCTCCTCGTCGGCCTCGTTCTGAGCCGCGTCGGCCGCCCTGACGTCGGACTTGAGCTGCTCGGCCTGCTTCAGCAGCCCGGCCCGCTCCTCGGGGGACGCCTTGGGGATGAGCTTGCCGAGGGCCTTCTGCTCGGAACGCAGCTCGTCGAAGCGGACGCCGGAGGACCTGCGACGCTCGTCGGCGGAGAGCAGGGCGTCGACGAGCGCGACGTCCTCTCCACGGGCGCGCTGGGAGGCGCGAACACGGTCGGGGTCCTCACGGAGCAGGCGAAGGTCAATCACCCCACCAGGCTACCGGTGCGCGCTCCCCGCCCGCGCGTCCGTTATACCGGACGGCATTTTGTCCCTATTGATGGATTTTGGGCGCGGCGGGGCGACGTGCCGGACCGGCGTCAATGAATAGTGCCCCATTCGCCGGAACGGGGTAGCGGGATCGGGCCGGAATTGACCCATATCCCTTGTGGGCTGGGGGACTTGGCTCGGCGTTGTCCACAGGCATGCCCGGGTGCGGAAAGTTATCCACAGGCTGTGTGGGAGAACTGTGGATTGTGGAGGTGATCATTCCTGGAGGCGGGGCGGACCCAGTGGAGTCCACTCCCAAACCTGCTCGACACGCTCATTTGGGTGGTAATTGCTCGCCCCAAAGAGTTGATCGATGAAACACGGGTGACGGGAAGGTGTCAGGGGTGAACTGCGGTCCTGTGGAGGGAAGTGGGGTGAGTCGGCCGATTTGTCGACTGGGAGGGGCTTGGTTGTCGACTTGTCCCCAGGTCGAGATGCGAGCCTGTGGATAACTCTGTGGATGACAAAAATCGGCAGGTAGGACAGTTCTGGTCAGCCCGGCGCCCTCTGCCCGGCGGCCCGTCGGCCAGCGCTTCGGCTCCGGACCGGTCCGGTCCCCGCCCCGGGAGCCCGGCTCAGGGCCGGCCGTCCTGGCAGCGCGCCAGCCAGTCCGAGGCGGCCGTGAACTCCGCGTCCGACGTTCCCGCCCGTGGCCCCGTGACGTCCGCGGGCGACACCCCCGCGCGCGGGTACGAGCCGAGGAAGCGCACCTCCGGACAGATCCGCTTCAGCCCCATCAGCGCCTCACCCACCCGCCGGTCGGCGACATGCCCCTCGGCGTCGACGGCGAAGCAGTAGTTACCGATTCCCGCACCCGTCGGGCGGGACTGGAGCAGCATCAGGTTGACCCCGCGTACCGCGAACTCCTGGAGCAGCTCCAGAAGCGCGCCGGGGTGGTCCTCACGCTGCCAGATCACCACGGACGTCTTGTCCGCACCGGTCGGCGCGGCCGGCCGTGCCGGGCGGCCCACCAGGACGAAGCGGGTCTCCGCGTTCTCCGCGTCGTGGATGTCGGTGACCAGCGGCTCCAGGCCGTACGTCGCCGCCGCGAACTCACCCGCGAAGGCCGCGTCGTAACGTCCCTCCTGGACCAGCCGTGCGCCGTCCGCGTTCGAGGCGGCCGACTCCCACAGGGCGTGCGGGAGGTTCGCCCGCAGCCAGTTGCGCACCTGGGGCTGGGCGACCGGATGCCCGGTCACGGTCTTCACCGCGGACAGCTCGGTGCCCGGCCGGGCCAGCAGCGCGAAGGCGATCGGCAGCAGCACCTCGCGGTAGATCATCAGCGGCTCGCCCGACGCCAGCTCGTCCAGGGTCGCGGTGACACCGCCCTCGACGGAGTTCTCGATCGGTACGAGTGCCGCCGCGGCGTCCCCGTTGCGTACGGCGTCGAGCGCGGCCGGCACGGAGACCATCGGGACGAGTTCCCGGGTGGCGGCTTCGGGGAGCGTACGGAGAGCTGCTTCGGTGAACGTGCCCTCGGGGCCGAGGTAGGTGTACCGCGTGGCTGACATACGGTCACCCTAGTGGGCCCGGGACGGCACCCGCGCCCGTGGTGGCCGGCCCTCCGGAACGCCTCCCGCACCCCTCCGGCACCGGACCCCGTCCGCCTCCCGCGAGGGGCTCGGATGCCCCCGAGGACTCCGGTAACAGGCACCCGCCATGGACAGCGACCCTTACATCTGGCCCGCGACCCGGCCCCCGCCCGGCACCGGCTCAGGCCCCTGTCCGCGCCCCGGCTCCCGCGCCCGGCCCGGGCACTCCACTCCCGCGCCCCCGGCCCGCCCGCACGCCCGTCAGAGCGGCCCCCGCGGTCCCGGCGGCGCGCCGGGCCTCCCTTCCGCGCCCGGAGGTCTACGGCTCCAGCAGCCGCTGCCCCACGTACTCGCCCTCGCCCGGACCGCTCGGGACCGCGAAGAGCCCGCTGGCCTCGTGGCGTATGAACGGGGACAGGGCGTCCCCCCGGTCGAGCTTGCGCTGCACGGGCACGAAGCCGCGCAGCGGATCGGCCTGCCAGCAGATGAAGAGCAGCCCGGCGTCCGGCGTCCCGTCGGCGCCGATCCCGTCGTGGAAGGAGAACGGCCGCCGCAGCATCGCGGCACCCCCGTTCTGCTCGGGCGCGGAGATCCGGGCGTGGGCGTTGGACGCGATGACCGGTTTCCCGTCCGCGCCCCTTTCGTCGAGCGCCAGGGCGGTCGTCTCCGTGCCGCCGGTGAGCGGGGCGCCGTCGGACTTGCGGCGGCCGATGACCTTCTCCTGCTGCTTCGGAGCGAGCGCCTCCCAGTCGTCGAGAAGCATCCGGATCCGGCGTACGACGGCGTACGAGCCGCCCGCCAGCCAGGGCTGACCGGTACCGTCCGGGACGAAGATCCGCCGGTCGAAGTCCGGGTCGGACGGTTTCGGGTTGTTCGTCCCGTCGACCTGGCCCATCAGGTTGCGGGTGGTCATCGGCCGGCCGGTGGCCCCCGGCGAGCGGTTGAAGCCGTTCATCTGCCAGCGCACCCGGGCCGCGCCGCCCGCCGCCTTCTGGATCGCGCGCAGCGCGTGGAAGGCGACCAGGGAGTCGTCGGAGCCGATCTGCACCCACAGGTCGCCGTTCGAACGCCGGGCGTCCAACCGGTCCGCCGAGAAGGCGGGCAGCGGGTCCAGTTCGACCGGCCGCCGGGCCACCAGCCCCGTACGGTCGAAGAAGGTGCGGCCGAACCCGAAGGTGACGGTCAACGACGACGGTCCCGCGTCCAGGGCGACCCCGGTGTCGGCCCCCGGGGCCGGGCGGCCCGCCATCAGCTCCGCCGCCAGCGCCGACCAGCGGCGCATCAGGGCCGCGGCTTCCCGCCGGCCCGCTCCCGGGGCCAGGTCGAAGGCGATCAGATGGCCGCGCGCCTGGAGAGGGGTGGTGATGCCCGCCTGGTGCCGGCCGTGGAAGGCGACGGTGGTCGAGCCGACCGCCGTCAGCGCCGTGGGGGCGTCACCGGAGGCGGCGGCATGGGCCACGGCCCCGCCCGCCGCGCCCAGCGCGAGCCCCGCCGCTCCCGCGGTGGACATCAGACGGCGGCGGGAGACACCGCCCCCGCCGGGAGGCCGGGGAGCCGCGTCCGCGGGCCGGGAAGCGGCGCCCGGGGGCGGGGTGCTTTCGTCCACCGGGTGCGGAGGCTGGGGAGAGGGGTCCACGGTAGGTCAGCCGATCTTCACGTTCTTGTCGATGGTGGTCTGGTCGATGTCCGATGTCCGTACGGTCACCTTGATCTGCCAGTCGCCGGGCATCGGGATCTGCACCCGGCTCGCGCTCCAGTGTCCCGCCGCCACCCGGTCGGGGGTGATCGGCAGGGGGCCGATCTCCTGGGCCCGGAGCGTGAAGGAGACCTTCACCTCGGGGGCGTCCAGCGGTTTGCCGTCCGTTCCGTCGACCCGGACGTGCATCTCATTGGCCCCGGGAGCGGCCGGGTCCAGGCTGAGCCGGATCGTCCCCTTCCCGTTCGAGCCGCCCGTGTCGAAGGGGACGCTGATCTCCGTGGGCCCCGTCGGCGCGGCATCGGCTGTCGCCGAGGAGGCGGGGGCCCGGCCCGCCTCTTCCTCCGTACGACCCGGTTCGGTCGCGGTCAGCACGGTGGTGACGGCCAGCACGACGACGGCGACTCCCGCCTCGGCCAGTACGGAACGGCGCAGTCCGGAGCGTACGGGGTCGGCGTCCCGTACCTTTTTCGCCCGGGCGGTGGCCACGGCGGCCCGCTGCCGGGCGAGCTGCGTGGCCCGTACGGAGTCCTCCCGGGGCTCGGTCGCGACCGCACCGGACCCCACGGGATCGGCGGGTTCTGCGGGGGCCGCGGGTCGGGACGGTCCGGGCGGAGGGCTGTCGGCCGGGACCGGCGCCCCGGCTCCGGAACGTTCCGCCTCCTCGTTCCGCGCGGCCTCCGCGCCCTCCGTGTCTTCCGCGCCCTCCGTGCCCGCTGTGTTCTCGGCGGCGCCCGAAGTCTCCTCGGCGAGAGCCGCGAGGCCGTCTCCGTCCGCGCCGTCCGCACTCCCCGTGTGCCCGGAGCTCTCGGTGGTCGGTGCCACCGCCAGCCGGGCCGTCCACCCGCGGGAGATCCGGGCGACGCCGATCATCACGGCGACCAGCGCGACCTTGGCCAGGAGCAGCTGTCCGTACGCCGTCCCGGTCAGCGCCGGCCATGAGCCGACCTGCCGCCAGGACTGGTAGAGCCCGGTCGCCGCGAGGGCGACGACACAGGCGAAGGCCATCCCCGAGAACCGCCGTACCGCCGCCGGTTCGATGGAAGGGGCCCGGTAGAGGGCCGTGAGCAGCGCGGTGAGCCCGCCGAGCCAGCCCGCCACGGCCAGCAGATGCAGCACGTCGAGGGGCATCGCGAGCCCTGTCTGGATCCCGGTCGACGCGTGCTCCGACAGCGCCCAGGTAGCGGCGATTCCGGCCGAGACGACGGCGCCGCCGACCGCCAGCCCGAAGGTGAGGTCCTTCTGCCGGTCCTCCCCCGCCTCTTCCGCCTCTTCCGCCCGGTCCGTTCCGCGGAGGCGGTCCCGTTGCGCGTACGCCCCGAACAGCACCGCGATGAACAGCGCCGCCGCGCCCAGCAGCAGCAGCCGGGAGACGAGGGCGGCCCCCGTCCTGGTCTCCAGGACCGCCTGGAGACCGCCGAGGTCGAAGGCGTCCGCGAGCTTCCCGGACCCGGTGTACGGGGTGCGGAGCAGCAGCGTCGCGAGGGTGGACGCGGCCAGCGTGACCCAGCCGTACGCGACGAGCCGCTGCACGGGCCGGACCGAGCCCCCGCGGCGCCAGCACACCAGGATGAACGCGGCGCCGCCGGTCATCAGGACGAAGCCCGTGTACGCCCCGTATCGCGCGACGTCGTAGAGGAAGCCGACGAGCCCGCCGCCCGCGTCCTGGTCCGGCAGGGCGACCTCGGTCCGGGAAGGCGCGCCGATGGAGAAGGTGAAGGCGCCGGAGACGGGGTGGCTGTCGGCCGATACGGCCTGCCAGGCCACGGTGTAGGTGCCGTTCGGCAGTCCGGGCAGCAGATCGACGGCGTAGGAGACCCGGCCGTCGGCGGAGAGATCACGGACGGCGGACCTGTCCGCCCGCTTGCCGCTGGGTTCGAGGACCCGGATGGAGTCCTTCCCCATGGCGATCTGCTCGGAGAAGGTGAGCGTCACCTCCTTGGGAGCGGTGGGGACCACCGCCCCGTCCTTCGGATTGCTCCCGGTCAGGGCGGCATGGGCGGCCGCCGGGCCCGCGCCGGCGAGCAGGGAACCGAGGACCGTGCCCAGGAGGACGGCCGCAGCCAGCAGCAGCCGTACGAGGGGATGGGCCGGCCGGACCGGGTACCGGCCGAGGCGCGGGGCGGTGGCTGTCATGGCGTGGTCGATGCCCTCCTGCTCAGTGGTGCTTCGACGGGCTGTCCGCCGGCCGGCCGTCCGGCTGTTTCGCCGGGTTGTACGTGGGCTCCTTGACCGGCAGCTCGACCTTGATCGGGCCGGAGCGCTCGAAGTGCAGTTCGACCAGGACCTTCTCGCCCTCCTTCGGCCGCTCCTTGAGCCGGGCGAACATGATGTGGCTGCCCCCGCGCTCAAGCGCGAGCGAGCCGTCGGCGGGAATGTCGAACGCCGTGACCTTCCGCATCGTCCGCCCCTTCGACTCATGGATCGAGACGTCGTCGGAGATGGCGCTGGTGACGGACGTGAGCTTGTCGTCCGCGCCGCCGTCGTTGTGCACGGTCAGAAACCCGGCGGCCATGTCGCTGACGGGTTGTGGCATGAATTCGCCACTCACTTTCAGCTCGGGGTCGCTCGGCTTACCGTTGGAGGAGCAGCCCGTCAGCACAAGCCCTGTGCTGACGGCCATGACACCGATGAGCCCTGCTGTTCTCCGGCCCGGAGCCCTGCTCCGGTCCGCCCACGTCCTTCCTGCCGGGGTACCGCCCGGTCCAGGAGGCATCCGACGGCTCTGCACCGTGTCACGGCCCCGGGCTGCCCCGGGGGCAGGAGCCGCCACCCGGGCCCGCGGTATCCGGCGGCTCACGGCTTCTCGCCGCGGACGAGCCTGGGAAGGTCCTTGGCGTAGTCGTCCGCGGAGGTGCTCTCGCCGTAGAGCACATAGCCCTGGTCGGTCGTGGGCGAGAAAGCCATGACCTGGGCACCGTGCATGGAGACGACCGTGTCGTCCTTCTCCTTCTTCGCGGGGTCGATGCCGATCCCCACCTGACGCGCGGCCGCCTGGATCTTCTTGAAGTCGCCGCTGAGACCGACGAAGGACGGGTCGCCCGCGCTGGGCAGCCACTTGGCCAGTTCGGCCGGGGTGTCCCGCTCGGGGTCGGTGGTGATGAAGACGACCTGGAGCTTGTCCTGGTCGGCCTTGGGGAGCTTCTTCTCGGCGATGGCGATATTGCTCATCGTCAGCGGACAGACGTCCGGGCAGTTGGTGTAGCCGAAGAAGATCAGTGTCGGCTTGCCCTTGGTCTGCGCCCGCAGGTCGTAGGGCTTGCCCTTGGTGTCCGTGAGGACCAGGTCCGGTTTGGCGAACGGCTGCTCCAGCACCGTTCCGGGCTTGTCGTTCGCCTGGGAGGAGACATCGGCGATGGAGTCCTTCGCCGAACCGGATTCGCCGGAGCAGGCGGACAGGGAGAGCGCGGCGGCCACGGCGAGCGCGGCTGCCACTGCGGTCTTCTTTCGCATGGAGAGAACAATCCTGGAGGTGGTGTGTTGTGCGAGGCGGTGGGTCAGGAGGTGCGGCGGCGGCCGGCCAGGACACCGAAGGCGACTCCCGCGGTACCGACAAGGATGCCGACGATCCCGAGGACGCGTGCGGTGGTGTCCGAGGAGCTGTCCGCCGACGCGTTCTCCGTCTTGTCCTGCTTGTTCTTGTCGCTG
Organism: Streptomyces sp. NPDC004609; assembly: GCF_042873655.1. Classification (NCBI taxonomy): domain Bacteria; kingdom Bacillati; phylum Actinomycetota; class Actinomycetes; order Kitasatosporales; family Streptomycetaceae; genus Streptomyces; species Streptomyces sp. NPDC004609. Next base: position 53,146 of record NZ_JBIALS010000005.1, on the reverse strand, counting down.
CCGTCGTGTTCGCCGTTCTTGGCGTCCGCGTTCGTGGCCTTCGCGCCGTGACCATCCTCCCCGGCGGCCGTCAGCTTCAGCACGGGGGCCGGCGACTCGGGCTCGGGGGAGCCCTCCCGCGCCTCCTCGATCCAGCGCACGACCTCCTTGTTGTCGTACGTCTGGAGAGCCTTGAAGACCATCTGATCGGTTTTCTCGGGGAGCCGGCCGAGAGCGAGCGGGAACTGCTGGAACTGTCCCGGTCCGATCTTCGAGCCGTCGGCGGTCCAGGTCACCTGGGTGACCGCCTCGGTGATCTGCTTGCCGTGCACCTGGAGCGGCTCGGCCAGCTTGGCCTTGGTGACGGCGACCTTCCAGCCGGGCACCGGCTGCGGCATCACGGACGCCAGCGGGTGCTCGGTCGGCAGACTGACCTCCAGCTTCACGGTCGAGGCGTTGTCGCGCTCGTTCGGGACCTTGAAATTGACGGTGGCGTAGCCGCCCTTGGCGGCCTCGCCCTGCGGCTGGACGCTGACATGCGCGAAGGCGGGCCCGGCGAGCAGCAGGGAGGAGACGGCGACACCGGTCACCACGGTGGCGGCACGCGCGGTACGGGACGAAAGGCTCATGGTGAAGACACTCCACAGGAGAGGAGAGACGGTGGCGTGCCACGGCGTACGGGGGTACGCGGGCACCGCGGCCGCACTCCCGTCGAGTGGGCCGCGTCAGGCTGCGAGCGCGAGGCGGGCGGGCGGCCCGCGCCTGATCACCGTGTGCTGGAGTGCCTCGCCCGCCGCCGGCGGGGAGGAGGCGTCCGAGGCCCACCGGGCGGGTGTGCCCGGCGGCGGACCCGGGAGGAGACCGGCGCCCAGGGCCCGTACGAGAGCGAGCGCGGCGCGCAGCGAGCGCAGCCGGGCGGCCTCGGCCACCACTTCCTGCATCTCGTGCGCGGAGTCGGTGGAGAGCCGGATCAGCCGCAGCAGGGCGAGATCGCCGCGGCGCAGCAGCCAGCCGGTCGCGAGTGCGGCCAGCAGATGGGCCAGCAGCATGGGGAGGGAGGGCAGCAGATCCGGCTGGGCCGCCGTCGCCGCGGTGGTGTGCGCGCCATGGCCGGGCGGGGTGATCCCGGCGGTGGTGACGACCCGGTGCGCGTCGGCGGCGCTGAGCGGTGCCGCGCCCGTGCCGCACATCAGCTTCGCGGCCATCCTGATGAGGACGTCGTCGGCCGCCGGCGCGAGCCGCAGCTGATGCTGGCCGAGCCCGAAGAGGGTGTGCAGCCCGAGCTGACCCACCGCCAGGGCGACCGCGATCACCGGCAGGGAGCGCGTGCGGCCCGAGAAGGGCACGGCCAGCGCGAACATTCCGGTGAAACCGACCGCGAGCGTCCACCACGGGACACCGGCACAGGCGACCACGGCATGTCCCGTCGCGGACAGCGCGACACAGACCGCGGTGAACACCGCGGCCCTCAGCAGCCGGGGACCCGCTGCGGTGCGCACACCGGGCGGGGGCGACGGGGACGACATGGCCGGGTCATCATCCCACCCGGCCCCCCGCCCCCGTACGGCAGGTCCGGAAGGTCCCCTTTGGGTCATGATCGCGCGCGGGATCGAGGCACTCGGTGACAGAGGGAGTGAGGCACCCGGTGACCGGGCAGGAGCCAATGAGGGGGTGCCGTCACCTCGGCATACACCGTCCGCCCGGTGGCGCGCTTCCGCCGAATGAGCGCAATCACACCAACTCTGTGCTTACGGACTATGCCTTGGGGCAATACGTAACGGTATGTCGAGCCGCAGCCAGGAGGCTGGAGCATGAGCATCTGGTGGTCACTCCACTTGCGGCGCGAGGCTGCGAGCGTTCCGCTCGCCCGGCGGCTGCTCATCGGCACGATGGAGACGGCGGGGGTGGATCCCGACATCTCCTTCGATCTGTCGGTCGCGCTCAGCGAGGCATGTGCGAACGCGGTGGAGCACGGCGGCAGCGAGCGGCCGGGCGACCCCCGGGGGGCGTATCGCGTCACCGCGTATCTGGACGGCGAGAAGTGCCGTATCGAAGTGGCCGATTCCGGTCCCGGTTTTCCGGCCCGGCAGGGGGTGGGGTGCGCCCATGCCGGCACCGGTGGTGCGGGAGGGCCGATGGTGGCGCCCGCGCCGGTGAGCGCCGAGGGCGGTCGAGGGCTCTGCCTGATCGAGGAGCTGGCCGACCATGTCCACTTCGGCAACCGGCCGGGGCGTGGAGCCGTGGTCAGCTTCGACAAGGTCCTGAAATGGCGGGAGGACGCGCTCCTCAGGGTCTCCTAGACCCCGTTCGGCACGTCCTCCGCCAGGGACCGGCGATCGCGGCCGGCCCGGACCGGGTGTGACGCCGCGCCACGAGCCCTCTCGGGCAGGAGCCGCATCGGGCCGCGCTCCGGTGCACGGCCCCGGGGACGGCCCCTGAGCAGCGCCAACGGCACGGGAACCGGCCCCCGCGTGACAGCGGATCGAGGAGGAGGCCCGCGCCGAGCCGCCTCCCGCCGCCCGGCTGACGGTCGGCGCCGGGCCGCCTCTCGCCCGGGTGACGGTCGGCGGTGGCCGGGGGCTCAGCTCTTGAGCGACGCCATCCAGGCCTCGACCTCGTCGGCCTGCCGGGGCAGGGCGGCCGACAGATTCCGGTTGCCGTCCTCGGTGACGAGGATGTCGTCCTCGATCCGTACGCCGATACCGCGGTACTCCTCCGGCACGGTCAGATCGTCCGCCTGGAAGTAGAGACCGGGCTCGACGGTCAGGCACATACCGGGCTCCAGCGTGCCGTCGACGTACGCCTCGGTACGCGCGGCGGCGCAGTCGTGGACGTCCAGACCGAGCATGTGACCGGTGCCGTGCAGCGTCCAGCGGCGCTGGAGGCCCAGCTCCAGCACCCGCTCCACCGGACCCTCGACCAGACCCCACTCCACGAGCCGCTCGGCCAGCACCCGCTGGGCCTCGTCGTGGAAGTCGCGGTACTTCGCACCCGGCTTCACGGCCGCGATACCGGCCTCCTGCGCGTCGTACACCGCGTCGTAGATCTTGCGCTGAAGCGCGTCGAACCGGCCGCTGATCGGCAGGGTGCGGGTGACATCGGCCGTATAGAGGGCGGTGGTCTCCACCCCGGCGTCCAGGAGCAGCAGCTCGCCGGAGCGGACCGGGCCGTCGTTGCGCACCCAGTGCAGGGTGGTGGCGTGCGGACCGGCGGCGCAGATCGAGCCGTAGCCGACGTCGTTGCCCTCGACACGGGCCCGCAGAAAGAACGTTCCCTCAATGTAGCGCTCGCTGGTCGCCTCGGCCTTGTCGAGGACCTTGACGACATCCTCGAAGCCACGCGCCGTCGCGTCGCAGGCGAGCTGGAGCTGGTCGATCTCGAAGGCGTCCTTCACCGCGCGGGCCTCGGAGAGATAGACGCGCAGCTCCTCGTCCCGCTCGGCGGTGACCTTGTCGGTCAGCGCGGACTCGATCACGGAGTCGTGACCGCGTACGGCACGGACGGGACCGGTCTGCTCGCGCAGCCGGTCCGCCAGCTCCCGTACGTCCTTCGCGGGGATGCCCAGCAGCTGCTCGGCCTCCGCGAGGGAGTGGCGGCGGCCGACCCAGAGCTCGCCCTGGCCGGAGAGCCAGAACTCGCCGTTCTCACGGTTGGAGCGCGGAAGGAGGTAGACCGTGGCGCTGTGGCCGTCGGCGGTGGGCTCCAGGACCAGGACGCCGTCCTCGGTCTGGTCACCCGTGAGATAGACGTACTCCGTGGAGGCGCGGAACGGATACTCCGTGTCGTTGGAACGGGTCTTCAGGCTGCCGGCGGGAATCACCAGCCGCTCGCCCGGGAAGCGCGCGGAAAGGGCGGCACGGCGGGCCGCGGTGTGCGACGCCTGGGCCACGGGCTTCAGATCACGCAGCTCGGTGTCCGCCCAGCCGCCGGCCATGTTCTGGGCAAGCTCATCGGAAACTTCCAGGTAGAGGCCGTTTTTCCGCTGCTTGACCGGCTGCTCTTCTTCTTCCGGGGCACTCGGGGTGAGCTCCTCGGCCACGTCTGCCTCCTCGATACGTCATCGGACCGGACTCCATCGTATGTGCGATGTGAAGGCAGCTTTTCGAGGTGTGAGAAGCGAGACAAAACGGACCTTAAGGGGAACGCGGTCTCAGGACGGACGGTGGCCCCGACGGCCGGGCCCCGGACGGACGCCGCCCCGGGGACCGGCGGGCAAGCAGGCCCGTACGGGGCGGGCAGGCCCAGGGCCGGGCGCGGTCGCCGCGAACCGGCTCAGTCGAAGCGGGCCGCCAGGAGGACGACATCGTCCTCGTACCACTCTCCCCTGCCGTCTCCGCCGCGGCCGCGGGGCCCGTCGGCCCCGCCGGGCAGGACCGTGTTCAGCACATGGTCGGCGATCGCCCCGGGATCCTCCCGGGCGGCCCTCGGCACACTCGCCGCGGCCGCGTGCAGCCGCGCGAACGCCCGGTCCATGGCGTCCCCGGTACGCCGCAGCAGCCCGTCGGTATAGAGGAGCACCGTTTCTCCCGGCTCGGGGCACAGCTCCACGCTCGGCGCCTCCCAGCAGGCGAGCATGCCCAGCGGAGCCGAGAGCGAGGTCTCGACGAACTCCGTGCGCCGTTCACCGATCACGAGCGGCGGGGTGTGCCCGGCCCCGGCGAGCACGATCTTCCCGGCCGCGGGCTCGGCGTACGCGAAGAGCGCGGTGGCGGTACGGGCCGGTTCGGTCAGCCGCAGCAGCAGTTCGAGGTCGGAGAGTACGGCGACGGGGTCCTCGCCCTCCATCACGGCGTACGCCCGCAGGGATGCCCGCAGCCGCCCCATGGCGGCCAGCGCGCTCGGCCCGGAACCGCTGACCGAGCCGACGGCCAGCCCCAGCGCGCCGTCCGGCAGCGGCAGCGCGTCGTACCAGTCCCCGCCGCCGCGCGGACCGGTACGGTGCCGGGCGGCGAGCCGGACTCCGGCGACGCGGGGCAGCCGGCTCGGCAGCAGCTCCTCGGCGACGGTCGTCACGGTCCGCCGGGCCGCCTCCAGCTCCAGCAGCCGGGCCAGATGCTCGGTGGCGTACCGCGTGTAGAGGCTCACGAGATGGCGCCTGCGGTCCGCGGGGGCGGCGGGCTCGTCGTAGAACCACACGGCCGCGCCCAGGGTGCCCGCGGCCTCGGAGGCGAGCGGCTGGGTGTAACTGGCGGCGCAGCCGAGGGCGGCGGCGACTTCGCGGTGGCGGGGGCCGAGCGACTCGTCGCCCAGCAGATCGGGCTGGGCGACGGGCTGCGGCGGACCAGCGGGCCCCTCGGGCCGGCGGCCGGGTCGGCGTTCCTCCAGGATCCGTCCGTACGCGGTCATCGCGCGCGGAACGGTCTCGATCTGGCCCAGTTCGGCGTGGGTGAGCCCGAGTCCCTTGGTGAGGCCGGGAGAGCGGCCGGCCCCGAAGGCGCCGGCGTACTCCGACCAGCCGGTCTCACCTCTCCCGCTGGTCTCACGGCTCCCACCGGTCCCGCCGGACCGATGGGCCTCTCCATACGACTCATCGGACTCACAGGAGTCATAGGACCCATCGGATCCATCGGATCCATCGGACCCATCCGGTCGACGAGATCTCTGAACTCCCCGATATTCCCGGGATTCCTGAGATTGATCGGATTCAAGGCATCCGTGCGACCCCTGAGGCGGATCCGAGGGATCCGACGCCTCCGATCCTTCCGGCGGATCCGACCGCTTCGCCGGAGACCGATGCGATCCGGGGGACCCGTCCTCGTGGGGTTCGCCGTGTCCCCGGGGCTCATCGCTGTGATGGGCCCGGGTCACGCCGGGCGCGGGGCGGCGGGCGCCGTCGGGCAGTGGTTCGAGGACGATCATCCCCCGGCGCGCGCCCACCAGAGCGGCGCCGGCGCACAGCAGTTCATGCAGAGCAGTGTCGAGCGAACCCGTGGCGGCCAGGCGTTCGGTCAGCTCGTGGAGGGTGGTCAGATCGGAGACCCACCCGGCGAGCCGGTCCTGGATCACCGCGCCCGGCGGCGGGTCGACCGGGACGCCGACGAGGGCGTCCGCGGGGATTTCCGAGGGTGTCGGGAGGGAGGTGAGGGCGGTCAGAGCCGCCGCAGTGTGCGTGGGGTTGGGAACCGATGAGTTGATTCCGGCCACTTTCGGCAGGTGTGGGGCGCTCATGGCAGCGAACTTTCCGGCTGGTGCGTTCCGCTCAATAGCATCGCAAACCCCCATGTCATTCTGCGCCGCTATCAATGCATCCACATCTACACGCACATGTGAGGGGATGTCCAGCATTGCACCAGTGGGATTGATGGTGTCTACGTGCCCTTGGGATGTCTTTGGGCTGTTCTTGAACCGGTTTCCGAGCCCTCCACGAACCGTCCGCGAACCACCCCTTCCTCCGCATCCTGAACTTGGCCGGAAAATGCATGTGGCAGCCGTCAATTGAGGTCGACTGAGGGCGTTCGGCAGTGATCCCTCAGTGGATCTCTCCGGGGCAGAGGGCCTCGGAGGGACACCGGAGGGAGCGTCATACCAAACGTGGTGGGTACGTAAACGGTGATGGCCGGGGGCAGTTGGGATCCCCGGAACCCGGCGAGGGACTCGGGCGTCTTAACAGACGTGGGCCGCGCCGGAAGACACGGCAGATCCCGAGGAAGACCCAAGGCAGATCCCCGAGTGGCGGAAATGCCGGACTGACCCCACACGCGGGAGCGGTCCGGTTATAACGGGAGGCAAGCGCCAGGCGCGCATCCCTCGCCACGCGCTTGATGGAGCACAGTCCACGTTCGGCCCCCGGGCGGCGATCCTGCCGCAGGCGAAGCGGGGGACGCCCATGCCACCGGGCATGGGGCGGTGATGTGCCGATCCGTACGTACTGGTACACGTGATACCACGTAGTACGTACACGCACGCAGTACGCACACCAGACGTATTCGTACGCACAGTGAAAAGTTGCACACATGGTGTGATGTGGACCTCGGCGTTCAACGGAAAGGAACGAGCGCTCATGCGCGAGATCCTCGGAAGGCGACGCAGGCTCCGGTTTTGGCGTAAGAAGGGGCCGGTACAGCCTGCACGGCTTGAAGCGGCGCTCACCTGCGCCGCCGCGTGGCGATGGCCCGTACTCCCCGGTGTGGGACTGTCCGGGGCCGGCGGCGGTCGGGGGCGGCGCTGCGCCTGCCCCGACCCGGAGTGCGTCGTACCCGGCGCACACCCCTTCGACCCCGGTCTCCTCGCGGCGACCACGGACGAGCGGATGGTGCGCTGGTGGTGGACCAACCGGCCCGCCGCCCCGATCGTCCTGGCCACCGGCGGGCACGCGCCGTGCGCGGTGAGCCTTCCGGCGCTGGCCGGGGCCCGTGCGCTGGACGCGCTCGACCGGATGGGCGTCCGGCTGGGACCCGTGATCGCGACGCCGACCCGCTGGTCGCTGCTGGTCGCTCCGTACAGCCTGGAAGAACTGGGCGAACTGCTCTTCGTCAAGGACTGCGTACCGAGCTCGCTCCGCTTCCACGGCGAGGGCGGTTATTTGGTGCTGCCTCCGTCGGAGACGGGCACGGGCCAGGTCCGCTGGGAGCGGGCGCCGCTGCCCGGGGCCGCCGCGCCCTGGCTGCCGGATGTGGAGACGGTCGTGGACGCGCTGGTCGAGGCGAGCACGAGCGCGCCGGACGGCGGAAGCCGGCTCGCCTACTGAATTCCCTGTCGGGGCTCGCCCTCCCGGTCGTCACTCGTACGGGTTGGAGCGGGCCCGAGTTGTACGGGAATTGGGCGAGCGGGCCGCTGTGCGCGGGTTTTCCGCGGATACCTTCGGTCTGCCTTGCCAAGACAGAGTGTCCGGAGCATCCGGAATTCCCGCGCAATGGGTAGGTGGCCCATGAATCTCCGCAAGATCGGGATCGTTTCGGTCGTGACGGTCGCCGTCCTGCTGCCGCCCGCCGCGATGGCGGGCCCGGCCGAGAGGCTGCTGTGGCCGCAGCGTTCGGCGCAGGTCTCCGAGGGCGACGGGGACAGTGGGAACGACAGGCCCTCAGGGCGGGGAACGGACGCCGAGGAGACCGGTGGGTTCCCCGGTGCCGGAGGGAGCGGCTCCGGAGAACCGGAGGGCGGGACGGCGCCCTGGGGGCCGGACCCGGCTCACGGAGATCCGTCCGACGCGGCGGCCGACCGGAAGTCAAGGGCACGGCAGACGGCCGAAACATCACCTGATCACGGCGCTTCTGCCGGGTCCACGGCCACCACCCGCTGCGGGCCGGAGCTCGCCTCCCCCGACGGGGTCGAGGCCCAGACCTGTGTACTGACCCATGGCCATGACACCTGGGCGCGTGCGTATTACCGCAACGCCACGGGCGCGGAATTGCGTTCCGTACTCGCTCTCATGGGCCCCGGCCGGCGCACCGTACAGATCAATTGCGTGGTCGAGGCAGGCGATGAGCCGGGTGTCTGCGAGACGCCCAGGCAGCGCGTCCGTGCTGGTGGGACGTACTGGGCGGTGGCGGAGTTCGCCGCCGCGGCCGGGGCGGCGAACGGGCGGTTGCTGCTGAGGTCCGGCAGTAACTCCGCTGATTCCACGGGCGGTTGAGAAGGCGCCGGGACAGTGCCGAAGGGCACCCGGCGTCCGGACACACAAGGGCCCGGTCGCTGGCGACGGGGGATGCACCAGCGACCGGGCTCTTAGAACGGTAACAAGAGATCTGCGGTTCGCAAATTCGATCTCGGGTATTCGGACAGCGACTCAAGCACACTTGGCGCGAGTTGTGACCGGAGTCACCCGGCTTTTGCTCCGTGCCGACCGGCACCGGCCACCCCTCTCAACTTCCCCTGAACCAGGGGAAGTCGGGAGTCGGGCGCGGGAATCCGGGCGTTGCGCCGGGGTCCTCACCCGGGAGCCCGCGGCTCCGGGGTACACCTCCCGGGCCCGTCGGAGTGTCGGCCGGGGCATCCGGCGGCCTACGGTTCCGGGTCCGCGCGCCGTACGGCTCAGGGGCCCGGGGACCTACGGCTCCGGACTCCGGCCGCCTACCGCCACCGCCCGCGCGGGCGTACCCGACCCGGTCCACGGCGGTGTACACGGCCCCGGACGCCGGGGCGGGACGCCTCGGAAGCGGAGGCGGACGGACGGCCACCGGATCGCGGTGGCGTACGGATCGCGGCGTGGGCCGGGGGGTGTGCCGGCCCCGGTTGCGCACCGGGGCCGGAGCGTCGGGTTCCGTGCCTGCGGTGCCCGTGCCTGCGGTACGGGCGCGGTGCTCGTGCCTGTCGTGCCGCGCGGGGCCTGAGCGGTGATTCCGTTTCCTCGGGGCGTGCGGGTCCGGAGCGTCGGGTTCCGCGCCCCCGCAGGCTTACGGCTCCGGGGGCGCGGTGGCACGCGTTCGCGGCCCGGCGGCGCGGCGGCGGGCCGCGCCGGCTCGGGCTCGCGGCCGTCAGCTCAAGGTGACCTGACGGTTGGTGAGGCCGCCGCGGGCCCTGCGCTCCTCGCCGGTGAGCGGGGTGTCGACCGCGAGCGCCTCCGCCAGCCGCTCGGCGAACCCGGCCGCGGGCTTCTCGCACTCCTCGGCGCCCATCCCGCTCGGCAGATCCCAGACCGGGACCACCAGCCCGTGCGCGCGGAACGACCCGACGAGCCGGGTCCCCTCGCTGAGCGAGCCCGCTCCCGCCGCGTGCAGCCGGGCGAGCGCGTCCAGCAGCTTCTCCTCGGGGTGCGGCATGACCCAGCGCAGGTGGTTCTTCTCCGGGGTCTCGCACCAGTACGCGGCGTCGGTGCCGGAGAGCTTGACGGTCGGGATCGCCGCGGCGTTCGCCCGCTCCAGGGAAGCGGCCACCTCGGGGGTCGAGTTCTCCGCCGACTCGGGGATCCAGAACTCGAATCCGGCGTGCACCTCCGGCTCGAAGGGCGCGGCGGGGTCCAGCAGGTCCTGGAGACGCGGCCCCTCGCTTGACGAGGAACGCCCGGCGCCGACCGGATTGCCCGGCTCCGCCGCCAGCGCGCGGGTCAGCGTGTCCGCCAGATCGCGGCTGAGGTCGCCCGACGAAGTGTCGTTCTGGAGACCGAGCAGCACCGAGCCGTCGTCGCGGCGGAGCGCGGGCCAGGCCATCGGCAGGACGGTCGCGAGCGTCACGGACGGTACGCCCTCGGGCAGCCCGTCCCTGAGCGTGAGCCGTACGGTCGCGGCGGGGACCAGTTCGCGCAGGGCGACCCAGTCGCATTCGCCGGCCAGACCCTCGAACGGCCGCTGGACCAGCTCGGTGACGGCGTGTGTGGCGGTGCGGCCGTGGCACGCCTTGTAGCGGCGGCCCGATCCACAGGGGCAGGGCTCGCGGGCGCCCACCACGGGTACGGGCTCATCGGCACCCGCGGTGCGGCCCCGGCCCGTGGGCTGCGGCCTGGATGCCTTGGTCTGGGGGCGCTTCTTGGCCATGGTGCGGCTTCTCCCGATAGCGGCGTTGCGTACGTAGGTGGCGGCACCCGGGTGCCCCGGGGCCGGCTGCGGCTGTGCTGCCCGCCGGCGAGTGCGTGCCGCGGACTCCGTACCGCCGGCTCCGCCGACTGCGTACCGCACTGCCGACTGCTGTGTACTGCGGAATGTCTCTGCTGTGATGGTTGGGATGGGTGTGGTGGGCGGGATGTGCTTGGGCGCGAGCCTAGTCGCCCCCGGTGTCCACGGGGGCGCAGGATCGGCATCGGCGCCGTACCCGGCTGTACATGGCCGTACGCGGCCGTACCGGTCGGCTGCGCGGCGGCATGCGGAAAGGGCGTACGACCCCGGGCGCCGCCCGAACGGTCGTACACCTGCGCCGTCTATCTGCCGCTGCCGTGGACGGCCCGCGCCCAGGTCCAGAACGGGGTCGGGCCGTGCCGGCCGGTGCCCGTGGTTCCGGCCGGTGCGTCTGTTCCGGTGCCTGATGAGTGTCTCTGCCGGTGTCCGCCGCTCAGTCCTCGTACGACTCCGCGAAGTCGAAGCCGCCGCCGGGGCCGGTGACGCGCGTAGCGAAATCGTCTCGCCGATGACCCTCCGTGACGACCACCCATACGGTGATCTCGCCCGCCACACCATCACGGACGCCCCAGTCCTGCGCCAGGGCCGTGATGATGTTGAGCCCCCGCCCGCCGCGTGCGGTGACCGACGGCGTGGACGGCACGGGCCGCGTGGGACCGCCCCCGTCCGTCACTTCGACGGTCAGCCGGCCGGACGGATCCACCCGCCAGGCGGCACGGACGTCTCCGTCGCCCACCTCGGCGTGTCCCAGCGGCCTGCCGTGGCGGCAGGCATTGCTGAGCAGCTCGGACAGAATCAGAATCGCGTCGTCGACGACCGGTTCGGGCACGCCGCTGCGGTGCAGCTGCTCTCGCATCCGGTGTCTTGCCTCGCCCACGCCCGCAGGGCCATGGGGTACGGCCATGCTCGAAGACGTGGGCACCTCCTGTGCCACCACCAACGCCACCCCCGAGACCTCCTTTGCCCCACGCCACGGTGTGAATGCCCCGGGGGAACGGGCCGGAAACCGGGCCGGAACAGGTCGATGACGCACTCCTGACTCTTGAGTACGTACCGAATGCGCCGGTGCACTCCCTGTAGTGGGTGCTCCGGGCACGGGCAGGGCACTTCGGGGTATCCAACTGTTCGATATGTAGGCAAATAAGGATTAAATAAGGCTGTACCGGGCCGTATGTGAACGTGATGTGCGCAGAGCGGTGTGGCGCGTGTTACAGCCGCCCGAGCTGGGTGAGGACCTGTGCGGGGCGGTTGGTGATGATCGCTTCCACCCCGAGCCGGACGCACAGCTCCACGTCCTCCGGCTCGTCGACCGTCCACACGTGGACGGCGTGCCCCGCCCGGTGCAGACGCTCGATGTACCCGGGGTGGTTGCGCACGATCCGGATGCCGGGACCGGCGATCCGTGACCCGGCCGGCAGCCGTCCGTCGCGCAGCCGCGGGCTGACGAACTGCATCAGATACACCGTCGGGATCTTCGGCGCCGCCGCGGCGACCCGGTGCAGCGAACGGGCCGAGAAGCTCATGATGCGTACGGGCGACTCCTCCGCCGACGCGGGCGCGGCCAGCCCGAAGCGGCCGAGGAGCTGGAGCAGCCGCTCCTCCACCTGGCCCGCCCAGCGGGTGGGATGCTTGGTCTCGACGGCCAGCTCGATACGGCGTCCGGAGTCCGCGACCAGTTCGAGCAGCCGCTCCAGGGTCAGCACGGAGGTCAGGGACGGGTCGCCCCAGTCGGGGCTCTCGGCGGAGTCCTCGCGGCCCTTCCACGTACCGAAGTCGAGCGCCGCCAGGTCCGCCAGCTCCAGGGCGGAGACGGCGCCCCGGCCGTTGGACGTGCGATTGACGCGCCGGTCGTGCACGCAGACGAGATGCCCGTCGGCAGTGAGGCGAACATCACATTCGAGGGCGTCCGCGCCGTCGTCGATCGCCTTCATATAGGCGGCGAGTGTGTGCTCGGGCGCGTCCTCCGACGCGCCTCGATGGGCTACGACCTGGGTGTTGGGCTGCCGTGCTGGGGTCACCGCGTCATGGTGTCACCGAGATGGCGGGGGCGGGCGCAGGGGGCGGGACGCGGTGTTCATCCGGAATGTGGTCCACCGCGGAGAGCCACGCCCGTTTTGCACCATGTAAAGGAATTCCCGGAATACGCACAGGTCCTGCTTACAGTGGCCTGACGGGCGGTGGGAAATGCTGACCGAGGACAGTCGAAGCGTGGATTCCTGACCGATGCGAACGATGTGGAACCCAGAGGAGAGAGAGCTGTGAGCACTGAGAACGAGGGCCACGAGGGCACTGCGCAGCCGGCAGCCCCACCGGTACCTCCTGTGCCGGCAGTCACTCCCGAGGGACCGCCGGCGCCGCCGCCCGTTGCGGACGGCGTGCGGGGCCCGGCCGGTGAGGCCGGTGCCACCGCGTCCGGCGGCGCGGCCCCCAGCCCGGGGAGCGCTCCCGGATACGCCGGGCCGCCCCCCGGTCCCGCGGCCGCACACGGAGGCGCCCCCGCGGGTGCCCATCCGTCCGAGCCGGCCACCGCGCCGCTGCCGGGCCCCGTCCCGGCGGCCCCCGCGGGGGCCGCCGGCTGGCCGACCGCGCCGGGCGCCGGCCACGCCCATGGCGCTGCCCATGGCGGCGACGGCACGGCGTGGGGCACTCCGGTCCAGGTCGGTGCCCAGCCTCCGCGCAAGCGGGCCGGCGGGCTGCTCGCGGCGGTCCTGGTGGCGGCGCTCGTGGCGGGCGGGGTCGGCGGCGGCCTCGGCTACTGGGCCGCCGAGCGCAACGACAGCAACATCGGCTCGACCACCGTCCCCGCGGCGGAGATCCCCAAGGACCTCCAGCGCGATCCGGGCACGGTCGCCTCGGTCGCGGCGAAGGCGCTGCCGAGCGTGGTCACCATCGAGGCGAAGTCGAGCGGCGCGGGCGGCGACATCGGCGGCAGCGGCGAGGCCGAGGGCGGCACCGGGACCGGATTCGTCTACGACCAGCAGGGCCACATCCTCACCAACAATCACGTGGTGGCCTCCGCGGCCGAGGGCGGCACGCTCTCCGTGACGTTCTCCAACGGCAAGAAGTACGACGCCGAGGTCGTCGGGCGCGCCCAGGGCTACGACGTCGCCGTGCTGAAGCTGAAGAACGCGCCCGAGGGGCTGAGCCCGCTGGCACTCGGCGACTCCGACAAGGTCGCCGTCGGCGACTCGACCATCGCGATCGGGGCCCCCTTCGGCCTCTCCAACACGGTCACCACGGGCATCATCAGCGCCAAGAACCGCCCGGTCGCCTCCGGTGACGGCTCCAGCAACAAGAACTCGTACATGAGCGCCCTCCAGACGGACGCCTCCATCAACCCGGGCAACTCCGGCGGCCCCCTCCTCGACTCCCGCGGCGCCGTCATCGGCATCAACTCCGCGATCCAGTCCTCCGGCGGCTTCGGCCAGTCCCAGGCCGGCTCCATCGGCCTCGGCTTCGCCATCCCCATCAACCAGGCCAAGAACGTCGCCGAGCAGCTGATCAAGACCGGTAAGCCCGTCTATCCGGTCATCGGCGCCACCGTCGACATGTCGGGCAAGGACGACGGCGCCAAGATCGCCACCGAGGGCGCCGGGGGCACCCCCGCGGTGACCCCGAACGGTCCCGCCGCGAAGGCGGGCCTCAAAGCGGGCGACGTCATCACCCAGTTCAACGACAAGCCGATCGACAGCGGCCCCACCCTGATCGGCGAGATCTGGAACCACAAGCCGGGCGACCAGGTGACCCTGACGTACGACCGCGCCGGCAAGGAGAACAAGGCCACCGTCACCCTCGGCCAGCGCACCGGCGACAGCTGACCGCACCCACCTCCTGGCCCACCCCACCCCGCCCGCCCCTGCCCGCCCCGCAAAACGCTGCTGCGATCCCCTCCACCGGGCCGGTACTCTGTAGGCCGCTCCGTGCCAGGTGAGGCGGGGCGCGGGTGGGTTGCCCGAGCGGCCTAAGGGAACGGTCTTGAAAACCGTCGTGGCGCGAGCCACCGTGGGTTCAAATCCCACACCCACCGCAGGTGAACGGCCCCTGACCAGGCACATCGGTCGGGGGCCGCTTGTGTGTCCCGATGCGGCTCTCGTTCTCCGTTCGGCTCCGTGCGGCGGTGGCCGGGGCGTGGGCCCTGGTGGTCGCGGTGCTCGGTGAGTGCCTCCCAGTTCCACGGGCCGGTGCGTGACAGCGCACAGGCGTGTGGCTCGGCCTGATGCGGCGCCCGCTCTTCCGTTCTTTCGCCGGGTCAGCGGCGGCGGCCCGAGGTGAGTCTGGCGGCCGAGGTGATCGTGGCGCGGGCCTCGCGCTCGGTCAGGCCGGCATGGACGGCAGCTTCGGTGAGGGCGTCCACCAGGGATTCGCCGATGCCGTTCTCGTACGCGCGGCAGGCGGCCCAGAAGAGGCGGGTGTTCCGCTGGCCCTCGTGGGCGGCGAGGACGAAGTGGACCAGACCCTGGCCATGGGGCGGGCGGGGCCGGGCGTGCGCGGGGCGGTGGGGGCGCGCGGGCGGTGTGACAAGGCGCAGGAGTGCGCGGGGGCAGCGAGCGGGGGACAGATGCGCCGTACCGGGGGCGAGGCGGTAGGCGCCGTGGGCCGCGACCGAACCGGGCCCGACGAGGTAGCCGCCGAATCCGCGCACGTCGATGCCGGGAGCGAGCCGACCCGCGGAATTCGGTACGACGACATCCGGGGGACCGGTCAGCCACAGATGGCGGCCGCCGCTCGGGGTGAGGACCGTGACCGTCTCCGGGATCGTGAACAGATGCCGCAGTGCCAGGTCCCGCAGCGCGGAGAGGGAATCGGCCACGGAGCCCGCCGTGCCCGTGACGCCCGAGGGCCCGCTGGTGTCGAGGTCGATGCCGATCAGATGGTGCGGTGGCCTGCCGCAGGCGATGCCGTACCCCGTGGCCCAGGGCGCGGCGGCGAAGAGTGCGCGGACGCCGGCCGGGTCGGTGGTGGCGTCGTGGACGCCGTGGCCCGGGAGGCCGCATTCCCCCCGGCACAGGACCGGTTCCGCCTCGCCCCGGTGCGGTGAGCGCAGGGCCGGGAGCTTCGTGGGCGACAGGGGGATGACGGGGAGCCCGCGCTCCGCGGCGGCCAGCGCATGGGCGAGGGCCAGGGTGGCGGTCTGCCGGTCGGTGATGGCCATGGCTTTATTTTCGTACAAGCGTTCGAAGAAAGGAAGGGGGAGGGATTGGCTGAAAACGTGCCGTAACGCTTCGCCTCGTACGGGGGCAGGGTTCTGTCCGTGCTGAGGGGGTGTTTGCGGCTCTGAGCTGCGGTTCTGCGGGCGTGAAGGGGGTTTATCGCCTTGTCCTCACGCTTGAGGGGGAATCGCTCCGGCTTGGGTGGTTCGCCGGGGATCTGCTGGGCAACTCTGAGGTCGCGACGTCGTGACCACGAACCGGGGCGGTCGGCCAGCCGCCCGGGAACCAGCCGTACTTCTGCACTTCCCGTTCATGGAGGAAAAGACATGGCAAGCATCCGTACCGCCCGCGTCCTCGCCGCTGTCGCCGCCCTGCCTCTCACGGCCGCCCTCTTCTCGGGCGTCGCCGCGGCTGACAACGGCGCCTTCGCGGACGACGGATCGAACGCGACGGTCGCCTCGATCATCGGCAGTGGCGTCGGTGGTGACAACTGGGGTAATTCGACCACCAGTCAGCAGGTCGCCAGCGGCGCCGGGGCGTCCAACCAGAGCAATATCGCCAGCGTGAACGGCTCCGCCTTCACCGCCATCGATCAGGACAACACGGTCGTGAACTTCACGAACCTGTGGTGACACCAGGCCCGAGGGGGGCGTCGATCGAGGGGTGAACGACTGCCTGCGCGGCGGTGCTTTGGCGCCGTCGCGCAGGCAGTCGGTGCGTTGGGGGTGGTTGGCGCGTTGGGGGCGGTGCGGGGGCGCGGGCGGCCCGCATCGCCGGCGGCCGGGCGGAGTGGCGGGGTCGGTGACCTTGACAGGCACCCTTTTTCTGACGGACAGTCAGAAACCCGATCCTGAGATCCCGTACGCCCGGGAGGCCGCCGCCGTGCACCTCGCCCCGACGGAGCGGCAGCAGCAGCTGCGCGCCGAACTACGCTCGTACTTCCGGGCCGTGATGCCGGACGGCCCCCCGGCCGCCGCCGACACCGGCGCCCAGCGCTCGCTGCTCCGCCGTATCGGCGCCGACGGCATGCTCGGCCTCGGCTGGCCGGTCGAGTACGGAGGCCAGGGCCGCGGGCCCGACGAGCAGTTCGTCTTCTTCGACGAGGCGTACCGCGCGGGCGCGCCCGTCTCCATGGTGACCCTGAACACCGTCGGCCCGACCCTGATGAAGTACGGAACCCAGGAACAGAAGTCGTTCTTCCTGCCGCGCATCCTCGGCGGCGAGACCGTGTTCGCGATCGGCTACAGCGAGCCCGGGGCCGGGACCGACCTCGCCGCGCTGCGCACCCGCGCCGTACGCGACGGCGGGCACTGGGCTGTCGACGGCCAGAAGGTCTTCACCAGCAACGCCCAGAACGCCGACTGGATCTGGCTCGCCTGCCGCACCGACCCCGAGGCGCCGAAGCACAAGGGCATCTCGATCATCCTCGTGCCGACGGACGCTCCCGGTTTCTCCTGGACGCCGATCGAGACGGTGGGCGGGCTGACCACGACCTCGACGTACTACGACGGCGTACGGGTGCCCACAACGAACCTCGTCGGTGAGGAGAACGGCGGCTGGGGGCTGATCACCAACCAGCTCAACCACGAACGGGTGGCGCTGGCCGCGATCGGCATGCAGGCCGAGGACTTCTTCGCGGCGGCGCTCGAACGGGCCCGTACACCCGATCCGGTGACGGGCAGGCGTCGCATTGACGAACCGTGGATCCAGTTCCGGGCCGCCGAGGCACAAGCACGGCTGGCCGCGGCACGCCTTCTCAACTGGCGTTTGGTGGGTGACGTGGGGGCGGGCCGACTGGCTCCGGGCGATGCCAGCGGCGTGAAATTCATGGGAACCGAATCCGCGGTCGCGGTGTATCGAATGTGTCAGGAGATTGCGGGGGACGCGGGATTGATCCGGGCCGGATCCCCCGGCTCGCTGCCGGCGGGCGGATCGGCGACCGGTCGGGCGGACGGTCCGGCGGGCGGCACGGGCGAGGGGGAGCTGGAGCGGATGAACAGAGCAGCGCAGATCAACACCTTCGGGGGAGGGGTGAGCGAGGTGCAGCGGGAAATCGTCGCGACGATGCGGCTCGGTATGAAGAGGGGGCGGCGGTGATGAAATCGCACGGAGAGGTCGCCGGGGGCGGCCCAGAGGGTCTGTACGAACGGCTGAAGGCATACGAAGGGCGGCTGGCCACCGTCGCGGGCGTCGGCAAGGACATGGTCAACGAGCCGATGATCAGGCACTGGTGCGAGGCCGTGGGGGACACGAACCCGGCGTACCGGGGACCGGACGCCATCGCTCCGCCGACGATGCTGCAGGCATGGACGATGGGTGGCCTGTCCGGGCACACGGACCGGTCGGCCGCCCAGGACGAGCTGTTCGCCCTGCTCGACGGCGCGGGATACACCTCGGTGGTCGCGACCGACTGCGAGCAGGAGTATCTGCGGCCGCTCCGTCCGGGAGACCGGATCACCTTCGACGCGGTGATCGAGTCGGTGTCCGACCGCAAGACGACGAAGCTGGGGACGGGCCACTTCGTGACGACGCGGATGGACATCGGGGCGAACGGAGAGCCCGCCGGGACACACCGGTTCCGGATCCTGAAGTACGCCCCGGCGGGGACATCGTCCGCGGCGACGTCGTCCACGGGCAGGCCGACTGCGGAGAAGCCGTCCGCGGCGAGGTCATCAGGAGGGAAGCCGTCCAAAGGCCGTTCGGGCGCGGACGGGCGAGCCGTGGGCCGGTCGCGGGCGGGTGCGGCGCAGGAGGAGAGCCCGGCTGCCCCGGGACCGGGCGCCAGACGGCCGAGACCGGTGATGAACAGGGACAATGCCGGATTCTGGGACGGTGTTGCCGAGCACCGGCTGCTGATCCAGCGGTGCCGGGGCTGCGCCTCCCTCCGCTTCCCCTGGCTGCCGGGGTGCCAGGCGTGCGGCGCGTCCGAGTGGGACACCGTCGAGGCGAGCGGCGCGGGGACCGTCTACTCCTACGTGGTGATGCACCATCCTCCGTTCCCCGCCTTCGACCCGCCGTACGCGGTGGGGCTGATCGAGTTGGCGGAGGGCGTGCGGATCGTCGCCGGAGTGACGGGTGTGCCGTACGACAAGGTGCGGATCGGTATGCCGGTGGAACTGGAGTTCCTCCGCGTGGACGAGGACCTGGAGGTCCCGGCCTTCCGGGCCACGGGGGTGACGGGCGCGGGCGGCACGATGACGAGAGCGGGCGCGGGTGCGGACACCGCCACGACGGATACGGATACCGGCGCGGGGGTGCGCGCCGCTGCGGGCGCGGTACCGGGCGGGGGTGCGGGCTGATGGACTTCACCCCGACGGAGGAGCAGGCCGCCGCCCGGGACCTGGCGGCCCGGGTCTTCGGTGACCTCGCCACCCCGGACCGGCTGTCCTCGCTCGGCACCGGCAGCGACGCCGAGCTGTGGAAGACCCTGTGCGCCACGGGCCTCATGGCGGCGATCGAGGACGTCGGGCTGCTGGGCCTGGTCCTGATGCTGGAGGAGCAGGGGCGTACGACCGCGCAGACCCCCTTCGCGGTGAGCGCGGTGCACGGACTGCTGACGGTGACCGCGTACGGCACGGACGAGCAGCGGGCGCGCCTGCTCCCGGGGCTGCGGGACGGGACGGTGGTCGCGACGGGCGCGCTCGGCGGAGTCGTCGGCGGACACGGGGCTGTTCGGGCGGCCGTGCCCGGCAGGCCGGACGGAGGGGGCGCGGCAGCGGGCGGGGCGCAGCCCGTTCAGGGGAGACTGACCGGCACCGTGAGCTGGGTGCCCTGGCTGCGCGATGCCACCCATGTACTGGTCGCCGACGCCGACCGGGCCCTGTGGTGGGTTCGGGTCGCCGACGCGGAGACCGGGCCGGTGGAGACCACGGGGCCCTGGTCGGCCGGTCGCCTCGTCCTGGACGGCACACCCGCCGAGCGATTGGGGGCGCCGGACGGCGTCCCGTTCCGCGCCTCGGCAGACGCCTCCGCCGGAGCGGTCCCGGTCCCGGTCGCCGGCCGGCCGGGCGACTCTGCCGGAGCGGGTGGCCACGGCCCGGTCTCGGCCGATGCCTCCTCCGGTGGTTCGTCCGAGAACCCTTCCGGGGTGGGCACCGTGCGGCCCGGTGCGTACGAGGAGGTCCTTGCCGTGAGCCGTGTCGCCTTCGCGGGGCTTCAGGCCGGGGTCTGCGCGGGCTCGCTCGCCCGTGCCGTCGAGCACACCTCGACCCGTGAGCAGTTCGGACGTCCGCTCTCCACCAACCAGGGCGTTCTGCTCCGCGCGGCCGACGCGTACATGGACACCGAGGCGATACGGGTCACCGCGTACGAAGCGGCCTGGCGGTACGACGAGGGTCTGCCGTTCGCCGCCCATGCGCTGACCGCAGCGTGGTGGGCGTCGGAGGCGGGGACCCGGGTCGTCCACGCGGGCCAGCATCTGCACGGCGGCCTCGGCGCGGATCTGGACCACCCCGTCCACCGGCACTTTCTGTGGGGGCGGCAGCTGGACATGTATCTGGGGTGCGGCAGCGAAGTGCTGGCGGAGCTGGGAGCACTGCTCGCGAAGGAGGGGACGTCATGAACAGCGGTCAGCCGGACCGACCGGGTTGGTCCGGTCACCCCGACCGGTCGGGTGGGCCTGTGGCGGCCGGTGATCCGGGCGGGTCCGCCGACCCGGGCACGTTTGTTGATCCCGGAGAGTCCGGGCCGGCAGGCGAGTCGGGGCGGCCCGGGCGGCCTGGTCGGCCCGGGCGGGCAGGCGAGTCCGGCCAGTCCGGTCGGTCGGACGGTACGGGTGGGCCCGGTGGCGAGGGTGGGCGCGAGGTGCGGGCCGGTGATGAGCTGCCGCCGCTGGAGATCCCGATCACCCGCACGCTGATCGTCGCGGGGGCGGTGGCGTCCCGTGACTACCAGGATGTGCATCACGACGCGGAATCGGCCCGGCAGAAGGGCTCCCCCGACGTCTTCATGAACATCCTGACGACGAACGGCCTCGTCGGGCGGTACATCACGGACTGCCTGGGGGAGCGTTCCGTGCTCCGCAAGGTCGCGATACGGCTGGGCGCGCCCAACTACCCGGGAGACACGATGGTGTTGCGCGGCACGGTGACCTCCGTGGAGGACGACACCGCGGAGGTCCGGGTCGTCGGGTCCAACGGTCTCGGTAACCATGTCACCGGGACGGTGTCGGTGACCGTTCCCCGGGCCACCGCCGGCGGGAAGGCCGCCCCATGAGTATCCGTGGCAAGGACTCGCTCGGCGGGCGGGCGGCGGTGGCCGGTATCGGGGCGACGGAGTTCTCCAAGGACTCGGGGCGCAGTGAGTTGAAGCTGGCGGTGGAGGCCGTGCGAGCCGCGTTGGACGACGCGGGCCTGTCCCCCGCCGACGTCGACGGGCTCGTCACCTTCACGATGGACACCAGCCCGGAGGTCACCGTCGCCCAGGCGGCCGGTATCGGCGAGCTGTCCTTCTTCTCCCGCATTCACTACGGAGGTGGTGCGGCCTGTGCCACCGTGCAGCAGGCCGCTCTCGCGGTCGCGACGGGTGTGGCCGACGTCGTCGTCTGTTACCGGGCGTTCAACGAGCGGTCCGGGCGGCGCTTCGGTTCCGGAGTCCAGCACCGGGAGCCGTCGGCGGAAGGCACGGCGCTCGGGTGGAATCTGCCGTCCGGCCTGCTCACGCCCGCGTCCTGGGTGGCGATGGCGGCCCAGCGCTATCTGCATGCCCACGGCCTGACACCCGAGGCGTTCGGCCCCGTCGCCGTCACGGACCGCCGGTACGCGGCCCGTAACCCCGCCGCGTACTTCTACGAGAAGCCGATCACCCTCGCCGATCACGCCGCCTCGCGCTGGATCGTCGAACCGTTGCGGCTGCTGGACTGCTGCCAGGAGACCGACGGCGGTCAGGCGATCGTCGTCACCAGCGTGGAGCGCGCCCGTGATCTGCCACAGCCTCCCGCGGTGATCGTCGCCGCCGCGCAGGGGGCGGGGCGGGCGCAGGAGCAGATGACGAGCTTCTACCGTGACGATCTCACCGGGCTGCCCGAGATGGGGGTGGTCGCCCGGCAGCTCTGGCGGACTTCGGGGCTCGGGCCCGGGGAGATCGACGTCGGGATCATCTATGACCACTTCACGCCGTTCGTGCTGATGCAGCTGGAGGAGTTCGGCTTCTGTGGACCCGGTGAGGCGTCGGACTTCGTGGCGGAGGACGTGTTGCCGCTGAACACCCATGGCGGGCAGTTGGGAGAGGCGTATCTCCACGGGATGAACGGCATAGCGGAGGCGGTCCGTCAGATACGGGGGACCTCGGTGAACCAGATACCGGGCGCGTCCCGGACGCTGGTCACCGCGGGCACGGGTGTCCCCACATCGGGCCTGATCCTGGGTACGGACGGCTGATACGGAGGTCCGACACGGCCCCGGCACGGATACCCCGGCACCCCGCCATGGACACCCGGCAAGGCGGTTGTTCCGGGAGCGCGTCCCGGAGCTCTGCCCAGGCGACCCGCGCCACCAAGCCGGCGCCCGCCCGGAACGTGTCTGTGGCGGCCTGAGCGATGCCGGGAACGGGTGGCGGGGTTCAGCCGGACGGAAGTTTCTGCTCCGCGGCGGAGCGAAGCCTGGCGGGCCTGCTCAGCCCGCTCGTCGAGGGTGCCTGGCCGTCCTTGCCGTCCTCGCCGCCTTGGGTGGCCTCGCCTTCCATTCGTCCGCCGTCATCCGCCAGATGACGTCGATCCCCACTTCGCCGGGAGCGACGGGTCCTTCGGCTAGGGGTATGCGTTCGACCTCGGTGAATCCCAGGCGGCGGACGACGGCTCCGCTGGCGGAGTTGGCGGCATCGTGATGGATCTCGATACGGTCGATGCCCGCCAGCTGGAAGCCCTGACGGACGAGCGCCGCAGCGGCCATCGTGGCCAGACCCCGTCCGGTCCCATGCGGGTGGAGCCAGTAGCCGATGTCGAGACCGCCCGGTCCGATGCGGCGCATCAGGGCGCAGCTGCCGATCACCGCGGCGTCCGACGTGATCGCATAGGCGAAGGACTGCCCGTTCTCCCACTCCTCCCGGTTCCGGGCGAGGAAATCGGTGGTGTGCTGCCTGCCGGGAGCAGATGCCCGGGGCATCCACGGCACCAGATGGTCCAGGGACTCGTGGATTGTCCTGTCCAAGGCGTCGAGATCACTCATACGCCAACGGCGCAACTCCACCTGGTGAACTGAGAATCTCGGCAGGCTCTTCCATACTCCGGATGCTGTCGCAGCCCGGCCGGGACCGACAACGCGTTATCGGCTGCCCCCTCGGCCCCTGCCCCTGCCCCGGCCCCGGCCCCTGCCCCGGCCCCGGCCCCTGCCCCTGCCCCTGCCCCTGCCCCTGCCTCGGCCCCTGCCCCGGCCTCTGCCCCCTGCCGGTCGCCGACCGCCCGCTGGTCGGCCACCCGCCACCGACCGCCCGCTACCGGCCACCCGCTGCCCGACCAGGGCACGGTCGGGACTCCTCAGCCGACAGCCACGGCATCGCCCGCGAGCGTCCGGGGAGACCGGCGCCGTCGCCCCCGGCAACCGTTGGACGAACACTGCCGGTGGAAAGCGGACGGAGCCCCCGCAGCGGCATCGTTTCGTCCACCCGTGTCCACCCGGAGGTGTACGACCCCTACGACCCGCCTTGTTCGCCCGTTCCCCCATCCGTACCACCGCCGGGACCGTGTGTGCACGGCGGGGAAGGGGTTCGCCCGGGTTCGGGGCCGGAGGTTCCGCCCTTTCGGCGCCCGTCCCGCCCCTGGAAATCGGATCTTCCGGCCCCGAGCGCCATGTCATCGCCCCTGAGGGTCTCCTCCACCTTCAGGAGGTGAGGCTGACACCACCCGTACAACCTGAGGCGGACATGCCTTCAGGACCTGTGGCCGATCCGCAGGAGTAGGACCCGCTCCTAGCGTGGACCTATGACCACGCCAGTCTGCACAAGCGCCTCGAAGGCCGCCGTGCCGGTGCCTCCGTCGTACGGAGCCGACGCACGGTACGCGACCTACGCCCGCTATTCGTCGTTCTCGTCGTATGTACGGGCGCGGGGGCCCGTGCTGCTGCGAACCGCACGTTCCCTCACCGCCAACCCGAGCGACGCCGAGGATCTGCTCCAGACCGCGCTCACGAAGACGTATGTGGCATGGGAGCGGATCGAGGACCACCGGGCGCTCGACGGCTATGTCCGCCGGGCGCTGCTCAATACCCGCACCTCGCAGTGGCGCAAGCGCAAGGTGGACGAGTTCGCCTGTGAGGAACTGCCCGAGCCGGAGACGGTACCCGCGCCCGATCCCGCGGAGCAGCAGGTCCTGCACGACGCGATGTGGCGGGCCGTGATGAAGCTGCCGGACCGACAGCGGGCGATGGTGGTGCTGCGGTACTACGAGGACCTCAGCGAGGCGCAGACGGCGGAGGTGCTCGGGGTGTCCGTGGGGACGGTCAAGAGCGCGGTGTCGCGGGCGCTGGGCAAGCTGCGTGAGGATCCCGAACTCGCGCCCGTACGTTGACCTGCACCCGCGCCCTCCGCACCCCGAGCCAACAGGCCCCGAACCAAAAGGCCAACAGGCCCCAGGTACCCAGACCAACAGGTCCCCGGCCCCCGACTTCCGTATCCCCGGGTCGCCGGACCCTCCTGAAGTCCCATACGTCCAGGTCCGCCAGGTTCCCCCAAGCCTCAAGTCCTCCAGGGCCTCAAGTCCTCCAGGGCCTCAAGTCTCTCAGGCCCCGAGTCCCGGACACGGCGCTCCCGCCGCCGTTTCGTACGGACGGCTCGGCCGAAACGTCCCGCGAGGGGTAGTGACATACCGCTTGGTACGCGCGCAGAATCAGCACACCCCTACTCTCACGTAGCGCCAGCGCCCAACGGGAGGACGCCGTGCTGAGCACCATGCAGGATGTACCGCTGACCGTGACCCGCATCCTGCAACACGGGATGAGGATCCACGCCACGTCGCAGATCACCACCTGGACGGGAGAACCCGAGCCGCAGCGCCGAAGTTTCCGGGAGGCGGGCGAGCGGGCGGGTCAGCTGGCCCACGCCCTGCGCGACGAGCTGGGCATCGACAACGGCGATCGCGTGGGAACCCTCATGTGGAACAACGCCGAGCATCTCGAAGCGTATTTCGCGATCCCGTCCATGGGCGCCGTGTTGCACACCCTCAACCTCCGCCTGCCGCCCGAGCAGCTGGTCTGGATCGTCAACCACGCCGCCGACCGCGCCGTGATCGTCAACGGCTCTGTGCTCCCCCTCCTCGTACCGCTCCTCCCCCACCTTCCGACGGTCGAGCACATCGTCGTATCGGGCCCGGGGGACCGTTCCGTGCTCGCGGGCGCGGCCACCGAGGCACGGGTGCACGAGTACGAGGAGCTGATCGCGGGCCGCCCGGTCTCCTACGACTGGCCGGAGCTGGACGAACGTTCGGCCGCCGCGATGTGCTACACCTCCGGGACCACCGGCGACCCCCGGGGCGTGGTGTACTCCCACCGCTCGATCTACCTCCACTCGATGCAGGTCAACATGACCGAGTCGATGGGCCTGACGGACAAGGACACGACGCTGGTCGTCGTCCCCCAGTTCCATGTCAACGCCTGGGGTCTGCCGCACGCGACCTTCATGACCGGTATCAACCTCCTCATGCCGGACCGTTTCCTCCAGCCCGCCCCCCTCGCCGAGATGATCGAGCGCGAGAAGCCGTCCCACGCGGCGGCCGTCCCCACCATCTGGCAGGGCCTGCTGGCCGAGGTCACCGCGAACCCCCGCGATCTGACGTCGATGAGGCATGTCACCATCGGCGGCTCCGCCTGTCCGCCCTCGCTGATGGAGGCGTACGGCAAGCTGGGCGTACGGGTCTGCCACGCCTGGGGCATGACGGAGACCTCCCCGCTCGGCACGATGGCGCACCCGCCGGCCGGGCTGTCGGCCGAGGAGGAGTGGCCGTACCGCGTCACCCAGGGCCGTTTCCCGGCGGGCGTCGAAGGGCGGCTCGTCGGCCCGGCGGGCGAGTTCCTGCCGTGGGACGGCGAGTCGGCCGGTGAGCTGGAGGTCCGCGGGCCCTGGATCGCGTCGGCGTACTACGGCGGCGCGGGCGGCGAGGCGATCAGGCCTGCCGACAAGTTCAGCGAGGACGGCTGGCTGAAGACCGGCGATGTCGGCGTCATCAGCGCCGACGGCTTCCTCACCCTCACCGACCGCGCGAAGGACGTCATCAAGTCCGGCGGCGAGTGGATCTCCAGCGTCGAGCTGGAGAACGCGCTGATGGCCCACCCCGAGGTCACCGAGGCGGCCGTTGTCGCCGTGCCCGACGAACGCTGGGGCGAGCGCCCGCTGGCGACGGTCGTCCTCAAGGAGGGCGCCACGGCGGACTACGGGACGCTGAAGGAGTTCCTCGCCGGGAAGGTCGCGAAGTGGCAGCTCCCGGAGCGGTGGGCGGTGATCCCCGCGGTGCCGAAGACGAGTGTCGGCAAGTTCGACAAGAAGGTGATCCGCAGGCAGTACGCGGACGGTGAACTGGACGTCAGCGAGTTGTAGGTCCGCCGGTACGGGGGTGGGCCCGCCCCGCTCCCGTACCTCCGCGGATGCCCGCGCGTGTACGGAGGGATCCGGGGCACTCCAGCCGTACCCGCCCCCGTACCCCCACCGCATCTGTACGGGCCGCCCGGCCACCCCGCCGCACCCGCACCGCCACTCGGCCGCCACCGCATCGGTACAGGCCGCCCGGGTCCGTACCGCTGCCGCTCCCGGCCCGTAGCTCATAGCTCGTCGGTCCGCCCCGACCCGCCCCGCGACCGGACGCGCCGACGGCTCAGTTCGTGCCGATCTTCGCGAGCAGGTCCACGATCCTCGCCTGGACCTCGCCGCTCGTGGAACGTTCGGCGAGGAAGAGCACCGTTTCTCCGGAGGACAGCCGGGGCAGCTCGGCGCGGTTGAGACCGGCCGAGGTGTAGACGACCAGCGGAGTACGGTTCAACTGGCCGTTCGCACGGAGCCAGTCGATGATCCCGGCCCGGCGCCGGCGGACCTGCATCAGGTCCATCACCACCAGGTTCGGCCGCATCTGGGCCGCGAGCGTGACCGCTTCCGTGTCCGTGCCGGCGCGTGCGACCTGCATGCCCCGGCGTTCGAGGGCGGCCGTGAGCGCGAGCGCGATCTCCTCGTGCTCCTCGATGAGCAGGACGCGCGAAGGGTGCTGATCGCTGTCGCGCGGGGCCAGCGCCTTGAGCAGGATCGCGGGATCGGCGCCGTACGCGGCCTCCCGCGTCGCCTGCCCGAGCCCGGCGGTCACCAGCACCGGCACCTCGGCGGCGACCGCGGCCTGGCGCAGGGACTGCAGTGCCGTACGGGTGATCGGCCCGGTCAGCGGGTCCACGAACAGCGCGGCGGGGAACGCCGCGATCTGCGCGTCGACCTCCTCGCGCGAGTGCACGACGACGGGACGGTAACCACGCTCGCTCAGCGCCTGCTGGGTGGACACATCGGGCGCGGGCCAGACCAGCAGCCTGCGGGGATTGTCCAGCGGCTCCGGGGGCAGCTCGTCGTCGACGGGCTGCGGCAGCGGCCGGTTGGCCACCTCGACCGCGCCTCCCGGCCCGTCCAGCGGCTCCGGGCCCTCCGCGCCCTCGTCGGGCGCGCCTATGGCGTACGCGCGCCCCTCGGCCTCGCGCTCGACCGGCAGTCGCAGGCCGGACTGCGTCTGATGCGGGTTCTGGTGCGGATGCTGGACCCCGGGCGTCTGATGCGGGACCTGGCCCGCGACCTGGGGGTGCGGGGCCTGCTGCGGATGCGGGGTGTTCTGGGCGGTCCGGCCCGGCTGGGGATGCGGGCGGGCCGACGGTTCGGGCCCCGCGGGCCGCTCGGACCTCTCCGTGAGCTCGGGCCTCTCCGCCCGGTCGGCGTCGGGCGGCGTGGCCAGCTTGCGGCGGCGGCCGGAACCGTGGGCGGGCTGGTTCTGCTTCTCGGCGATCTGCTGCGAGAACGGCACACCCTGCCCCAGCGTCCGTACGCTGAACTCCTTCCCCTGCGACGCGTCGGCCGGCAGCGGCGCGGGTTCGGGCGCCTCGGCGGGCAGCGGCTGAGCGAGGGACGGGGGCCCGTTCGACGGCTGCGGTACGGGGCCTTCCGGCACGGGCGACGGAAGGGGCACCGAGCCCGTCCCGTACTGCTGCGCCCCCGGTACGGGGCCCTGTGCCGCCGGATCCATGTGCCGGATCGCCGCCGGGTCCATATGCCGGGCCGTCGCCGGATCCATGTGCCGGGCCGTCGCCGGGCCGGGACCCTGGGCCGTCGGCGCGGGCACGCCTGTGACACCGAGGGCCATACCGGGGACACCCGGGATCATGCCGTCGACGCCCGTGCCCTCGTCCCGCGTGGCCATGTGCTGCCCGGTCGAGTCATCCGCGACGACCAGACCGGTCGCCGGCATGCTGCGCGCGCGTCGGCGGCCCGTCGGCGCGGGGTGCGGCTGCGGCGGGGTGAAGTAGGGGTCGGTGCCGGGGATGTTCCGTACGGCGTCGTGCTGACCCGGAAGGGAAGCGTCCGCTTCTCCGGCGGTCGGGGGGACGCGGTCGGCCTCGGCGGGCGGCAGCGCGAACGCGGTACGGGCCACCTGTGCTGCCCCACCGGCCGCGGAGGCGTCGGCGGACGCCGTGCCGACGGCCATGTCGGGCACCGCGCCGGGCGCGGTCGCGGGGGTTTCGGCGGGCGCGGGGGCCAGCGCGCGCCGGGCCCGCCGTCCGGCCGAGCCCGTCGCCGGAGCCGGTACGGTCCCGGGTACCGGAACGGACGAGGGCGCCGACGGCAGCTCCGGCACTCCACCGTGCCGGGCGCGCCGCCCCGTACCTCCCGCGTCGACGGACACTCCCTGGGGCGGCACGGTCTCGCCGAGCGCCGCCCGTCCGGTCGCAGCCGCGCCCTCGGCGGCCGTCACCACGGAACCCTCGCTGGGCCGGGGCGCGCCCGCGGGCACCGCGACACCCTCCTCGGCGGGGCTGGGCCGCCCGCGCCGCCGACCGGTGCCGTGCGCTCCGCCCAGCGTGCCGTCGTCCTGGGGGGTGCCGCCCTGGGGGATGCCGTGAGGCCCACCGCCCGGGACACCGCCGCCCGAGGTGCCCCCGGCGTCCTGCGCGGGGATCAGCTCATGGGCCGCACGGTCACCACGGCCGCCGTGAGGGGCCTGCGTGGCCTGGACCCCTTGCGTCGCTCGGCCTCCCCGCGCACCCGGGATTCCCTGCACGCCGCTCTGGGCTCCCTGCGCCGTCTGGCCCGGCTGTGCTCCCCGGAGGGCCGGACCGCCAGGCCCCGGCTGCGTGCCGGCACCCGCCGGACCGGGCCGCCCCGCCTGGGCCGCCTGGCCCGGCCGGGCCGCGGGACCGCCCTGGACGGCCCTGCGCCGACCCGTCCCACCAGCCCCCGCTGCCGCCGCCGCGCGCGCTCCCGCTGCCGTACCCGCCGCGCCCGGCACACCTGTCGTACCCGTCGCGCCCGGCCCGCTCACGCCCGCGGCCGAGTCCGCCGGATGCTCCGCGACCAGCGGACTCTCCAGGAACGCGTCCGTGGAGGACCTGCGCGCGCGCCGCCGCCCGCCACCGGAGGTCTCCCCGGAGGTCTCCGGCGACACCCGCTCCGGCAGAGCGACCGCGCCGCCCGTGTTCTCACCGGGCGGGGGCACCGAGCCCGCGCCCTCCCCGAGCGGCACCTCCAGCACATACGCGCTGCCGCTCATCCCCGGCACCTCGTGCGTCTGGAGTACTCCGCCGTGTGCCCGGACGATCCCGCGCACGATCGGCTCGTGCACCGGGTCCCCCCCGGCGAACGGCCCCCGTACCTCGATCCGTACGACCTCACCGCGCTGCGCCGCCGCGACCACGATCGTCGAGTCCACATACGCGCCGCCCGGCGCCGGGCGGGCCTTGCCGGTCGAGTCGACCCCGGCCACGTCCGCGATCAGATGCGCGAGCGCCGTCGCCAGCCGCCCCGCGTCCACCTCGGCCTCGATCGGGGGAGCGTGCACCGCGAACTGCGCCCGCCCCGGCCCGATCAGCTCGACCGCGCCCTCGACCCCGGCCCCGACGATCGCGTCGAGGAGCGCCTTCGACTTGTAGAGCTGCTCCGTGTCCGTGCCGAGGCGCTGGAAGCCGAGGACGTTGTCGATCAGCGTGGTCATCCGGGCGTAGCCGGCGGCCAGATGGTGCAGGATCTGGTTGGCCTCGGGCCACAGCTGCCCGGCCGGGTCGGCGGCGAGCGTGCCCAGTTCCGTACGCAGCTCCTCCAGCGGCCCGCGCAGCGACTCGCCGAGCACGGCCGTCAGCTGCTGGTGCCGTCCCGCCAGCTCCAGATAGCGCTCGTCACGGCTCTCGATCTCGGCGGTGTACCGGTCCGCCCGGTCGGCGAACTCGGCGGCGAACCGCTCGGCCGTCTCGT
This sequence comes from Streptomyces sp. NPDC004609, assembly GCF_042873655.1. Lineage (NCBI taxonomy): Bacteria > Bacillati > Actinomycetota > Actinomycetes > Kitasatosporales > Streptomycetaceae > Streptomyces > Streptomyces sp. NPDC004609. The sequence continues at coordinate 23,121 of NZ_JBIALS010000005.1, read as the reverse complement.
CCAGCTCGGCCCGGTGCCTCTCGGCGACCTTCTCGAACGGACGCCGGTCGGTGAAGGTCATCACCGCGCCGACCAGCTGGTCCCCGTCCCGTACCGGCGCCGTCGTCAGATCGACCGGCACCCGCGAGCCGTCCTTCGCCCACAGCACCTGCCCGCGCACCCGGTGCTTGCGCCCGGACCTGAGCGTGTCCGCGAGCGGCGACTCGGGGTACGGGAACGGCTTGCCGTCCTCGCGCGAGTGCAGGATCAGCGGGTGCAGCTCCTGGCCGCCGAGGTCGCTGGCGCGGAACCCGAGGATCTGCGCCGCGGCCGGGTTGACCAGCACGACCCGCCCCTCGGTGTCCGTACCGACGACACCCTCGGCCGCGGCCCGCAGGATCATCTCCGTCTGCCGCCGCGAACGCGCCAGCTCGGCCTCGGTGTCCACGGTTCCGGAAAGATCCCGTACGACGAGCATCAGCAGCTCGTCACCGGTGTAGGCGTTCGACGAGTCGTACGCCTCCCGGCCGTCCTCCAGGCTGGCGCTCGTCACCTCCACCGGGAACTCGCTGCCGTCCGTGCGCCGCGCCACCATCCGCGCCGGCTTGGTACGGCTGCGTTCCTCGGCCGCCTCCTGGCGGCGCATGGATCCCGGGATCAGCCGGGAGTCGAACGCGGGCAGCAGATCGAGCAGTCCGCGTCCGACCAGAGCGGTGCCGGGTGTCTCGAACAGTTCGAGCGCGATGGTGTTGGCGTTGACGACCGTGCCGTTGCAGTTGACGAGCACGAGGCCGTCGGGCAAGGCGTCGAGTATGGCTGCGAGGCGAGCAGCGCCTCGGGATGGCCTGCTGCTCACGACGACGCTTCCTCCCTGACCAACCACGAATGCTGAAGCCGCTCCCCATCTTGCCCCTAGGGCCTCAGCCTGTCATTGAAGGGAGTCTAAGGGCAGCGGCTGCGCCGGGGCGTTGGATGGGGGCAGCTCTCATCGAACGTCTGGGGGGTTGTGTGCGCGTGCTGTGTGCCACGGCGCTATGACCTGGCACTCGGCAGTACGGGATGGAGAGAGTTCCAACGAGAGATTTCACAACCGTTGGTCCGGGTGAAGGTGGCGTTCACACGCCGTCCCTGCCATGTCCCCGTGACGCGCGCCTTGGCGGGCCCTCCGGCCTGCTGGGTGCACATCTGGTCCTTGTCGACCGGTTTGAACGGGTTCTTCCCCTGCCTCGCCAGCTGGTCCAGCCGCTCGCACGCGCCCTCGGCGGCCGGGTGGGTCCCCCGCGGCGGGGCGCACTCCAGCTCGTACCGCCCGTCCGTGCGGGCGTTCCCCGTCTCCGACACGACCACGGTGAGCCGGTCCGGCGCCGGCGACAGCAGGGGCAGCGGTACGGGCAGCCCCGACGCCCCCGCGGAGGTCGCGGTGGCTCCGAGCGCGGCGGCGGACACGGCGGTGACGGTCGCGGTGAGGACGATACGGCGCAGCATGAACGCTCCTGGTGTTCGTACGGAGTGGCCCCGGGTTCCGGTGGGCCGGCCGGCCTCGGTACCTCGGCGGCTCCGGGGCTCCGGCCCGAGCCGGGACCCGGGGTCCGGGTCCGGGGCCCGGGCCGGTCGCTCCCGGATCCCCACCGCTTCTAACGCTCCCCGCGCCCGTCCGTTGCGCACCGGACCCGACCGACGCTCCGACGGATGCCCGGGGCGGCCCGTCCTCCGGTATCCGCTTTGCCCTCCGGCCTGCGTGCCTAGTACCGTGGGCAGCGATTGGTGACACCCCGCGTGACTGTGTCATCATCTGCACACCACTCGCGCCCGCGCGAGCGTGCTGGAGGCGTCGCCTAGTCCGGTCTATGGCGCCGCACTGCTAATGCGGTTTGGGTCTTAAAGCCCATCGAGGGTTCAAATCCCTCCGCCTCCGCCATCCACATCACAGGAGCCCCGGCCACGCGGCCGGGGCTCTTGCGTTGCCCCGACCGACCGCTCCCACTCCCGCCGGCCCCCCACCGTCCACCCTGACGCGACCTGCGGCTTCCCGACCCGCCCACGACCCCCTCCAGAGGACGTTTTCGCAGTTCGGAAGGGGTGCGCCTAATGGATTTCACCTGGCGGCGCGGGTCATGTAATGTTGTTCCCGCAACGCCGACCGGGGGGTAAGCCCCTGGGAAGCCGAGCACTCGTAGCTTAACGGATAGAGCATCTGACTACGGATCAGAAGGTTGCAGGTTCGAATCCTGCCGAGTGCACAGCACGTCAGAGGCCCTGTGGATCACTCCACAGGGCCTCTGGTTTTTGCTTTGACGGCAGTGTTTGACGGCAACCGCCCCGGCGGGGGATTCAGGTGGCTATCAGGGCACCGGCCGTGCCATCGTCATCGTCCTGCCCGTTGCCGTCACCCCGTAGAGCGTCGCCTACGCGGTCGAAGGCCGAGCGCTGCGAGTCGAGACGGACGAAGGTGTAGATGTCCATGGTCACCCGGATCGAGCTGTGGCCGAGGACTTCCATGATCATGCGGGCGTCCGCCCCCTGCTCGTGGAGCAGCGACGCGCAGGTGTGGCGCAGGTCGTGAAAGCGGACCTTGCGGATGCCGGCGCGGGCGCACAGCGTCTCGAAGGAGCGGTTCAGGTTGCGCGGCTCGATGGGCGTCCCGTTCTTCGTGGTGAAGACCAGGCCGTGTGCTGCTCCCTGCCAGCGATCACCAGCCGCCTTCCTGTCCGCGATTTGCTGGGCACGCTGAGCGCGGAGCGCGGTTACGCACTCGCTGGGCAGGGCCACCCGCCGGGCGGAGCGCTGCGTCTTCGGAGCGACGATCAGCAGCTCTCCCCCGACGCGCTGGAGCGCCTGGCGGACGGTGAGGACGCCCTCATAGAGGTCCAGGTCCGACCAGCGCAGCCCCAGCAGCTCACCGCGCCGCAGGCCGATGCGGACCGCCAGCTCGTAAGCGGCCCACAGCCGGTTGTCCCGAGCAGCCGCCAGGAGCCGACGCCCCTCCGCCGAGGACAGTGGTTCGATCTCGCGCTGGGTTCCCATGCTCAGCTCCACGTTCCGGGCCACGTTGCGCGGTAGTTCGTCTTCACGTACGGCGTGCTGGAGTGCTGCGCGCAGGAGCACCAAGAGGAAACGCACGGTCCGGTCCGAAGGCAGCTTCTTGCAGCACTGCCCGAGGGCGCAGCACCGCCGCTTGCTTTCGGGCCGGGCCTTGTCCTTGCCTTGTGCGCAGCACTGGCAGGTGGCCGCCGTCCTGACGAGGAAGGCACGGATGTCGCGCGCCGTCAGACGGGTGATCTTCTTCTTGCCGAACTCGGCGGTGATGTAGTTCCGCACCAGCGATTCGTAGTTCACGTACGTGGTCTTCCGGACCTTGGGACGGGCGACGTTGACCAGCCAGTAAGCCAGAAATTCGGACAGAGTCATCTTGCTGGTGGCCACGGGGAGACCGCTTTGTGAGTCCGCCTTGAGCTTGGTCAGCTTCTCGTGAGCGTCGTCCCAGGTCTTGCCGTAGACGCTCCGCCGCTTGAAAGTGCCGTCAGTGGCGAGTACGTAGGCCGTCCCTTCCCAGCGGCCGTCACGTCGCAAGTAGATGGTGCCTTGGCCGTTCGCGTTCTTCTTCGCCATCACGCGGCTTCCTGTTCGGTGCGGAGGGATATGTAGTCGCGCAAGGCCGACTCGCTGACACGACGGCAGCGGCCGATCTTGAAAGAGAGGAGTTCGCGGGAGCGGATCAGGTCGTAGACCTTCCAGCGGCTGATCCCAAGACGACTGGCCACCTGGTCGACGTTGAGCACGGTCACAGCCACACCTCCCCTTCGGTCTTGGCGCGTTCGGCGTGGGCGATGTCGTGGCGGGTCTGGTTGGCGAGGAGTTCTTCGCCGGGGCGGTAGCCGGAGGCGAGGTAGGTCCAGTACGACTCGGTGACGAGGTCGGTGTGTTCGTCGAGGGCGGGTTGGCCGGCCCGTGCGCGGGCCCGTTCGGCTTGGGCGATGCGCCAGGCGCGCCGTACGTCGCGAAGGGCCCCGAGGGTGGTGGAGTAGGCACGGGACTTGCTGGAGAAGTGGCCGCGGAAGCCGAGCATGTGGGCCCACTTCCAGAGCTTGAGATGGGCGAACTCGGGCAGGTGGCCCAGCGCCCAGGCGGTGCGGATCATCTGCCGTACGTGCTGCTGGACGCGGAGGTCTGCCAGCCGTTCGGCCTGTCCGGTGCCGTCGCAGTCGGCGCACAGGTCCCGGAAGGTGTCGGGCCCGCGTACGTAGCCGCGTCCGCGGCACGGGCGGCATATCAGGGTGCGGTCGACGGTGCCGCAGCCCTCTGCGCTCTTGGTGGCGTACTTGGCGACGTAGGCGGCGACTTTCCGGTCGGTGAGTTCACCGTGGCCGAGAGCGGTGATCTCGCGTACGTCGATGCGTTCGCCCCAGGTGATCTCGCGTTCGCCGACCGCGTCCGACTCGACCCTCAGAGCGGTCAGCCGGGCAGCAGCGTGCACGGCGTGGCTGAGGGCGTCGACGGTGGCCCAGGCCGGTGGGCGGGTGGTGTGGCCGTCCGGTCCGTCGAAGCGGATCACGGCGTGGAAGTGGACCAGGCCCCGCTTTTGATACTCGGCGACCTTGGCGAAGGAGACGCGTACGGCGCTGTTCAGCGACTTCTGTGTCATGCCGAGATGGGCGGCAAGTGCGCGGCGCAGGTAGATGGTGAAGCGGGCCCACAGCGCTCCGGCGTGCGCGTTCCACAGGACCGCCCCGGTGTAGTCGTAGGTGGCCGGGTTCAAGGGGGTGCCGAGTGCGGGGGCATCCTCGGTGTGCCGTTCGCCGCAGGCACAGGGGCGGGGTGTGCCGTCCGGGGTGGTGGGGCGGTTGTGGACCGGGCCGAAGGAGGGCGCGGTGAGGGTCGCGAAGACGCGGGGATGGTCGCGTACGGCTTCGGCGACGTTCTTGCCGCCGGACAGTCCGGCCTTGATCAGGTGGTAGGTGTCGCTGGCGTAGACGCGGGAGCAGGCGGGGCAGCGGGTCGAGCGGCGGTTGCCGCACGCGGTCAGCAGTCGTCCGCTCGGTTCGTCCTCGGAGCGGTAGGAACGGACGACCGTGCCGGTGGCCTTGTCGGTGGTGACGGTCCAGCCGCGCAGGTTGACGGGACTGGTGCAGCCGCGCAGGTGGCGGACTTGGTCGGTGACGCGGTCGAAGTCGTCGAGGTTGGCCAGGGCGAGCAGGTCCCGTACGGCGGGGCTGATCACATGACTGAGGTCCACGGGGCGAGCCATGGGAGGCGGAGAGTCCCTTCTGTGGAGGTCCGGGCCGTGCGGGCAGCAGCCGAGTGCGTGCGGTTGCTGCCCGCGGGCATGGCGAACCGGGCCCGGATGGGAGCGAGAGGTGGTGGATGCCGGAGAGGCCGGCGGGAGGAACGGGCCTACAAGGCGGAGTGGAGGGCGGTTGCCATGGGCAGGCCGACGCCGAGCCGTACCTTGAGCTGGGCCGCTGAGATGGCCGTGCCGTGCTCGGCTTCATGGGCCCGAGCGAGGGAGCGCGCTTCGGCGAGCAGGGGCTCAGGCGGCTTCACGGCCGGAACGATGGAGGACACCGGGAGGGGCTTCGCCGGGAGCGGCGCGGCGGTGTTCTGCACGTCCGGGCCGCCGTCGCCACCCGCCACCGGCTGAAGTACGGGCGCCGGAGTGGGCAGCGGGCCGGAGACCGGCGACGCGTCCGGCTGGAGTGCAGGTTCCGCCGCCACGGCGGCCACAGCGCTGAAGTGGCGCAGGAGTTGCGGCCCGACCGTGCCCCAGCCCAGGAGGAGCAGCGGGGCGACCGCGTCCACGGCCGCACGGCCGTAGTGTCCGGCGGCGATCGGTTCGGCCACGTTGAGGGCCAGTGTGAGCAGCCCGGACAGGTGCATGAGCCGGGTCGCGGCCTTCATCTCCCCGGCGGGGACGCCTCGCAGCGAAAGGTAGCGCAGGGCCACGAGGAGGCCGACCACGGACAGGTCCACCATGGGCGCGATCAGCGGGGCGATCGGCTCGGGAACGCCGAGGCGCAGAGCGAGGCTCCACACGTTGCCGAAGGAGAAGACGAAGGCCAGCAGCGCGATGACGATCATCACGGCGGTGACGGTTCGCTGGGTGATCCGGTCTTCTTGCATGGGTAGTTCACCTCCTTTCGAGGCGAGTTGCGGGCAGTTGCCGGGCTCAGTCGGCTTCCGGGCCGTCGATGTCCTTGTGGAGCGGCACAGGAGCCTCTTCGAGTCGCGCGGCCAGGAGGTCGGCCGGATCCCGTGTCAGATGGGCGGTTGACGAGGCGATGACCGCCGCGTCCACATCGGGGACGTACGGGGTGCGGATGCGGGTGAAGCCCGGCTGCGACTGGTGACTCATCGCAGCGACGCCGACATAGGCGGGATCCTGAAGATTGACCGGGTTGGCGTCGGGCCATTCCCGTATCTCCTCGCCCAGGGCGGCGACCGCGGCTTCGGCCGTCTTCTGGGCGAAGCTCAGGCCGACAGGGCACACGTCGCGGATGAAGGTGGGAATCGCGTCCCCGGTGGACTTCTGCGTGGCCAGAACCGTGAGGATGCCGACGGAACGGCCTTTCTTCACCAGGTCCTCAACGAGCCGGGCGTTCTCCGCCGCCAGCGCTGCGAGCTTCTTCGTCTTCGGATCGGAGCCCTTGTGATCACGGAAGTACGTATGCGCCTCATCGATGATCAGCACGACCAGCGGCCAGTCCTCAGACGGACCGACGTCCCACATGCCCTTCACGCCGAGCACCGCGCGGACGCGGGCCGAGCGCATCCGGCGCAGCTCGACCAGTCGCCGGAACATGGCATTGGCCCCCTCCAGGTCGTCGCCGACGAACGCGAACATTCGTCGCGCCCAGTCGGCGTAGTCGCCTTCGTGGGCCGCGGAGACCTTGCCGTCGGCGCACGCGAACTGAACGGCGGGTGAGGGAGCCCAGTCGGACAGCAGCCGGTTGAGGAGCGACGTCTTGCCGAAGCCGGGCAGTCCGGCAACGGTGACTCCGGGCACCTGGGCGAGGGACACCGACACGGGCCGTGCGTACTCGTCCAGTCCGAGGTCCCACCGGGCCGTCTCCTCGGGCACCGCCATCGTGGGGCGGTGTTCCGTCTTGAACTTGAGCGGGTCGAGCCGTACACCGCGGATGACGACCTGACCGGGTCGCTCCTGCGTGACCGCCACCCGTGTGCACCGCCAGGCGTTCGCCAGATGGGGAGCCGCCCTCTGGAACTCCTCCAGGCCCACGCCGGGCAGGCAGCCCACCCGCGCTATCACCCCGTAGAGGTCGTGCTTGACCTTGAGCGCGGGGATGAGGACCCGCGGTTTGAGGGGTTTGTTCCCTGTATCCGATAGGAACGCCAGTACCGGAGGGGTCTTGTCCGTGGCGGACAGCTTGAGCATGGGCGCGAGCCGCTTCCAGCCCCACCGGACACGTACCGCTTGCCGGATGCTCTCCCTGGTCATCGAGTCGGCCAGCGCGTAGCGGATCGTCCACCACACCGACCACACCGTCATCAGGGCGAGGCCCGCCCCCGCCACGAGATGGGTCAGGCCGTACACCTCCTGGATGGTCACTCGTTTCTCCTTCGGTACGTGGATGAAGGCCGCAGGGCCATTGCGAGGGCCGCCCGGTTCTCAAGGGCGGCGATGTGCGGGCGACCGGGCGGGAACAGGGGTCGCGCAGTCCGGCAGAAACGGCAGAACCGGGGCCCGGCTCGGCGCGAGGCATCGGATGGATGCATTCAGCGCCGAACCGGACAGCTCTGCCGCTCAGGCCGCCTTCTTGCCGGGGTCGACCGCAGCCGGGTTGATCAGCTCCAGGGCGGCAGCCCGGTAGGCGATGCCGTCCGAGAGGGAGCCGTTGAAGATCCGCGCCCACGGGGTCGCGAACAGTTCGACCGTTGTCACCGGGAAACCGGGCTTGAGGCCGTCGGGCAGGCCGTTCTCCGGGACGGTGATCTTCAGGGCCTCTGCGCGGTCCTCTTCCATGAAGAAGACCGTCACCGTGAACAGCCGCACACCGGTCTCGCGGTCGGTCGCGAACTGGGTCTTCTCCTGGTCCGCGTACTTCGGGACGGGCAGCGTGCCGACCATGAACGTGGTGGTGGGCAGCAGGCCAACGCGGATACGCGCCATGGGTGTTACGTCCTTCCAGCCGTGCCCCACCCGGATGGTGAGGCGGTCCCCCATTAAACATAGCTGACCTAGCAGAGTCAAGTGAATGAGGTGTGCTAGATGGGAGCTGACATAAGAGAGCTATGTCAGTGGGGTGTGCTAGGGGTGCTAGAAATCGCTACCCTGGGAGCCATGAGCCCCGCCGCCAAGCAGCCCGACCGACGGCCGCCGTACCAGCACGCAGCCGACGAACTCCGGCGCGAGATCAAGGCAGGCCGCTACAAACCGGGCGAGCAACTACCGTCGTACCGGGAGCTCCAGGAACGCTTCGGCGTCGCGAACATGACCGCCCGCAGCGCCCTCAACGTCCTTCGGGACGAAGGGCTCATCTACACCATCCACGGACGCGGCAGCTTCGTCACCGACCACGACACGTCCGCCCCCAGCGGCGACTACACCCCGCCCGCCTGGTACCTCGCAGACAACCGCCCCGACAGCGAGACCACGGAGCAGGGTGTGCCCGACGACGGCGAAACCGCCGGGACCACCCTGGTCGAACTCCTCGCCACCTTGCGGGACGAGATCCGGACCCTCAGCGCCGAGCATCAGCAGCTCCGCCGGGAGGTCGAGGAGCTGAAGGCCCAGCAGCGGCAGACCTGAGCGCCGCCAGCTCCTTGCGCATCGACTCCGTTTCCCGCCGCAGACGCTCGACCATCAACGCCATCTCCCGTACGAGTGATGCGACGTGGTCGGCGTCCTGTGCGGAGATGATGATCGGCTCCTTCTCCGTGTGTCGCGTTTCGTGCTCAGTCACGATTCCCCGTTCTTCTGGTCGTGCCACCGGCCGAGCAGGCTTGGCCGGAACGCAGTCCATCCCTGTGAGGCTGTCTTCACCGCAGGCAGGCTGTACATCCGAATGCCGGGCGGACACTTCTGCCCTTGGCGGTGGCGACACCTTGGCAGCCACATGGGTAAGCCCCGCAAGTCCCTGATCCCAGCAGGTCCCGCCGGTCCCAGGCGGCGGGCGACGATCTTTCCTGCTGGCCCACCAGGCGGGACGTGAAGGCCCCGAAGGGTCAGTGCCGCAGCGACTCCGCCGCCTCGCCGAAGCAGCCCCCGGACAACGAGATCGAGCCCACGGGCACGCGCTCCCCGGTTGCGTCAGCGGAGCTGTTCAGAGTTTCTTTACTGGATCAAGGCGGCCCGCCACGGCGGGCCGCGGGGGGGGGGGGGGGGGGGGGGGGCGCCCCCCCCCCGCCGCCCCGGCCCCCCCCCCCCCCCCCCCCCGCCCCCCCCCCCCCCCCCCCCCGGCCCGCCCCCCGCCCCCCCGCCCCCCCCCCCCCCCCCCCGCCGCTCCATGTCTACGCCACCGCTACGGCGGCCCCGGCCGCTCAGCGCGCAATGCCGTACGAGCGGACGGCAGCTCAAGGAAGACCCCGACCGGCAGCAGCCGCGCCGACAGTCCGGCCAGCGGTGCCGCCCAGCCAGCGGGTCCGCGTTCCACGTGCCCGGCCGACCGCCGTTGTCGCGTGTTCCCCGGCATTGCCCGAGGCCCCGTGGCCGGGGCGGACGGCCTGCGCTGCTTTACCCACCTGTTCGGCTCGGGGCCCGCGTCGGGCAAGACCAGGGGGCCACTCGGACCAATTGCGGGCAGGGGCAAGCCTGCCCGAGTTGCCGGGCAGCGTACGGCCCCCTGGCCATGCCCGACCCCAATCCGGACAGGACACCGGCCAAAGCCGCTCCAGCCGACCGCGATGTCGAGCGCGCCGGCCACGCCCACTTCTCCAAGCGGCACCGCAACTTCGCTTTGCACTCTCCGAGCCCTCCTTGTTCTGAACCACGCTTCTCTACAGGGCTGTTGAGGCCACGGCGCGAACGCAGGCACGACAACAGCCCCGGTACCATCGGCACCAGGGTCCTGAACAGGGACTCTCCGATCGGTCCGCCCCACGTGCTTCCAGGCTCAGGGGCGGGCCGGTCTCAGTTGTTGACGGGACCGGACTTCGACGGTGTCCGGTCCCTTGCCGGGCGGATGAATCAGGGACGCTTCAGCAGGGCCTCAAGCCGTGCCGCGACAGGCGTTGGCCGGTTCGTCGAGCCAGGCGGTTTGCGCTTCCGCGGTGACGGTGAGCCCGAACCGTTCGTAGCCGGGGCGGCCCGAGGCGTCCCACCAGCGCCACGCGGCTTCGACCTCGTCCCACAGCCGTCGTGCACCGGCCTGGCGGACCGTGGCCTCTTTCTCGCCGTCGCGGAACATGACCACGGCCCAGGACCTGTCGGTGAGGCTGTAGAACCAGACGGGCCGCGCACCTTCCCGTTTCTCGGCCACGGAGCGCACGCAGTCGCGGACCCTCAGCCCGACGGCGAAGTGAGACGCGTCGAACCGCCCCGCGCCGAGGTCTTCCTCCGTGATGTCGGTGGACGAGGTGACGGCATCGTCGAACCCGTGCCGCGACACGTACTCGTCGTGCTCGGGCCAGGTCAGATGATGTGCACGCAGCTTCATGAACTCCACGGGCCCCAGAAACCGTCCCGAGGCACTGCGCCCGTGGTCAGCGACCTTCAGTCGTACGTTGGCGTCCAAGTGGCTGTAGTGAGTGCCCCACGGTGCCAGGATCAGCCCACCCGCGCAGGACTGCTCGACCCAGGTGTACGGGATCGATCGCATGCCGCAGGTGGCGATGATCCGGTCGTACGGAGCCCCCGCCGCGTGCCCGAGCAGTCCGTCAGCCGTGATCACCTGCACGGGTAGCCCGAAGCGCCGCAGGAAACCCCGAGCCCGAGCGGCGATGGAAGCGTCCACCTCCACGGTGACCACGTTGAACCGGCCCAGACGATGGGCGAGGAAGGCCGCGTTCCACCCCGTTCCCGTGCCGATCTCCAAGACCCGAGAGGCACCCGTCACCTGGAGATCCCGAAGCATGGAGACCACGACGCTCGGCATCGAAGACGAACTGGTCGGTTCGACGACGGGTGCGTGCTCGTCGCTCTGCTGGTCCCATTGGGTCACGATCGGTACGTCGGCGTTCACGTAGCCGTGCCACACATCCGGCTCATCCAGTCGTGACACCCGGACGCTGGCACCTGTGTCCATGTCGTACGGCCAGATCACATCGGGGAGGAAGGCCGAGCGCGGCACCACGGCGAACGTGGGCACCCACTCCGACGTCAGGTGCTTCGCCGTGAACAGGGCACGTGCCAGGGCGGACCTTCCCCCGTCATAGCGGGTCATGGTCACTGCTCGACCGCACGTGGGCCGCCGTCCGGTGAGGGCGGTACGGGAGGGCCGGGCCACGGCTGGCCGGGCAGCTTGTCCCCCTTGCCGTCCCCGCCGCTTCCACCATTCCTGCCGCCGCCGTTGAACAACACGTTCATGCTGCTGTCTCCTCTGCTCGTCTCGATCCGCTGTCCGTCCGGAGGCCCGTCGCGCGTATCACGGGTACGAGCCCATCCCCAGGCCGGCACCGACGACGAAGCCGCATGAGCTGCTGATCGCGATGATCAGCAACGGACCGGCGAACCGGCATACGGAGTGCCATAAGCACCTCACTGCGCTACCTCCCAGATGTGAACGAAAGCCGCCCCGCACAGCGAGGACACCGGCAAGGGGGGAACCGCATCCGTGCAGTCCGGAGCGCCGCCGGATCACCTTCACGAACGACTTGCGACGGACCCCACGTCTGCCCCGAGTCACGTGAGACCCGAAGGGTCATCAAGCGGGGCGGCGCTTGCCCTGCGCCGTTGGTTTCCGGTCCTTGACGCCCCGAGGCCGCGGTTCCGGGCAGATGGTCCTGCCTGTGGCGGGTGCCCATCGCTTCCCCTCGATGCGGTGGCTCGGCGGACACATCGAGGTAACCGCGAGAAACCGGGATCCGGTATGGGGTCAAGGCTTCCGGGGTGGTCAAAGTGATCAAAGATCATCTGAGTTGGAAACTCTTGGAGGTGGTGGAGCGTCAAGTCTGTTCAGTGGCTGTGACCTTGCTCGTAACGTGGATGCTGCCGAGGTCCGTGCCCGCCGCGGTCGCGGCTAGGTCAAAGTGGTCAAAGATCGTTCAGCGATCCGGGGGTGCATCATGGCGCGCACGCGAAACGACAGACTCGCCGCGCTTCTGGAGGAAGCAGGCTGGTCACGAGCGCAGGCGGCCAGTGCGTACAACCGGGTGGCGCTGGAGAACGACCTCCGTGAACACGCGACCATCGGCCGCTCCCACGTCAGCATGTGGGTCGGCGGCACCCAGCCCTCCGGGCCCTCGCCCGTAATCTTGAGCCAGGCACTGTCCCGTCGTCTCAAGCGTGTCGTCACACTCCAAGAGATCGGATTGGCAGGTCCCACCTCGTTGGCGGAGGGGGCGCTGGAATGGCGCGTCGATCCGCTGATCGCGCTGACTGACTTGGGGAGGTCCGACTTGGACGCGGACAGACGCGCGCTTCTCACCCAGGCCGTGTACTCGACCGCGGCCCTCGCCCTCCCCGACGAGGAGTGGTGGAAGACGATGACGCGTCCGTCCACGGAGCCCACGACAGGGCGGCAGCGTGTCGGGCGGAGCGACGTGGCGACGGTCCAGGAGTTGACCGTGGCGTTCTCGCGCATGGACCAGAGCCGGGGCGGTGGCCACGGCCGCAAGGCTCTGGTGCAGTACCTGCACGCGGACGTCCGGGACTTCCTCCACGGTCGCTTCCCGGACGACCAGGTCAGGCGGGAGATGTTCGCCGCGGCGGCCGAGCTGTCGTACCTGTCCGGCTGGATGGCATTCGACAACGGCGAACAGGCCGTCGCGCAGAAGTACTTCGTCCTGGCCGTGAAGCTCGCGGCCCGAGCCGGAGACGCCCCGCTCTCCGGGCACATTCTCCGTGCCATGGCACACCAGGCGATCGATCTCGGCTTCGCGCGCGAGGGCCTGATGCTCGCCGAGGCTTCGATCCAGGGGGAGCGGTACGCGGCGGCGACGCCCAGGGAACGGGCGCTTCTCGGGGTGATCCACGCCCGCGGCCTGGCCGCGAACGGCAGGAAGCAGGCGGCGACCAAGGCGTTGCTACGGGCCGAGGACGACCTCGCGTCGGCCAGCGAAGGGATCCGGGAGCCGAACCGTACATTCTTCTTCGGCGAGGCATCCCTCGCGCACGAGACCGCCTGCACCCTGCGGGATCTCGGCGACCGGTCCCAGGCGATCCGCGAGTTCCGCCACTCGGTCCGCACCCGCGGTGCCGCGTTCCGGCGCACTCATGCGGTGACACTCGGGTACCTGGGTGCGACGCAGATCGCGGGAGGGGGAGTCGAGGAGGCGTGCGCGACCTGGAGCAGCGTTCTGGACGCGATGGAGGAGGGCATCTACTCCGGCCGTGCCCGCCAAGCGGTTGTCGACATGCGACAGTTGCTGTCGCCCTACCGGCGACGGGGCATCCCTGCCGTCACGGCCCTGGACACCCGGGCCGCCGCGTATCTCACCCAAGTAGATTGACCGCGTCACGCCGAGAGACGAGGGGAAGCGCATGACGCACTCGCTGGAGATCACGCCCATCGGCTTCGTGGTCGGCGGCCGGGCCGAGCCGACGGACGACCACTGGGGCGGCCACGCGATCATCCGCCTCAACCCCGAGTACCCGGTCGAGGTCGTCCAGGGCCTGGAGGAGTTCTCGCACCTGCTGGTCGTCTGGCACTTCCACAAGGCGTCACCCGACGACGTCGCCCTCCACGCCCGCAGCCCGCGCAACAATCCCAGGTGGCCGAGCACGGGCACCTTCGTTCACCGCAACCACCGCCGGCCCAACCAGCTCGCCCAGTCCTTCCCGAGGCTGGTGAAGGTCGAAGGGCTGGACCTCCACGTCGCGGACCTGGACGCCATCGATGGGACCCCGGTCTACGACGTGGCCCCGTACTTCCAGGAGATGGGACCGCGCGGCGAGGTAAAGCAGCCCGCCTGGCCGGGAGAGATGCTCGGGGACTACTGGGACTAGTAGGTCGGATTCACTAGGCTCTGTCGTCCTCGGGTTCGTTCCTTAGGATTTCTATGGTGCCTAGTGGCCATGCGATGCCTGCCTTCCTTCTTCTTCGGCGTGTTCGCGCTTTCCCTCTCTTCAGATAATTTCGGGTGAGTACGAGCATTGTGACGGTAAGCATGAGAGCTAGGAAACCCTTCCACGTTCCCATCTCGCCCTGCTCTGCCAGCCCTCTCAAAGGTTCAGCGAGAGATCCGAGGAATCCCTTTTCCGGAACTTTCTGTGCAATATCTAGAGTTTGATCTACGGCAGGTAGTCCTAGAGTGACTGCAGCAAGCGCTGCAGTCGCAGCCAGCGTATTTGCGCGTCGGGTAGAACGTTGAGAGTCTCCGGTTGAAACCAGCTGCTGAAGTTGGTTGAGGCTTTCTAGAGCATGTCCGTAGAGGCGGTCTGCCTGCAACCCCTGTAGCAGGTATTCAGCTGCATCCCGAGCCGTACCATGGGTGAGTGGGGAGTTTCTGTACTCTCGGAGACCGAAAATTGCATCCTCTTGGAGCGCTTTAATGCTCTTTAGGGTCCCGCGGTTGCTGTTTACTCGTTGGTCAATCATACGAATTTGCCAGTACTGCAGCAGTGCGCATTCGGCGATCAGTACGTGGCTTAGATGGTTGGCATAGTCCTCGACTCCTGGAAATCCAGGCCAGCGAATACTTACGGTATGACTGGCATCCATGTAGACAGAGTGATCGACGGTTAGGGAGGTATCTTGGGGGGCGAGGTCCTCAACGGCACTTCCTCGTTGAGGATGGCGACCTGAGTATCTTGTGACAAATTTTGTCAGATCGTCATGGTGAGTCGCTCGGAAATCTTCCTCTGAATCGCAGCATGTGATCTCCTCCAGGAAGATGGATGGGTGGCAGAACCATGCCCCCGGGAGATCTCTTATTGCGATCTTTGAGATTGCATCTATGTACATCTGGCAGATGTCGGATACTGAAATCGGATCAGAGTAGCAGAATCTGCGCCAGTTGGTCCCGGCGCGCTCGTCGTCTACTGCTGTTCCTGGAGGATTTCTTCGGAATTTTCGTTCCCCCATCGCGGCACGTAGCAGAGATTCTGGCAATTCGGCTGCCGAGATGATATTTGCGCCACCGAATTGCATTTCTTCGAGCTTCTGTGTGGTCACTCTGTCGGGAAAGCGAATTGCGATTGTGATTTGAGTTACGCCGGATTGATGCAATAGTAGTGTGGCGTTTGCGTACATTCCTTCATTGAAGTCTCCCGCCTGCCTTTCCTCGCCTCCGTTCTTAGTTTTCAGCCAGACGGCGATTGGTCGTAGATGCAGGCGAAGGTAGGGTTCTTCGAGTCGGTAAATGCTTGTGTAGGTTTCGCATTCTATTTCGTGCTGGATTGCGTTGACTGCTTGCTCGCTGGCGACGGATGAAGCGATGGAATCGTAGGTTTCTTGTAGTTGCGTAATGACGGAACTGAGGTCCACCGCTGGATTTCTTCTATTGCGCCTGCTTTCAATTCCTCCGCGAAGGCTAGGTGCTAGTCGAAGAAATTTCACAGGATTTTTGATCGCCCAGGATATGATCCTTTCTTCTTGTATTGCTTGGGCAAGTTGTTGTAGTGATTGGATCTTTATCATGAGTCGAGTTAGATCTGAATATCTTGGTGAAAGGCGAACCTCTGGGCCGATTGGAGAACCAACCGTTTCTGCGATTTCTGCGCCAAGGATCCTATTGGCGGCAGAGTGGACGTTGATTCGGCTTGCGCCACCCATGGTGAAAGTGAAATAGCCGATGCTGTGCTCGATTAGTGCGGGATGTTGCGCTCTTTCAGGCATGCTTCAGTCAAGCACGTCGTGCCATATTTTGCTGAGGTTTGTGAGGCTTTCATTCGCTCTCTTGCGCTGCGCGGGGTATCAGGGTCGTTCGAGTCGACTGATTGACGGCAACGTTGACGGCAACGATGGCACACAGCGACTGATCATCGCTCATCTCTACGGCTGGAGCGCGGAGATCGCCAGTCCCCTGCCGGTGCGGTGCCCGATCCTACGGATCAGAAGGTTGCAGGTTCGAATCCTGCCGAGTGCACACAGGTGAGAGGCCCCGGACGAAAGTCCGGGGCCTCTTGCGTTGCGCCGTACAGCAGCGAAGTACAGCAACCGGGTCGACGGTCAGCCGTTCGTGCCGCCCATGGCATCGGACAGCTTGCCGAGCGCGTTCCGTACGGCTTCCTCGCTCGCTTCGGCGTAGACCTCCATCGTCATGGCGATCTGCGAATGGCGGAGGATGCGCTGTGCCACTTCGGGTGCACCTTGAGGGCGACCAGGAGCGAGCTGCACGTGTGCCGGGTGTTCCGCAGCGGGATCACGCGGAGGCCCGCGCGGCGGGCCCGCAGGGCGAACATCCGGGTCAGGCTCCCCGGCTCGATCGGCGTTCCGTACTTGGTCCTGAAGACCAGGCCCCGCGTGTCCTGCCAAAGCTGCCCTGCTGCATTCCGGTCGCCGGTCTGCTGAGCGCGGCGCATCCGGAGGGCCTTGAGGCAGAGTGCGGGCAGCGGCAGGAAGTCGTCCGACTCCTCGGTCTTGGTCTCCCGGTGAAGGATCTGCCGTCCGGCTCGCTGGATCTAGTGGTCCACGTACAGCTCGCCCGTGTCGAAGTCGATGGACTTCCACGTCAGCCCCAGCACCTCACCGCGTCGGAGCCCGAGGCAGAGCACGAGCACCCAGGCAGCGAACAGATGATCGTCGCGGGCCGCGCAGTCTGCGAGGAACCGGCCGGCCTCTGCCGCAGACCACGGCTTGACCCGGCGACGGCGAGGCTTCGGCACCTTCACCAGGGAGGCGACGTTCTTGCCGATCTCCTCCTCGGCGACCGCGTGGGTGAGTGACGCCCGCAGCGCGTCACGGGAGGCTTGGATCACCCGGCGGGAGGGATACGACTCGCAGCACTCGCCGACCGCGCAGCAACGGCGGCGGGCAGCGGCCCGCTTGGCGTCCTTGCCCTGAGCACAGCACTGGCAGAGGGTCGCCAGCTTGGTCAGCCACTCGCGCACGTCCCGGACAGTCAGCTTGTCGACTCGCTTCGCGCCGAGGTGCGGAGTGATGTACAGCCGCACGTACCCCTCGTACGAAACGTAGGAGAGCGGGGCGAGGTTGGGCTTCACGATCGAGTCGAGCCAGTAGGAGAGGAACACGGCGAGCGTCCGGTGCGCGGTGGCGACCGGGCCCTTCTTCGCCTCAGAGTGAAGCTTGATCCACTTGTCGTGGACGTTCTCACGGGTCTTGCCGTAGACATACTTGCGGGCCCTCTTGCCGTCAGGCTTGGTCACCCAGACGTAGGCCGCGTATCCGTTCTTGTACGGGTAGATGGAGCCTTCACCGTTGCCGCGCTTGCCGCTCATGCCGCCCACCCCTCAGCGTCAGCGGCAACGCGCTGGACGTACTCGTCCACCCAGGCCGCAGCCCGGTCGCGGTGGGCCGGATCAGACCCCGGCGAGGGGGCACCGGACGGATCTCCCGGCGGGTGGTCGCCCGGACAGCCAGGACCCGGAGCCGGGACGGAGGCACAGTCAGGCCGCATGCCTCCATCACCGAGCCGTACGAGCCGTGCAGCCGGGCGGTCGATATGAGCAGGCCGACCGTGGACCAGTAGAGGGCGGGATGCCGGGCGCGGGCGTACGCGGCTCCGCCACCGAGAACGGCAACAAGCCCGCCCACCACCAGCAACGTCATCGGGTCGGTCATCAGCCGGTGGCCCCGTGCGCGGCCGGGAAGGCGGCCGGAGTCACGGCGGCGGCCCGGAAGGCGATGCCGTGCCGCTGCTGCCCGTTGAAGACGGACTCCCACGGACGGGCCACCAGCCCAGGAAGCGAGACGGGCGAGCCGAGGATCAGCCCCTCGGTGACCCCGCTCTCCGGCACGGTGACCTTGACCAGCGACGATTCCCCGTCCTCGATGTACACGACGCCGACCGTCATCAGGGCCTCACCGGTGACGGCGTCCTTGGCGATCTCACCGGTCTGCCGGTCGCGGACCTTGGGCTCAGGAGCCTCGGTCAGCAGGATCGTCGCGGCCGAGGTCTCCACACGGATGGTGCGCAAGACAAACTCCCCATCTACTCGTCTAGACAAGATGCGTTGAGCCGTCCCGAACGGGAGGCACGGAGATCACCTTGCCGCACAACTTGCCCACTCGTCTATATGAGTAAGGGAGTTGAGGTGTACGAGTGGAGGAGACAGGGCCTTGCGCACCGCAGCCCGTCGGGCGATCAGGTCGCCGGGAGCTGGTAGTTGAGGACGTAGGCGTCCGCCGCCATCACGGTGTCGCAGACCTCCACGGCCCGGCCCTCGGTGTCGTACGCGGTCCGGATCAGGTGGATCACGGGCACGCCGGATGCGAGCCGGAGGGTCTTCACCTCGGTGGGCGAGGGCATCCGGGCCCTGATCTCCTCCTCGAAGTGGTCGAGGCGGTGGCCGAGTTCTTCGAGGCGGCCGTAGATGCCGCCCGGCCCTGGGTTCGGTTCGGCGATCTGCGTGCCGCGGGCGATGTCGAGGGGGAGGTAGGAGGAGGCGAACTCGACCGGCCGGCCGTCGAGGAGGTACCGGCGGTGGCGGGCGAGCACCCGGCGTACGGAGCCGAGCCGGGCCGAGATGTCCGGGGTCGCCTTCTCCTCCTTGACCTCCAGGCTGTCCACCTGGGGGTGACTGCCGGCCGCGTCGGCCTCCACGATGAACGCGGATTTCCCCTGGTCGCGGTGGCGCCGGGCGAACCGGTCGGAGGCGAGGCGCCGCACGGGCGGCCGGGGACGCACGAACACGCCCCTGCCGTGCTCGGCATGGACCAGGCCCTCGCCCTGGAGGATCGAGAAGGAGTTCCGCACGGTCATCCGGGAGACGCCGTAATGCTCGACCAGCTCGGCTTCGGAGGGCAGTTTCTCCCCCTCCTTGAACCGGCCGCGGTCGATCGCTTCGCGCAGCTGGTCGGCGATCTGCCGGAACACCGCGCGGTCGCTCGTGGGGTCGAGGGCCCCGAGCGCGCCGGAGGGGAGTGAGGGCATGTGCACTCCTTTAGGTATCTAGACGAGTGGACGGGTTTTGTTGCTACGGTGGAAAGCCTAGTCAGCCGAGAGGGCCCGAGGAACGTGAGCACTGACCGCCCGCACTCCGTGAGCGTCGCCGGGGTGATCGTGGACGACCGGGGCCGGGCCCTGCTGATCCAGCGGCGCGACAACGGCCACTGGGAACCCCCGGGCGGAGTCCTCGAACGCGAGGAGACCATCCCCGAGGCACTGCAACGCGAAGTCCTCGAAGAGACCGGCGTCAAGATCGCGCTTCCCGCGACCCTCACCGGCGTCTACAAGAACATGAAGGGCCTCATCGTCTCGCTGGTCTTCCGATGCGAGGCCGCCGACGGCACCCCCGCCACCGGGAGCGAGACCCGCGCACTGCGGTGGGCCACCCGTGAAGAGGTCACCGAACTCGCCGACGAGGCGTACGCGATCCGCGTCCTGGACGCGATGGACACGGCGTCCCCGCCCGCCGTACGTGCCCACGACGGCGTGAAACTCGTCTAGCCCGAACCTGCTGCACATGCGGCCTACCAGCATGGAGGAACTTGTATGCACGAGTATACGAGCAAGGGTCGAGTCTGGGGACTCACTTGCCCAGGCCTGCCCGAAGAGGTCTCCCGCGCCCGCCGCTGGACCCGCGACATCCTCCGCGACTCACCGCTGGCAGAAGACGCCGAGCTGATCGTGAGCGAGCTGAGCGCGAACGCGGTCCTCCACACCGCCAGCGGCCGCAGAGCTCCCGGGGATCCCGGCGGACACGGCAGCTTCCACCTGGCCGTTGCCGTCCTGGCCCGCAGTGTCGCCCTCTCGGTCACCGACGCCGGCACCACCGACAGCGCTCCCACGATCGGCCGCCCCTCCGACGAGTCCGCACACGGCCGGGGACTGGGCATCGTCAACGCGCTCGCCCATCGCGTCGAGATCCGTCACGGGGAGCACGGCCGCACGGTCACCGCCGAACTCTTCACGGGCCCGACCGTCGGAGGCCACCCGTGGTGACGCACCTTGTGGGCTTACTCCCCGCCACCGACCGGACCACCTACGAATGCTGGGCAGCGGCCCGCCCCCGCTATGAACCCGGAGGTGGCCCGCTGGAGTCGATCCCGCTCGGCTCGCTCACGGCGACCACTCCCCGCCTCGCACTGCGCTGGCTCCGCGAACGCACAGCCGCCGTCGCCGACCAGCTCGACACCCCGCACGCACGCCCCGGCCGCCACTGGCTCAACGACGCACGCGAACACGAACGCGCCCTCGGCTCCCTCGCGGCAGGCCACGCCTACCGACTCACACTCCACGACGACCACACCATCTACGTCATCACCGCCACCCCCACCCGCCCGAAGGGCAACCGATGGTGAAACCGACCCCCGGATACTGGTGCGAATGCTGGACCGGCGGGACGGACGGGACGGCCCCGACACGGTTCGCCGCCTTCGACGCCCACTCCGCCGGACAGGCCGTCCGCTGGATCGCCATCGCACTCAACACGATCACCTCGGCACTCGACGACAACTCCGCAGCCCACGCATGGCAATGGCTCTACGAAGGCCGCCACGCCATGGCCGAAGCACTATGCCAGGGCAAGCCCTGCAACGTCTCCTTCACCACCCAGAGAACCCGCATCACCTGGACCGCCCGCCCAGTCCACTTCCTGCCCCTCGCACACCGCCAAGCGGCCCGACTCCCCGCATGCACAGACCAGTTCAGCCCATCAGCGGGGCAGTGAGTTACAACTTTCTCTACGGGTTCAAGGCGCCGCGCAAGCGCGTCGCGCGCGGCCCAGCCCCTCGGGCCGGGCCCGCCGCTCCTGTCTCCGCCCCGCTCCAGCCCCGGCCCGGCCGGCCCGCGCGATCAGCTGCGGGCCGTGGAGGCGGGAAACCCTCTGTGGCTGGGGGTCGGCTCCGCGGCTTTAGGCAGCCACCATGGGGCGAGCCTCCAAGACCGGGGGCCCACTTCGGGCCTTGCGGGCAGGTCCACAGACCGCCCGAGTCGCGCACAGCTTACGGGCCCCCGGCCTCTCGCCCCATGGCAGCTCCCGCCCAAAGCCGCTCCGCCGGCCTCAGCCTATACGGCAGAGACAGCGCAAACTACGGGCGGAACTTTTCGGTTCCGATTACAGGAATAACCCCTTCACCATCAAGGGACTTAAGACTTCCCAGCAGCTTTCCCTGAGCCCAACTATTCCACGACTTCGCGATCAAATTGTAGGACGCGCGGCGCCCGCTGCTAGTGCCGAGCAATACCCGGTCGCGAAAGAATCGATTCCTGAGGACAAGGCGCGGGTCCTTTTGGTCCATATTGGCACCCGAGATCAGACCGCTAGCCCAGTCGTCGATCTTTCCAGCATATTCAGTCCTAGCGGCTTGAGCGAGTACCACAAGATGGGTCGGCTGATTGATTCCCGAAGCCCTGTAAGCAGCAGCAGAAATGGGAGCCATGGTTGTCAGCTCCGGCCATGCTGCGACAGCTTTAAGAATGTCGGAAGTGGCAGCCTTTGTGTCATAGAATCCGTCAAAAAGCGTTACAGGATCCCACATCTTGTACATCTGTCCGATAATTCGTGCGGCGGCGGCCACGATTACCCTGTGAGGGATCTTAAGAAGCTGGGCAGCCTGCCTTCGGTGCCCTGAATCGAGAACGTCAAACGTCTCAGCATCACACGAAGGAATTACGAGCATTTCCACCGAAGCGCCAGAGAGCTTGACACCCATCAGCCGATGCTGACCGTCGAGCAGCATTCCATTTTTATCGAACGCAATTCCTTGGTGCGTCGTCCTCCATGCGCCGTCGGACATAGCTTTCGCGTAGCGCTCATAAACGGTATCGGAGAGGACTCGATTACTTGCCGGGTTACAATGAGTCAGCCAAAGGTCGGCCATTTCTGGAGTGATGATCATATACTGGGGGCCAATTGGCATGGCCGGGAGGTCAAGCATGTTGCGCCTTGCGATCCCTTCGCGTGGGGCCGGACCACGGATGATACAGGCTTGATAGCGCGAAGAAGGCATGTTTCGCCTGACAAAGCGCAGTAAACGTAAAGCCGACACCTAACCCAAACGCCTGAATGGTCACCAATGGCCAAAAGTAGTAACCTACTTCGCCTTTCATGGCAACAGCCGTACGCCCGATAGCGTCCACTAAAATTCGATATGAGCACCAATGAACCGAATGTGCCAGAGCTAGGGACCGGAAGTGACGGGATAGGTCGAGCGGGAAGCTCGGAACGGTCGGGCCCCAGCCTTTTCAAAGGACGAGTTCGCTTGCCTGGGCAATATCGGATGCCAGCGAGGTCGGCCCCGACATCCGTCTCAGTTTCCGTCTCATTCAGCGCCGTTCACGTCCGTTCAGATGGGACCGAACGGCGTAGGCACTCCCACAACCGGACCCACTTGAACCCGGGTGGACAGTCCCGGACGCGCTCTTGGGCCTGTCGAACGCCGGTGCACGCAACCAGCGTGCCGCCGTCTTCGTCGAGGAACAGCATGAAGACCCACGATCCGTCGGCAGTCCTGATCTGGCCCAGTCGAACCGATCGGCCGTGCAGGTCGAGGCGTTGCACGGCCTGCGCCAAGCCGGAAGTCTCGATGCCCCTCCGCAGGGTGTGGCGGAGTCGGCGCCCGTAGATCTTCGCGAGCGAATCGGCTGACGCCGTTCCGTCCCAGACGATGTGAGAGGCGCCGGCGCGGAGAGCGGACAGGGCGGCCGACGATGTCCCGTCGCCACCGCTCAGCAGCCGTTCGAGCTGTTCCCGCTCCATGGCCTCACCCCTGGTCGGGATCCTGCTGTACAGCAGCGAAGTACAGCAACCCCAGCGCCCAGCAGTGTCCGAGGTCACCCCTCATGGCCCTCCCCACAGTCGGTACGACCTCGAATGACCGATCCGGCTAGAGCTACGGATCAGAAGGTTGCAGGTTCGAATCCTGCCGAGGGGCCTTGACCCCGAATCCTGAACACACGAGAAACTGGATCCTGAGGATCTGAGAACGGACATCTCGTGGTCATGAAGAACTACCCGCCGGAGTT